>JBAPRX010000474.1:0-2853 GCA_049281335.1 Promineifilaceae bacterium (SeqCode)
TCTCCTTTGACTTCATAATAAAGTTGTGCGCCATTGATGTCGGCCGTTCCTGTTCTATCGTTATTATTCATCTCACCCTTTTTAGTGTAAAATTATTATTGAGGCAAATGATGATTACCGATACAAATCGAAGACTTTTTACTGTAGAAGAATACTACCGAATGGCTGAAACAGGTATCCTCACGGCCGATGACAGGGTTGAGTTAATCAAGGGAGAGATCGTCACAATGAGTCCAGTCGGCCCCAAACATGCCAGTATCGTGAACCGCCTGACCAGTTTGCTTAACCGCCAACTGGCCGAACGTGCCATTTTGAGCATTCAAAACCCCATTCACCTCAGCCAATATTCCGAACCGGAACCAGACCTTGCCATTCTACAAGAACGGGCTGACTTCTATGAAGATGCCCACCCCGAACCGGAAGATGTTTTGTTGGTCATTGAGATTTCTGACAGCTCTTTGGCTTATGATTCGGCCGTAAAAGCTAACCTCTATGCTCAGGCAGGGATTATTGAGCTTTGGATCATTGATCTAAATGCCCAACATATCACAACCTACCGCAAACCGACGGCTGAGGGGTATATGACTATTGAGCGAAAAGATAGCGGTGACATCTTAAACATCTCGGCACTCTCAGATATACAATTGAAGGTTCGTGCCATCTTAGTCTGACCTCCCCCTTTTTATTGATCTTTCCATACCAGTTGAGAATATATCCACCATGCCCCGAACAATTGACGATTTTTCACTTGAACAACTTAAGGAATATCGCGGGATCAATCCCCGTCCGGCCGATTTTGATGCGTTTTGGAAGCAAGCATTGGCAGAGTTGGATAGTGAAGCCCCGGAAGTCGAGCTGGTTTCGGCCGATTTTCAATGCCGGACCGCCGTTTGCCACCATCTCTACTTTAACGGAACCGGGGGGGCGCGAATACACGCCAAGCTGCTTCGACCACGTCAAGCAAAAGACCCTGGTCCGGCCATTTTGAAATTTCACGGGTATGGGAGCGGTTCGGGTGATTGGTCAGACCATCTAAATTATGTTGGCGAGGGATTTACCGTTGCCGCATTGGATGTACGCGGGCAAGGTGGCTTATCGCAGGACACAGTCGTGACAACAGGCTGGACGAAACAAGGCCAATTCGTTCGCGGCCTGGACGATCCGCCGGAAAAGCTGTTCTTTCGCCATGCCTATCTTGATACGGTCCAACTGGCCCGTATTGTCATGTCGCTGCCAGAAGTCGACCCGGAACGCATCGGGGCAATGGGTGGCAGTCAGGGCGGCGGGTTGACGCTGGCCTGTGCTGCCCTTGAACCACGTATTCGCCAGGCAGCCCCAACCTTCCCCTTCCTCAGTGATTTTCAACGGACCTGGGAGCTGAACCTGGATAAGGGCGCTTATCAGGAACTCCGCGACTATTTCCGCCGCTTTGACCCACTTCATAAACGGGAGTATCAGATATTTGAAAAGCTGGGCTATATTGACGTTCACCACCTGAGTCCTCGCATAACGGCCGAAGTCCTGTTCAGCATCACCCTCCTGGACGAAATCTGCCCCCCATCCACCCAATTTGCCGCTTATAATAATATCAGTTCGCCAAAGACGGCCGATATTTACCCCGACTTCGCCCACGAAAACCTCCCCGAACACAATGATCGGGTCTTCCAATTCATGAATAAGTTATAGGAATACCAGGAAGGCACCATCCACCAACACGCTTTTTCGAAAGAGGCGTTTGCTTTCCGTCTTTGTTTAAATATAAGTTCGGCCGAAGGTTGACGTTCTTCGTTTCTATTTTGACCAGGCAGGGCCACCATCAAATTTTGGATGTTGAGTAATGTTGACTGGTGAACTACCATCTGTGTTCATCACAAAGATCTCTGAGTAATTTGAATATGGCTCGTAATTAGCATAGGCGAGTTGAGACCCATCGGCCGACCAAGAGGGGTAGACATTGTTGGGTTGGAAGGTTAGCTGTTTCAAATTAGCCCCGTTCGCAAAGATAGTAAAAATATTGCTGGTCTCAATATCCCCGCTTAACCTGCTTGAAAATGCAAACTTTGATCCATCCGGTGACCAGGTTAGCCCGGTGAAGTTTAGATCTTCTGATGAATGAATTTCCCCTGGATTGGATCCATCCGCATTCATAATCATTATCCGATAATATCCCTCTGATTGTTCAAGATAAGCAATTCGATTGGAGTCAGGCGACCATGTTGGGTCATATTTGTGATAGCTTGAAGTTGTTAATTGGACCGGGTTTGATCCGTCACTGTTCATCACGTAAACATTGAAATGACCGTCTCGATAGGACAAAAAAGCGATCTTGGTTCCATCCGGGGACCAAACAGGGGAGCCATCGAAGGTGTCGTTATTAGTCAGGTTAATTTGACTGGTCCCGTCGGCATTCATTGAGTATATTTCTGAGGTCTCAAAATCATTTGGATCAGTTTGTTTTGTAAAAGCAATGTGGGAGTTGTTGGGAGACCAATCCGCACTGAAATTGTTAGCACTATCTTGTACAAGTGGAGTTTGATTGGAACCATCCGCATTCATAATGAAGAGTTCTGAACGGGCAGTCCCGGACCGATATGTAACAAACACTATTTTGCCTAAAAACGTACCTTGAGGATAAGGGCTAAAAGCTAAAGGTATAAACACCTCCCCAGATAACATCGCCGTTGCATTATTCTCAAAGGAGAGGTTAAGATTCGAAATGGTCGGATGAATGGAACTTTGAGAATCATCAGGAGAAATCTGGTTCCTTTGGGCATTTGTTGATCCCGACACAATGACCAACAGCATGATACCTAGTACCATTACGAATAGTAATCTACTTATTCTTAACATGAT
>JBAPRX010000475.1:0-7854 GCA_049281335.1 Promineifilaceae bacterium (SeqCode)
GGTTTTGGTTATGGCTGCCGTCAGGGTCGTTTTCCCATGATCGATATGCCCGATGGTCCCAATATTCAAATGTGGCTTATCTCGTGTAAATTTTTCCTTGCCCATAGTTCCTTCTCACCAAATTCAAAAATAAAACGATTTTCACTTGTTTCCAATACTACTTGAGCCAGTTACTGCCCATTCATAAGAAACCCCGTTACCCTATTATACAAGATTGGGCAAACGGGGTAAAAGCCCACGATGGGATTTGAACCCATGACCTCATTCTTACCAAGAATGCGCTCTGCCGACTGAGCTACGTGGGCAAAATGTGTCGCTATCAATCTATTGTAATGTTTCCAATGGGCCAGGTAGGACTCGAACCTACGAAGGCTATCGCCAGCGGATTTACAGTCCGCCCCCTTTGCCACTCGGGACACTGACCCTCAATGATAGTTTTAAGCCGACGATGGGACTTGAACCCATAACCTATGCTTTACAAGAGCATCGCTCTGCCAATTGAGCTACGTCGGCCCGAATGGGCTAATATTATATCTATATTTGCCTTATCCGGTCAACGTGCCTGTAGCTTACAGACCTAAAAGTATAGCATCTTTGATTACTTTTCGTCAAATAAATCGGAAAATTTTTAGTCACTCGTGATAATTTGCTTTATAATTTGAACTATGGACATCTCTGTCAGCCGTCTGAATAAGCGCATGGCCTTGCAGTTGCCGGCCGAATTCCCACTCGGTCTTGTCTTTGTTGTTGGCAAGGTGGCAAATTTGACGAATGCTGATGGGGAGGACGGCCGTTCTTTCTTCTACATCTCCGAAAATGAACATATGCTGCGCTGCCAGCTTTCAGAGCGACTTCAGCAAGAGGTTGCGCTCAATGAAGGCGACATGATCCGGGCTGGTGGGCATCTTGCATTTGATACCCGCCAGGCTACCTATTATCTGTTAGCCAGAGATATCGAAATTCTGACTGACCAACGGCCGAGCCACACCGCCCTGGCCCCTATTCTGGAAGACATCAAGAAACGCGCCCAGGCCGCCAATCTGGTTCCGGCCGACCTCCCGGATTGGGTCCAGCGAATTGCCCCGTTGGAATTCCAGGAAAAAGATGGCGTCGGGACTGTTCGGAATGACCACTCGAATGGCGTTGCTTTGACTTTACAGCAGGTGGCTGCGATGGACACGCCTGGTGCGGAGCCGGATGACGCTGCGGCCGTTTCGCAAGCGGAACCGCTTCCGGTTGGATTTACTGATGACCTGGTTCGTTTTCTGTCGGAGGCGATGGACAGCCCGGAGGATGTGGAGCTAACTCAGGAGATGATGGCCGAATTGGCCCCGGCTATCAGGCCGGAACCGGGAACCACAACGGCCGTTCGGCCTCGACATTATGACGCGGCAAAAGCTGAATCAGACGCCCAGGTTTCCTGGACGGTTGTATTTGTTATTTTGTTCTTACTGATCTCATTCCTGGGGTTTATTCTGTTGATGGCTCTTTTGGCCGCCAGATAGTTTGAACCACATCCAGGGTGCTGGTAAAAGCCAGTTCCGGCAGGTCGGTCGGCCCAAAGAATTTCGCGGCTTCAGCATCGTCCCCCGCCTTTAACGTTCCACCGATTAAATTAGCACGATACAGGATAAAGACAGACGCCCCGCCGCTTGTAATGGCATTTGGATTGTAGTAGACATCCACCAGCCCGGTAATCTCAACGGTCAGGTTGGTTTCCTCTAACACTTCCCGAACGGCCGTCTCCTTAGGGTCTTCTCCATAGTCCAAAAATCCGGCAGGAATGCTCCACTTACCTTTTTCAGGGTTCATCACCCGCCGCACCAGCAGAAGCTTTCCCTCATTCATCACCATGATCCCAACACCCACTTTTGGGTCGGTGAAGTGAACGAAGTCACAAACGGTACAGGCGCGGCGCGGACGGCCGCTGACGATGCGTGTTTCCATTTCGCTCCCGCAGTGAGAACAGAATCGAATTTCGGTTGGGGCGCTGGGAGGGGTGGACATGGTTATAATTGTCTCCGAAGGATTAAAGTCGCGGCCAGTAGGATGATGAAGAGAACGCCCAACCCAATTTGAAGGAGGCTCAGGGTCGAGATGGGTGATTTTTCGACCGCTTTCACCTCTTGCGATTCAACAGTTGGAATGAGTTCATCGCTGCCAACAACATCGGTGCTAGAGTATAAACTCTGTGTCGTCGTCGGGCTGGTACGCAGCGTGATGGTTGGTGCCGGATTTTGCATCGTTGTCGTTACTGTATTGGCCGATTCAGTTTCTACTTCTACTGTTGCGGTTAGGGGTTGTTCGGTTGCCTGAACCGAGGAACTGTCGGCGACAGCCCCGGCAGCAGTTTCAGGAGCGCTTTCCGCAGCTTCCTCGGCCGGAGGGGCCAATGCGTCTTCTGCCTCTGCCACTTCTGCTTCTGCGGCTTCATCCGCAGCAACGGCCGTTTCTCCAGCCTCTTCTCTCACGATTTCAGGAGCGGCGGCGGGTTCTTCGGCCGTTTCTCCACCATCAACGGTCATATCGGACGCTGATTCAGTCTGGTTGAATACGGCCGCAGGCGCTCCGGCAGTAGATTTTGAGCCTAAGCCGGCCGATGTGAAGAACTGCAATGAGAAGAGGAAGATGAGCATAATGGCCGCCAACGCAGTTGCCCCCCGCATCACCGGGTAAAGGTTGAAAACTGTTTGGGAAGTGGGACGGCCGTAGGCTGCCGGGTCCAGGGTAAAGTTGCGGGGCGCACGGAGCCGGGGCAACTGGCCCACATTTTGTTTGATCTGCTGCTGTTGTTCCAGGCTGGCGCGGAGTGTGGGGTCAGCGCTTAATCGCGTTTCAAAGGCTGCTCTTTCAGCAGGTGTGAGGGCATTGTCAAGATACGCGCTTAACGTCTCTTGCAGCTTTTCCTCTTCACTTTTCGTTAAATTTCGTATAAAGTCAAACATTTTAAGTCTTAATCAGGACGAGTTTGTCGTCCCGGCAAATTCGGGAAATTCTCAGGCAGTTACGCAGTTACATAATTACCCGATTACCTCCTGTACTTTCATTCCTTAAAGATTCCTGTACCTTATAGACGATATTGGGCCGGTAAAAGTTCCCCGGCCATCTGTAGACAATCACGCAGCTTTGATCGAGCGCGGCTGATCCTTGATTTGACTGTCCCAAGAGACGAGGACATGATTTCGGCAATTTCGCTGTAGTCGTAGCCTTCAATATCACACAGGACAGTTACCATTCGCTGGTCTTCGGGTAAGTCGTCGAGGCAGTTTTCAATGGCCTGAACCAGTTCCGTTTGCTGTTGGTGGTCTTCCGGCCCAACACTTTTCTGACTTTCAAGGATGGCCGAGGATTCGTTCTCTTCAGTTATTTCGTCCAGGGAGGATTGAGGACGGCGTTTTCGGTAGCGGAGTTCGTCGTAACAGGCGTTGGTGACGATACGGAGCAGCCAGGACTTGAAGCTGCCGCCTCGGAAACGACCTAAGGATTTATAGGCGGAGATAAATGCTTCTTGGGTGGCATCGGCAGCGGCTCCCGGTTCGCCCATGATGCGATAGGCGAGATTATAAACCATATCCTGATAGTGAAGAACCAATGTGTTATACGCTTGTACATCACCTCTTTGAGCCTGTTTTATTAGCTTGGGTTCATCCATTGACAGAATTTTAGGCTTGTTTTATACTCGCGCAATTGGCCGAAGTGGCGGAACTGGCAGACGCGCACGACTCAAACTCGTGTTCCTTCGGGAGTGTGGGTTCGATTCCCACCTTCGGCACAATGATTCAATAATCGCTGCGGATTATAAACCTCCGCCCCAAGCCGGACAAATAAAGGGGTTGCTCGCTACATAGTGAGAGCCTCTTTTTTATTTGGTAATTGGTTAGGATGATGAGATGAAAGGGCGAGTAAGAAACATTTTATGGGTCGGTTTGGGGCTGCTTTTCGGGGTAGCATTGGGTCTGTTTTTGGGCTGGGTGGCCTGGCCGACAGAGTTTACAGAAGCGGACCCGACAATTTTGGAAGAAAGCTATCAGCGAGATTACACCCTTATGATTGCCGCTACATATTCGCTGGATGGGGATTTAGCAGGGGCGCGGCGCAGGCTGAGTCACCTGGGAAAAGAGGATATCAATGGCTGGGTGTTGGATCAGGCAGTGGATTACATTCTGGAAAATGGGGACGAGACGGAGATCCGCCAGCTTGTTTTGCTCGCTCATGATATGGGACTGTCTTCCCCGGCGATGACCCCTTATTTACCGGCAGCAGACGGGGACTCTTCGTGAGGGAGCATTAGCTATGCGGAGCAGACGGTTTACACCCCGGTCGGAACTGGCAGAGGATTATGAGAAGTCATCACGGTTTGGCCCAACGAGCCTTTTTTTTGCAGGGCTTTTGGTTGGGCTGATAGGGGCGCTTTATTATGCCTGGGTGGTGAGTCCAACGGTATACCGGAATGCCAGCCCGGCACGGCTGCGGGAGGCAGATAAGACAGAGTATATTTTCCTGGTTAGCGAGAGTTATGCTGCGACGGGGGATTGGGAGAAGGCTGAGGGACGGTTGGCGGCTTTGGACGATGATGCGATTGCTCAGACGGTTGCTGACCAGCTTGAACAGTATTTGCGGGAGGGGAAACCGGCCCCGGTGATGAACCACCTGGCTTTGCTGGCGGCGCAGTTGGGCGTGTCCAGCCCGGCGATGGCGGTGTTTGGGCCGGTTACGGGGGCAACGGCAACGCCTACCCCAACCTTTGCGGCCGAATCGCCAACGCCAACGCTTTCACCAACGCCAACCAATACTCGGCCGCCAACACAGACACCGGCCCCCACTTCGACGCCAACGATTCCGGCACAGCCAACGGCCGTTCCCGTTTACCGGCTGTTGGGACAGGAACGGGTGTGTAATGAAGATACCCCAGCGCCGCGTATTGAGGTGGTGGTGGTGGATGCTTTTCTGGAACAGCTTCCTGGAGTCGAGGTGATCGTCCGGTGGAACGAGGGGACGGATCATTTCTTTACGGGGTTTAAACCGGAGTTGGGAATGGGGTATGGTGATTTTCAGATGTCGCCAGAGGTTTCTTATTCTGTTTCTCTGGCGGATGGCAGTCCGGAGGTTAGCGGGCTGCGGATTGAGGATTGTGATGAGGGTGATGGCGGGCTTCCTGGCGGCTGGCGGCTGACGTTCCAGAATACAGATGTGGGACAGGCGACGCCGGAGGCAGAAGAGGGAGCTAATAATTAATTGGTGAATTGGTGAACTGTGAATGGTTAACGGGTCGGGGAGCAAATAAGCAAGTTAGCAAGGGAATGAGCTTACGGAGCGATGACTTGCAATTTGCAACCTGCAACTTGCTTCTTGCAACTCATAAGGATGTGGTGGGGGGACATATCTGGTATGATTTCAGCCATGAATGAGCAGTTGTTGGGGTATCTGTTTGATGAGAAGCCGCATCTGTTGACCGGTCAGATGGCACAGTGGCTTGGGGCGTCACGGCGGTTTAAGGTGTTTGTGACCAGTTATCGGAATAAGATTCGCAAGAAGATTCGGATTACGCAGAGTGAGTCGGCGATTGAGGATTTGAGGGCGGAGTTGGCGGTTGGGTATTGGCTGGTGCGGCGGAAACGGTTTACGGTGACGTATGAGCCATATGGGAGCGAAAAGACACGCGGCCCTGACTTTGGCGTTGGTTTTAAGTCAATGACGTTTAATGTGGAGGTGACCCGGATTCACCCAGAGGGCATAGAACAGGCGGCGGGGGAGGCGGATTTACCGGGGTTTGATTCGCAGCAGGCGGCCGTTCGGCTGATGGATACGGTTTGCGACAAGCTGGGGCAGATGCGGCCGGGAATGGTGAATGTGCTGCTGGTCGTGGTGGACGAAACATTCGGCCGTTTTCTGGACATCGAACAGGCAATGACGCAGCTTAAGGATCGGGCGGAACGGAAGGATGAGGGGTTGTTCGGCCGTTATGGGTATGTGAAGTCGGCCGATTTCTTCAAGTATTTTCTGCGGCTAAGTGGGATCGTTGTCTGGATTGTTGGGGAGGAAGGGGAGACGGCCGAGCTGCAATTGTGGGAAAACAATCAGACCAAACATAATATTCCAGGTTCCCTAAAGACGATTTTGCAGAGAGGTTAGCAACGAATTACACGAATTACACGAATATCTTTCCGGGGTTGAGGATGTTGTTGGGGTCGAGGAGGTGTTTGAGGGCTTGCATGAGGGTGACGGCCGTTCCGTGTTCTCGTTCCATAAATTTGGCCTTGCCGATGCCGACGCCGTGTTCGCCCGTTGCCGTTCCGTCCAGGGCAATGGCTCTTTCGACAATAGCATCGTTGGCTCGGAGGGCGGTCTGTTTAGCTGCTTCATCCTTATAGGGGACATTGACGTGTAGATTGCCGTCTCCGGCGTGGCCGATCATGAAGCCTGCCAGGTCTAGGGACTGTAATGTTTCTCTGGCCTGTGCCACGAGTTTGGGGAAGGCGCTGACGGGGACGGCGACGTCCATGATTTGCCACTTGTAACCGGGAAAGACCCGAATCATTGTTTCAAAGAGATGGTGGCGTGTTTCCCACATCTTTTTGCGTTCGGCCGTATCGGTGGTGGTCCAAATACGGACAGCTCCTATCTCTTCGCAAATCTCTCGAATGAGGGCAATGTCTAGTTCGGCCGTTTCGGGGTGGGCGGCGTGGATTTCCATCAGCAGGGTGGACTTTTCGCCCCAGGGGACGCCTTCTTCCCGCGTGGCGAGGGCGGAAGATTTGTCGTCCAGAAATTCGAGGGCGGCAACATCCAGTCCGCTGCCCCGAATAGCGACGACCGTTTCAACGGCCGAAGCGACGGTTTCAAAGTTGGCGACGACGCTGCTCATGAAGGTGGGGATGGGCGCGAGTTTCAAGGTGGCTTCGGTGATAACGCCCAGCGTGCCTTCGCTGCCGACGAACAGTTGGGTGAGGTTGTAGCCTGCGGACTGTTTGATGGAACGGGAGCCGGTGTGGATGAGTCGGCCGTCTGCCAGGGCGACCTGGAGAGCGAGGACGTTGTCTTTGGTTGCACCGTATTTGACGGTGCGGCTTCCGGCGGCGTTATTGGCTAACATGCCGCCGATAGAAGCGTTTGCGCCGGGGTCGGGGGCGAAGAAGAGGCCGGATCGGGCCAGGGAGGCGTTGAGGTCTTTGTAGCCCAGGCCGGGCTGGACCGTTACCTGGAAGTCGTCGGTATGGAGGATGATGATCTGGTTCATGCGCTCCATTGAGAGCAGGATGCCGCCGAAGAGGGGAATGGGGTTGCCTTCCAGCGATGACCCGGCTCCCCAGGGGGTGACGGGGATGTGGTTTTGGTTGGCGATTTGGAGGATGGCAGCGGTCTGTTCGGCCGTTTCGGGCCAAATAACAACATCGCTCAGCCGCGCCGGGTGGTGGGACATATCGTGGGAGCGCAGTTGGCGTTCGGATTCGGCCGTGGAGAGGCTGGTTGGGGGGAGAACGGCCGAAAGTTGTTGGAGGATATGGTCGGTGAGGGGGTTGTAAGGGGTCATATTGACCTTTTTTGTATGTGTGGGTTTTTCAAAAAGATTAGCCACTAATTTCCACGAATTAGCACAAATTTTTGCCTATTGTTGGTGTGAATATATGGTGATTCGGAGCAGGTTTTCTTTGGGTTAGTTTTTACCGCCTACTTAATTATTAGGCATGTCTAGATTAGTTGGACTGTTAGGGTCAATCTAAGGGGATAAACTTCATTTGGTCTTGGTATTCCCCATCTAAACTGAGTTGGGCAACAAGAACCAGCTCATCGATAACGAAACCAATTGGGAGAGTTTGCCGTACAAATAGAATGCCAGGGGACGAAAGACCATTA
>JBAPRX010000476.1:0-2907 GCA_049281335.1 Promineifilaceae bacterium (SeqCode)
CAGGAATTCCCACCCACAATTTAGGTGGGTGGCAGGAGAAATACCTACAACCGGTAGTAATTGCCTTGATAATACTGGCAATGTTCACCGGGCCGATTATCCTGCTGGAAACCATCTTCTCTCAAAACAAGTGGCAGTCGCTGCCCTGGCTCATCCTCCTCGTTTCGGCCGAAGGCATCCTGACCACCCGCTGGCTAACAGTGACGGAGCGCAAAGTAGGCAACCTCACCTACCGGGCGGCCGAAATCACGGTCATATTCCTCTTTCTTCGCCTCTTCACCTGGCTCTTCGTAGTGGATTTACCATCCAGCAACGATCTGACCGGCTTCCTATTCGAGCCATCCACCTTCATAGACCCAATGTATTTCGTGTTTTGCCTCCTGCTCTTCTTCGCCTGGCAGCAGACAATAACCATGACCAAAACCTTCAGCAATTTACAGTTGGATTTTGAGGAATTAAGGTATTACAGCAAAACGGGACATGAGCGCTACCAGCTAGAACGGCCACTCCCAAAAGATCGTAAAAGTATATTGGGAGGCTTTTTCAGACAATGGGTGGCAGGCGGGGTAATAGTAGGCATATTCGCAACCCTGACCACATTCGATCTATCCACCTTGGATAACAACGGCGTCGCCATAAAAACAATCGGCCGTTTAGGGCTTCCACCGGCCATGTTAGGTGCGTTGCTTACCTATTTCATCGGTGGTCTGTGGCTGGCAGGACAGGGCCAACTGGCAGTGCTGCGAAGCCGCTGGCTGTTACAAGACACCAGGCTGGATCAGAAGATGAACCGCACCTGGAATCGGGCAAGCGCCGCCTTAATTGGCATCATCGCAGCCATTGCGGCCTTCCTCCCCATTGGCTCCACATTCGCCATTTCACGCATTTTGCAATTTATCACCCTGGTTGTCATTGCCATCATCAACCTCGTCTTTTTACTCCTGTCCGTCATACTCGCTTTGTTCATCTCAATTTTTATGAAACCCGGTACAAATCAGCAGCCCGATCCGCTTGATCTGACAGGTATTGTTCCCGAACAACTCGTTTTCGACCCCTTACCAGAAAAGACACCAACCCCCTTATGGGGCACGATATTTTGGCTTATCGTCATTGTGGCCGTGATCGCGGCCGTTATCTTTTTCCTGAGAGGGCGCGGCGTCCCCATAACCGGTGGCCGTTTCTTCGCCTTCCTTTCCGTGACCTGGACCAGGCTGCGTACCTGGTTCCGCTCCCTCTGGCACGGCTTCGAACGACAGGTTCAACATTTTGAACAATCCATTCGTGAACGGCTCCAAATAACTGAAAAACCAATTGGCAGGCCCCTCCTGTCGGGTCGGCCGTCTTTCCGTTCCCTATCCCCCCGCGAAAAAATACGGTACTATTACCTTTCTATCGTTCGTCGCGCCGAAGAAAAAGGGGTCGAACGAGGAAAGAGTGTGACACCTTCGGAATATGCGGCCGAACTAAAGGAAGAATGGCCCGAAGCAACTATGGAAGTTGAGAACATTACAGATGCTTTTCTTAAAGCAAGGTATAGTCCCCAACAAATGACCGGTAACGATCTAGGTTCGGTAAAAGAGACCTGGAACCGCATCAAATCTACCATTCGGAAGAGAAAATCCTGATATACCATGCAGACCGGTCATACTTTGATACAATTTAACGCTCCAGGCACTATTAATACATGGAAATAGAGGATTCAACGACCGTATCGGCCGTGTCGTTCCCCAGTGCTGTCTGGATAATATTATTAATCAGGTAATCGCTTGGCAGGAGATTGAACTCTCATAACAAATTTTGGCTCTTTGGAAACGCATCAGGCCGTTAAGTGTTAATGCCTAATACTGGCTGTGGTTCGCTTAACGTTTGATGCAATCCAGAATGTCCTAAGATATCCAGAAGAACCCAAATTCAAAAAAGCAGATACCAAACAAACAAGTTAGCAAGGAGGCTACTTTAATGTCTAAAGAAAATAAGAAAGTGCGTGTGGCCATAATCGGCGTCGGTAATTGCGCCTCATCCTTCGTACAGGGTGTTGAGTATTACAAAGATGCACCGGAAGATGCAGAAGTGCCGGGCCTGATGCACGTCAACCTGGGTGGCTATCACATTCGTGATATTGAATTTACGGCCGCTTTTGATGTTGTCACCACAAAAGTGGGCAAAGATTTAAGCGAAGCCATCTGGGCATATCCCAACAACACCATCAAATTTGCCGATGTCCCCCGCCTGAACGTTCCCGTTTACCGGGGCATGACCCACGATGGCCTGGGTAAGTATTTGAAGCAGGTTGTCGAAAAAGCGGAAGGCCCAACCGATGACATCGTTGGGATTCTCAAGGAAACAAAAACCGACGTAGTTGTCAGCTATCTACCGGTCGGCTCCGAGATGGCAACCAAATGGTATGTCGAGCAAATATTGGAAGCGGGTTGTGCTTTGGTCAACTGTATTCCCGTTTTCATTGCCAGTCAGGACTATTGGGCAGCTCGTTTCAAGGAACGAGGACTGCCCATCATTGGTGACGATATCAAGAGCCAGCTTGGGGCAACTATCACCCATCGGGTTTTGACAAATCTGTTCCGGGAACGGGGCATCCATCTGGACCGGACCTATCAGCTCAATTTCGGTGGCAACATGGACTTCTACAACATGCTGGAACGCGAGCGGCTTGAATCAAAGAAAATTTCAAAAACCAATGCCGTCACCAGCCAGTTGCCATACGACCTGGGAGCCGAGAACGTCCACGTTGGGCCAAGCGACTACGTTCCCTGGTTAACCGACCGCAAATGGTGCCACATTCGGATGGAAGGACAGGCTTTTGGCAACGTCCCGCTCCAATTGGAATTAAAACTAGAAGTTTGGGACTCCCCCAACTCGGCCGGGGTCGTGATTGACGCCGTCCGCTGT
>JBAPRX010000477.1:0-7051 GCA_049281335.1 Promineifilaceae bacterium (SeqCode)
ACGTGTGGCCTTGCAGGGCCAGAACACCATCAAAGACCGGGGTATCTGGCTCCAGGGTGATGTTGGTCATGGGACGGCTGCGTACCAGGAAGGGGCCGCTTTTCTCTGGCTCGCTGTCGGCCGTTTCATAGGGCTGGCCCTGCCAGTCTCGCAGGCCAAAGCGCAGGTAGATGGCTCCGGGCGGCATTCCCTGGGGAATTTCCAGCGGAATAAGCTGTAGAAACTGGTCGCCGGGCCGCCAATTGGCCTGCGGGTAGCCCAGCAGCTTCTCGGCCTGGCCCCATAGATTGCCGGTGCTGTCTTCCAAAAAGAGCTGGACATTGGTTAGCTCGTTGGGCAAGGGCTGCTGGTCGTCGGGGATAGCCCAATGAAGCAGGACGGGAATGGTATCGCCCCGAAATACGGTTTCGGGCATATCGAAGCCCAGCAGGGTTGGGCCGTTGTGGAAGGCGGTGACGGCCGTGTTTTCTGGCTGGGAAACGACAAAGCTCTGGGATGGCTTGTATAGGGTGAAGGCTGGATCGCCATTGGCGAAGAACTGATCCTCCGGGTCGGCAAAGGCATTAAGTTGGGCCAATGTTTCCGGGGGGAGCGGTTTGCTGTGGGTGACAAAGTACCAGGCTGGCTCGCCTGCGTGCCAGGCTAATGATGTGGCGCTGTCAAACCAGGTAACAAGCTGGTGGCTGTAGTAGGCGAAGGTCTGGGGGGCTGAGTCGGTGACAAAATTGTAGGCAATATAAACGCGGGTTCCTTCCGGGGGCGGGTTGTCATTGAGGTAACGGCCGACTTCGGCCAGTTCTACCTGATAGGCGGCGCGTACTTCGGGATCGTTGACCCAGATATTGAAGTAGGTGTGCCAGGTGGTAAGCAAAGTGAGCAAACCGCCGACAACTAGCAGCCCAATCAGACCATAGTGCAGCAAGGGATGTTGGGTCGGCCGTTTCTGTCGCAGCCAGGCATACAGCCGTTCAATGCCCAAAGCGGTGATTAGATAAGCGGGAACGACAGCGCCAGCACTGCGTAAGGAGGACGTGTCTAGCCCGGCAACAGCCGCAGGCAGCACCATTGCCCCCATCCAGAGCAGCAGCAGGGCATTGGTGGCACGGTGGTCGGTCGTCAGTAAGGTGGTTTGTTCCTCGGTGACATCTTGTGACTGTTTGTTTTGAGTATTGTTAAACGCGCCTACCAGCGTGGTCAGCAAGCCGACAACGAGGAAAAGACCAGTGACAGGATCGAACAGGGGGCGGGTGCTGGTGTGGTAACGACCGGAGGGATCGCCTTGAAGAAAGAAAATGCGAACGGCCGTATCGGCCGTGTCTACCAGGATAGAGAGGTCGCCGCTTCGCAGCGCATTGAGCGGTTTGTCCAGCGCACCAACGCGCTGGTTGACTTTGTCCGGGTTTTGGGCCATGTAGAGGCCATATGGGGCAAAGATTATTAAGGCAACGAGGAAGCTGAACAATAACGGCCGCCATTTAGCCCGTATCTGCTCCCGGTTGGTGACAGCCAGCCAGACCAGCCAGCCGAGGATAACCAGGGGGAAGATTCGGGCGGGAATGTAGGTGTATTGAGTCAGGCCGAAGGCGACACCGGCCAGGAGCCAGCTTTTCAGGCCAGTTTCTTTTTGGAAAACACGGCCGTAGAGAAATACAGTCAGGCCGGTAAAGAAGGTCAGGCCGACGGCCCGCAGTCCCCAACGAGCCTGCATCATCGGCCAGAGGGAGATAGTGATCAGGAGAGCGGCGATCAGCCCAACCCGGCGGTTAAACTGCTGACGGCCGATGGCGTAAGCGACCCATACGGAGCCGACGCCCAGCAAAACGGCCGGTAGGCGAACGGCCCATAGTTCATGGCCGAAAAGGTGAAGGGGGAGGGCCATGAGGTAAATGAAGAGGGCTTCTCGGCCGTTGTTGCCCTCAAAGTAAATCTGCCACTTGCCCCACCCCAACCTTAAGGCATCAACGGCGTTGAACAGTTCATCCCCGTTCAGTCCGGGTGGTGCGCTTTCGAGACGATAGAGGCGCAGGAATAGGGCCAGGAGAAGGATTACAAGGAGAATCGCCAGGGATTTCGACTGCTGACCGTTTAGAAACGTCGGAAAAATACGGCCGACTGCCTTTTTAGGCACTTTCATAGGGGATTAAAGTTCGCGGTAGGTAGTCAGGATTCGTGCGATTCCAGCCACGCTGCACGTTCCTCGCTCAAATAGTTCGTTGTATCAACGCCTTGCCATATTTCCCGATGCAGACCGGCCATATGAGCAACAATATCATCTGGTTGAGGAATTAAGATCAATAGACCATCTTGAACATCTACTAACAAATGATCACCAGCCTGAATATTGAGTTCTTTTCTAACACGGTTTGGTAATGAAACCTGGTAGCGCGAGTTTACTTTTACAGATAGTGGATCGGACATATTTTCCTTACAAGCAAATCTAAACGTCTGAATGACTGTTCTGACTGACAAAGTGGAGGCGCAGGAGGTGGAGTTCGTCGTAGCTAACGGCCGTATTCATGGCATCGTAAACGGGGCGGAGGTAATCAACGCCTAGTTCGCCGAAAGCGTCCAGAACGCGCTGCTGTTCATCGGCGGGCAGTTCGGACAGGGACCGGAGGTTGCCCTCTCGCAGTTGTTTGCCAGCCTGGATGGATTTCCAGAGATGGTTTAGGACGGTTGACTGTTTGGTTCCATAAAGAGCGCAGATTTCAGGGATGGATCGGCCGTTGTTGTAGAGGTCGAGTATTTCTTCGGTTCGGTTTTTTCGGCCGGGAACAGATTGGACGACGGTAACGAGTTTCCGCTTTTCCTCAAGGCCATTTTCCAGACAGTAACTCTGGATAATGGGTAGAAAGTCGTCAGCGTAACTGTTTAGTTTGGCTTCACCAACACCATAGATGTTGGTAAACGTTTTGCGGGAATGGGGAAAGTAGGCAGCCATCTCGACCAGGGAGCGATCTGAGAAAATGACGTAAGGCGGCACACCAACTTCGTCGGCCAGGGTTTTCCGTTTTTGGCGGAGGAGATCGAAAAGCGGCCGATCATACTCTACCTGCTGGCCGGTTGTTACGGCCGTTCGGGGCTTGTCGGGCATGGTTCCAAAGACCTGTTCCCCTTTGAAGACAGCATAGGCTTTGGGGGTCAGCTTCAGGCTGCCGTGTTCCATGTCCTGAATGAGCAAATCTTGCTGGATGAACTGTCGGGCCAGATACTGCCATTCTTTTTTGGAGAATTCGCTGCCGATGTTATAGGTAGAAAGTTTATCATGGCCGCGCCCCAAGACCTTCTGATTTTGAGAGCCGCGCAAGACATCAATGATATGGCTCATGCCGAAGATTTCGCCGGTGCGTTTGACGCAGGAGAGAAATTTTTGGGCCGGAACGGTCAGGTCGGTTAACGCTTCGTCCTGGGAAAGACAGTTGTCGCATAATTCGCAGTTGTCTACGTCGTACGCTTCGCCAAAGTAGGTTAGCAGGGGCTTGCGCCTGCACAAGTTGGTTTCGACGAAGCTGATCATGGCGTCCAGCCGCACTCTGGCCCCAACCTGCTGGGATTCTTCCTGTTGGCGAATGAAGTATTGAATGGTCTGGACATCGGCATAGCTAAACAGAAGGAGACAGTCTGATTGTAAACCGTCTCGACCGGCACGGCCGATTTGCTGGTAGTAGCTTTCAATGTTCTTGGGCAGGTCATAGTGGAGGATGAAGCGGACATTGGATTTGTTGATGCCCATGCCAAAGGCAATGGTGGCTACCATAATGGGAATGTCGTCGTTGATGAAGCGGCGCTGATTTTGACTGCGGGTTTGGCTGTCCATACCGGCGTGGTAGGGTAAGGCAGACCAGCCGTTGGCGGTTAACAGTTCGGTTAAAATGTCCACCTGTTTGCGGGTGGCGCAGTAGATGATGCCCGATTGGTCAGGGTGGCTTTCCAGAAAGGCCAGGGTTTGGGCCAGGCCATCTACTTTTGGTTCGACGGCCAGGTGGAGGTTTTCGCGGTTGAAACTGGCGATAAATTCTCCAGCCTGGGGAATTTCCAGGGAGGATATGATATCTTGCCGGACCCGTTCAGTGGCGGTGGCGGTGACGGCAATGCAGGCGGCCTGGGGTAAACGGCGGCGAATATCTACTAGCTGGCGGTATTCGGGGCGAAAATCGTGGCCCCACTCGGAGATGCAGTGGGCTTCATCAATGGTCAGGCAGTCCACCTGGGTCTGTTCTAACAGAAGAAGCGTTTCCGGCCGTACCAGGGTTTCCGGGGCAGCATAGAGAAGTTTGACATTTCCATCTCGAATCTGCCGGGTTGTCCAGAGGTAGTCGCTGTGACTGAGGCTGCTGTTGAGAAAAACGGCCGGAATGCCTAACTCCCTTAACTGCTCAACCTGATCTTGCATCAAGGAGATGAGGGGGGAGACGACGACGGTCAGGCCAGAGAAAAGGAGGGCGGGGAGTTGGAAACAGAGAGATTTGCCGCTGCCGGTAGGCATGATTGCCAGAGCGTCTCGTTTTTGGAGGAGGTGGGTGATGATCTCTTCTTGTAACGGCCGAAACTGGTCAAAGCCGAAGACACGTTTGAGCAGTGTTTTTGCACCGGCAAGATCGGCCGAGACTTTGGGCAGTTCGGCCGAGGGCAAAGTCGGTTCAACTGGTTCTGGTGGTATCCATTCGTCGAAGAGAGAGAGGGCTTCGTATTCGTCATAGGGGGAAAAAGCTTCTTCTTCAGCGAAGTAATCGGGTTCTTCGGGGAAGAGTGGCAGGGGCGGCGGGACGGCAAGCGATTGGTGGGTGATTAACTGGTCGTTCTCGTCTATATGGACGACAGGAACGTCTTGGGCAATGAGTGTTTTGCTGATGAGTTTGGTGCGGTGGCAGTTTTCGGGCTTGCCTTCGCTGCACATGATGGCGACGCGCAACTGCTGGTCAAAGGCGTCTTGAAGACGGCCGATTCCCTGGTGGTAAAAGGCTTTTTGAGCGACTTTCTCGTAAACGACTTTGCCCTCGGCGTCGTAGCAGTCGGGATCGTCGGGCATCCCGCCGAGGGTGTCGCCCATGAAAACGTAGCGGATGTCGGCCGCTTGTAAATGGCGTTCGAGGGCTTGTTTGGTGAAGTCGGGTTTGTATCGGGAGTAGGGCTTGGAGCGAACGTCTATGAGGTAGGCGATGTCGTTGGCTTGCAGAACGGCGATGAAGTCGGCAATGTCTCTGGCACCGTAGCCGATGGTGTAGAGTGGTATCTGACCCATGTGGGTAATTGTAAGATAAAGATTGGGAATAGAAAAACATCAGGTTTTTATAAATGGCTTCATACCTCAATATGGAACCAGAATTGGTTGTGTGGTGTAACTATTGTAGTGGGCGCTGTACGGCTAATCTGTGGCTATTTTGGAGGAAACCATGAAGCACAAAATTCTGTTCTTGATACTGATACCGGTTTTGCTATTTGTAGCAGCCTGTGCTGCTCCTTCTCTGGAACCGGCTGCTCTTTTAATGACCGATCCCTCATCGGCCGAGTTGATGATGGTTCGGCCGAATGGGGCAACGGGCGAACTGATTACCTATGACACGGCTACCGGTCAGGAGCAGTTTCACCTGCCTGATGGTTTTCTGTCGGCCGATGAAAGCCTCTATTACGCTGCTGCTTATCAAAGATGGAAAACGCGGCTTAATCTTTACAACCCTCGAACAGGCAATATTTCCGATTACTTCACAATAGATGGTGAATGGCGTTTAGATGGAATGTCTGTAAACGGCCGTTGGCTTGTCCTGACCCGTATTCCTGATAAACAAGAGCAAACTCGTCGCCAGACCAAAAATGTTTGGCAAACTGAGATTCAGGTATTTGATACCCAGAACGGCCGAGCGACCCACAACTTGGCCCTGGACGGTAAGTTTGAAATAGATGCTATCTCTGGCGATGGAACCGGGTTGTTCCTTATCCAACAGGTGCCTCCAAACAACCCGGATCATTACTTCATTCGGGCGTATGACCTGAGCGCAGATGAACTACTGCCCGGCTCGCTGCGTGATAAGCGATTTCTTGATGAGTTGATGGTCGGCTACCCCTGGGGAAGTATTAGCGATCCGGCCGGTGTCTGGTATTTAACCCTCTATATCAACACCCAGCATAATGTGGCCTTTATCCACGCTTTGAATATGGAGACCCGCCTGACCTTTTGCATTGATCTGCCTTCAGGCGAGGGCGATTTTGATACGCTCCAACAATATACGCTGACTCTCGATCCTGACGAACAAAAAATCTATGCGGCCAATGCTGCCTTAGGCATTGTCGCAGAGGTCAGTTTGCAAGAGATAATGGTCACGGACCAATATCAATTTCCCGCGCATCCACTGTCGGCCAGGTTTGAGACAGGTTCGAGCTTGAACGCCAGTTTGATCACGGCCGACGGCAAGACACTCTATTTCACGGACGGCAGACAACTTTGGGCTTATGATACGGCGACCGGTGACGTAAGCGACCCCCTTCTGGAATCTGATATGGGCGCGGTGCAGGGATTGTCTGTCAGCGATGACGGCCGATGGCTCTATGTTGCCCAGGCGGAACGGCCCCTGCTTGTGCTCCCAATGGCAACCGATGAAGGTATGAAAGGATCGTAACGAACGTTTCAAAGGGGTCAGGCGCTTTAGAGTGTCTTCATTGCCGTTCGTTTTTGAATGAAGCGCCTGCCATCTCCATATCAAGTGGTGGGGTAGAGATCACCGCTATAGGGAGGAAGGTGAAATGTGTGGTCGGCCGTTTCGATAGTTTGGGGTTGGTCGCTGAGATTGAGGGCGACGAGGATAGTTTCCTGGTCGTCGGTGCGGGCGTAGGCGTAGGTTTTGGTGGTTTCGTCGAGGTGGACGGTCTGGCGATGGCCGTTCCACAACACAGCATGATCCCGACGGAAGTGGACGAGCCAGTTGTAGTATTCCCACAGGTCGCGATCCTGATCTTCGCCCCATATCATGGGCAAGCGACACTCGGACATGATGTGGAGGCCATCGTGAACGATGTCACGTTCTTGTGACAGACCAACTTCGGTGCCGTAGTAGAC
>JBAPRX010000478.1:0-3372 GCA_049281335.1 Promineifilaceae bacterium (SeqCode)
CTCAAACTCCAACCCGGCCAAAACAAATACCTGCTCCGTCGAGCAATGGCAAATCGCTTGCCGGAAACGGCCCGAAAACGGCCGAAAAAAGGACTCGCCACCCCCCACGCCGCCTGGTGGCGTTCCCAACAACGGCCCGCCTGGGCCGAAGAAGCGCTTGACCCCGCTGCCCTGGCCCAAACAGCCTACTTCAACCCCGCCACCGTCGCCCACCTCCGCCACCAGCACCAAAACGGCCGTGCCGACCACAGCCGCCTCCTGACCGGCATCCTGACCACCCAACTCTGGCACGACCACTACCTCAATGACTAAGATCGCCATTTGCCATTTGCAACTTGCCCTTTGCCCCTTTGCGCCTTTGCGTGAGATAATCAACTAGATGCGTATCATTGCCTACAACCTCTGGTTCGGCGGCCGAGACAGGCAGGACGCCATTCACGACGTTCTTGCCCACTGCAACGCCGACTTCATCGGCCTGACCGAAGCCGACGACCCCCAGGTCATTGCCGCCCTGGCCCAAAAGCTCAACATGACCCACGTCTGGGCCAGAGGCAGCGGCGACCGCCACATTGCTGCCCTTTCACGCTTCCCCATCCGCGACTGGCACATCTACAACAAGCCCCCCTTGACCCAGGCCGTCTTGGAAGTGACATTGGATATAGACCCACCCCTGACCATCTACGTCGTCCATCTCCTGCCCTACCTGCTGCTGCCCTTCGAAGTTCGTCGCTGGCAGGCCGTTGGCAAGCTGCTGCAAATTATCAAGGAAAAGGGAATCGGCCGTCACATCCTTCTCGGCGATTTCAACTGCATCGCCCCCAACGACCGCGTCCTGCAAGACAAAAACCCCGAAAAAATGCGCCGCCTCATGCGCTGGCAGTTCGGCCACATCTTCCGCTTCGCCATGCCCCGCCTGCTCAAAGCAGGCTACACAGACTGCTTCCGCCACCTCCACCCCAACGACGACGGCTTCACCTGGTGGACCATCAACCCCACCACCCGCTACGACTATATTCTAGCAACGGCCGATCTCCTCCCCGCCCTCCAATCCTGCCGCGTCATAGACGACCACCCCGCTGTCCCCGAAGCCTCCGACCACTTCCCCCTTTCGGCCGAATTCAACCTCACTATTTGATGCTTTCTACCATTAATAACTTAGACTTACACAGGTCATGATTGGTGCAATCGTTCCAAATAGAGTAAGCTAAACAAAAAATGGAAGGTAGCGATATGATAACACCTGACACCTCTTCAAGCGACCAGCCCCAGTCTGGAACAGACCCCCTCTCCCTATTAGCCCAAATTTTACCCCTGATCGGTTCCGCAGCAGGCTACCCTGTCACCGGCAAGTGTGTCGGCTGGATCATGGGCATGATCGCCGGCAGCGACGACGACATCGGCGAGCAGCTTGCCGATATGGATCGCAAGCTCGACAAAATCAGTCAACAGATTGCTGCCCTTGAAGCCCGCTTTATGAAAGCGGTGGAACAAATCATCAAGGAGCAGCGGCGTATCCATTGGGAGCAGATGGTCAATGACATGAAGCCTCATCTGGCCCGAATCGAGACTGCCTACCAGCGGGTGCAGGGGCTGGCGCGGCTCGAGGACCGGGAAGAGGCGCGGCGCTATGTGCCGGAACTGACCAAAGAGATTCTCAGCGCGACGACCGGCATCGAATACGCCTTACAGGTAATCCACGATTTAACGACAGACGCCCTGCACGCTAACGGCTTTCTTTCTACCTGGAGCATCCAGGTGCATGACGCTGCCCATACATTTTGGGTGAAGGCTTTGGCCGAGGCGGACAAAACCAAAACCGACTACCTGGCCATGCACCGCAAGCTGTCGGCCAAGGTAAATGCCCAGGCTGAAAGTAACTTTATGGCCCAGACAGAGGCCATCTTTGCCTATCTCGTTGGCGTTCAGCTAAAAGGGCTGATTCTGTTAATTGAGGCGGCCCATGCAGAAACTGTTGTTGATAGCAGTCGCGGTCAAACGCTCTATGATTATTTTATGGAGCGTTACCAAAAGTTGATGCAGGCACAGTGTGACCTTTTCTGGCGCATCGTTGAAGAGTTGACCAGCCAGCTTGAATATTTTGCCCTGATCTGCTGGGGAACGGAGGCCGCTGCCGAGGGCTATACGGCCTTAACCAGAGCAGATCGGCTGGTTGGGGCGGCGCTGGGCCTGGATTCTCTTCTTGTCGTTCGTTGTAACATCTTTCCCCAGCAATTTAAGCACCCAACCCTACAGCCAGGCTATAAATATCTCGCCTCGGCCGATAATCCACCACTGCTGCTAATGGATGGCAGCCGTCAGATTACGTCCGACGCCAGCATTTACAACCCAGCAGCCCCCTATCATTACCTGGATGGAAAACTCTCTTTGAATAACCCGGTACGCCGCTGGGTCTTTGAGAATTTAGAATCGGCCGTTTACTACTTTGACCCAATCAACAACCAGAACGCGCCTGTCCTAAAAATAGATGGCACGACGATGGCCTGGGGACGGGGCAAGTATCTGATCAACCCCGACTTATCCAAAATTCCATTAACGATTGAACAGCCCAGCGAGGCCCACCTCGACGCCGACGCAGACAGCAGCCGTTACTATCGAACCCTCAATCTCCGGGCCTACATGCCCAGCAAAATCACCTTCGGCCCCTCCGAGATAAAGGGGAAGGACTTAACATTCTTCGACGAGGCGCTCGTCATCGAAGAAAACCGCATGTACAACACGGCCGAGTAGGACAACCTCCCCGCCATCCTCCATGCTTCTGGCTCCTTCCGCTGTCGGCCGAATTCAACCTGACTATTCGGCTCCTTCCACCATTTCCCACCGATCGGCCGTTTCCAACTTCTTATTCCAATGATAAATCAAAGCCAATCCAATACACTGCTTCAACGCCTTCACCGGCACATCATCATCCACGCCAAAATCAATCCGCCTGTTCCCCCCAAATTTGAACGTTTCAGGAAACCTTTCCCTGAAAGCAGGCACCAAATTTGCCGTACACTTAAAGAATATCGAATAATGCTCCTTTTGCGCTTCCTTCCAGGCAATTCTTATCGTACTGCCACTCTTTGATTTCGGCGTCAGGTAACTTGGCTCGCCCCATTTAAGCGTTTCTTCTATTTCCCCAATCCCTTCAAGCGAAGCGGCCGTTTCATATATCAACCGCCTAAGAACCATCAATTTCGCCCTCATTTCCTCAGGATACGAATCAAAAACAACTGCCACTTCTGGATTCATTTGTGCATTGTCTACAGCGTTTATGTTTTGTCTCCTTTCATCCGTTCAAGAAAGCATATACGGTTCAATTGTTTCCAATGATTTCGCCTCTGACCTTTGAGCAAAATACAAGTCCCATCG
>JBAPRX010000479.1:0-2616 GCA_049281335.1 Promineifilaceae bacterium (SeqCode)
GCGTTGAACAAAAAGCATTCCGCTTGCCTGCCGGGACAACCTGGGATCAGGTGAACTCCTTCTTTGGCAGCGAACTGGATACGGCCGGTTGGGACAGCGGCATCGGTGGTATCGGCGGCGATCTGGCAAGCAGCGCCCTGGAAACGGCCAACGCCAGCAACGATGCTTTCCAGACCGCAATCTGGTCAAAAGGAAAACAAAACCTGACCGTTATCCGTTCAACCGATTTCACCAACCCCGATCAACCATACCTGATTCTTTCTCTGGCAACGAATTAAGAAATAGTTAAAGAGATCAGCCACGAATTAACACGAATTAGCGTGTTGGGTTGGCGATAAATTTGATTACTGCGTGGCTCCATCTCTAAAGAATAACCAGCGGTTTTAATGATAAGAGGGCAGGTAGGCAGTACCTGTCCTCTTTTGTTTTGGGAAAAATTGGACTACTAGAACATTTGTTTTATTTTCGGGGCTGAGTTACAATTTTGGGCACTGTTACCCTCATCACGTGGAAGATGAGGTTGAGAGAAAGTAGTACAGACAGCGGGGAAGTATGTCCGGGTTCTCCAGACCTGGCCTGTCTGATATACAAAAACCAGGTCATAAATCAATGCAAAGAAAGCCCATAAACTCGGCCGATCTGCCCCATTGGCTCATTCAATTAGCCCGCCAGATAGCCCGCGATTGCAGCCATCCGGGTACCTATACAATTACCTTAGAGGTTCCGAATCACAAACGTTCCCCCCGCATTATTCGGATAGCAAAGTCGGAAGCCATTCGCCAGATGGAAGTCTAAAAATTGGCTAACTCCCGACCGTTATCTCTAGTTCGGGGAGGGCTGCGATAGGGATATTGTTGAATCGGACCGCCCCGGTGTTACCGGTTTCGGCCGATTCTGCGATTCGCTTATAGCGGATTTGAACCATGTGACCGGCCAGCCTTGTCTCTTTGGCAGACTTTAATTGGATGGTCAGGTGGCAGGTTAATAGAGTCTGTCTGGAGAGGTGTGCCTCCAAATGGAGAAGGGAGCCGGGCAGGTCGAGGCGGACCAGAAGCCGGTCATTACCGGCGTGGTATGCCGTTCTTGGTTCGGCCAACTGGCTGGGCGACCCGGCAAGAGCCAGATGGTACTTATCTCCAATGAGATCGGCCGTTGCCGAAAAAACTCTGTTCCAGACTAATGCAGCTTGCTGTGTCAGATTGACCAAGCGTTCCGAGGTCGGTTCAGCAGCCGCTTTCAGGAGCCTGGCCTCCTCAGTTAGAGACGTCGTTTCAGTCTGACTGACTGTTTCAGCCGCCCGTGTCATATCGCCGATCATCTCCTGCATCATGACCATCAGGTCGCTGTAAGCAGTGGCACAGCTTTCGCAGGTTTCGATATGGTCAATCTGGTCGGAGAACAGCTTGTCAACATCTTCGCCAGCCAGCTCGGCGTCAACAATAAGCGCCAGCGTTTCATCGTCCAGATGGGAGCCAGGGGGATTATTTAGAGCCTGGTAGAGGGCCGCCAGTCCACGATCAGGCATTACTTTCTAACCTTCCAAGAATATTCAACAGCTTTTTGATTTCTTCCAGAGGAAGTTCCTTTATCCTTTTGACCGTTCGCGCTTTAATCATCCGAATCTCGTGGGGTTGTTTTCCAAACAGGCGAGCAATTTCTGCCGGTTGGAGACCATCCAGGAAATGGGCTTCGAAAACATCTTGCTGCAAGTTGGTTGGGAGGTGTTCCTGAGCAAATTGAAGCAGTTGTTGACGAACTTCCTGATTGGATACAGTCCCCTCTATTGTACGCCAGTTAGACGAAGAAGTTGTAAGAAATTCGTCCCATTTTTGGCCGTCACCTTCCTTTTGTCCACTTTTGTCTAATTCTTCCAGAGCAATAGTATTTCGCCAATCTCTTTTTTCGGCCGTTTGGCGGCGGTTCCAGTCAATGTGCTGGCGGCGAAGGGTTCGGAGAGCATAGCTGAGAAAGGAATGTGGATTTTGTAGGGGGGATTGGGTGAGGCTGTTTTGCAAGGCAATCAGGGTTTCTTGAATGATTTCCTGGCGCGTTGGGGGGTGATTTTCGAGGCGGGAGGCGCTTTTTTCCAGCCAGATTCTCAGTTCCTGCCAGGCTCGGAAAGAGCCGGACGTTTCCGAATCCAGGCAGCGGTCGTGAAGTTCGGCCGCATATCGGCGAATGATTTCTGTCCTGACAGTGGCGTAGGTTGCATGTTCGGCCGAATTTTCCCAGATTTCATTAGCCAGTTGAAATGGGTCAACCAACTGCCAGTCCTGTCCGGCCAGGTATCGGTGTACAAAGTCAGTGCATGCTGCCTGGGTAATGGGCGTCTCTGAATCAGGTGTCAATTGGCTTCCAAGCTTTCAAAATATCGTGAATAGTAAGCAGAGAACAGTTGATAGGAAACAGGCCAGAAATCGGCCGATTCCTACGAATTGCTCACCAATTTCCGGCGCGGCGATACGGTTTTAAGTTCGATTGCGTCTATACCAATCAAACCTGATGGCCATCGGGTGAATATCAAAAACCAGCGGGAGGAAATCCCGCCCATAACCAAATGGAGGTTACTCGATGTTTACCCGTCAAAATGTTGCTCGTTTATTGCTCGTCGGACTC
>JBAPRX010000480.1:0-2830 GCA_049281335.1 Promineifilaceae bacterium (SeqCode)
TGCAGCATTTCCCGATTCAGGCCATGAATTTTATCCGGTCGGAAGGGCTTCCGGGGCCGGTGTTGAATAATCTTGGCGACGGCGGCTATCTGATATTTGAGGGCGGGCCGGGGTCTGTTTATTCAGACGGCCGATTAGAGGTGTATGGCGGCGAGTATGTCGAACAGGCGATCCGGCTGTTCCAAACCGGGGAAGGGCTGAATGAGGTTGTGGGGCGCTATGGGATTCAGACGATTTTGCTGCGTCATTATTCGGATCAGGGTTTGATGAATAAATTGGAGGCAGATACAGATTGGCAGCCGGTTTATTACGACAGTCACTATATCGTTTACCTCCATCAGAGCGCGGAAACGGCCGATCTAATCGAACGGCTTGCCATTGACTGGCAGAACCCCGACCAGGTGACGCTGCCGCTGCCGGAGTGGCTTCCGCCGCCTTTGCTGACGGGTATTTTTCCATCAGTGGGTAGGAACCGGGAGCAGTTGCTCTTAGGCGAACTGTTTTTATCGGTCGGCAATCTGGACCGGGCGCTGGCTTATTTTGATGATGCGATTCCGCTGGCTCCGGTGAATGAGACCGTTTACTTTTATGAGGGTATTATTTTCAGGGCGCAGGGGGATGAACGAAAAGCGGCCGAATATTTTGCTATGCTGGATGAGAATTTTCTTAAACAGAGCGCGGCCCAGGTATTTGCCGGTAGGATTTATAGTAAGGCGGGTAATAATCGGGCGGCGCTGGCTGCATATCAGCAGGCGGTTGCGTTGGGCGGCCGAACGGAAGGGAATTACCGGGAGTTGATCCGGTTGGCGTTACTCCAGGAGGATTATCCGGCGGCGATTACAGGCATGGTCGAATTAGCCCAGCTTCGGCCGCAAGATGCCAGTATTTGGAACGAGTTGGGGCTGCTTTACGTCCAGCTTGGCGATACGGATCGGGCCAAGATGGCTTTTGAGCAGGCATTGATGGTGGATGAAGGATTTGAGGCGGCGCGGGAGAATTTGGCGAGGCTTAATAACGAGTAATTGCGTGGTGAATTGTTGATGGCGAAGAAGAAGGAGCGGTTGGACAAATTGTTGGTTGAAAGGGGGCTGGTCGAGAGTCGTGCCAGGGGGCAGGCCTTAATAATGGCCGGTGAGGTGTTGGTGGAGGGGCAGCCTTCGACCAAGGCGGGGACGTTGATTCCGGTGGAGGCGGCGATTGAAATCGTTGAGCCGTTTCCATATGCCAGCCGGGGCGGGTATAAACTGGCAGCTGCTCTGGAGGCGTTTGAGATTGCGGTAGACGGCCGTGTCTGTGCCGATGTGGGGGCCTGTACTGGTGGCTTTACAGATGTACTGCTGCAAAATGGCGCGGCGCGGGTCTATGCCATTGATGTTGGCTACGGACAGCTTGATTGGAAGCTGCGCCAGGACGAACGGGTGATTATAATGGAGCGAACCAATGCCCGTTATCTTGAGACCCTGGACGAGCGAGTCGGATTTGTATGTGTGGATGTTTCTTTTATCTCGCTAAAATTGATTCTCCCGGCGGTGAAGCAGTGGTTGGCTGAAACGGCCGATATTGTGGTGTTGATTAAGCCGCAGTTTGAAGCGGGACGAGAGCAGGTTGGTAAGGGTGGCATTGTGCGAGAGACGGCCGTTCATCGTCAGGTGCTTGAGCAAGTCTTAGGCTGGTCGGCCGAAAATGAACTGGCCCCCATGGGGTTGATTCGCTCGCCGATTGAGGGAGCGGGTGGCAATGTGGAATTTCTGGCCCGGCTGCGATGGGG
This sequence comes from Promineifilaceae bacterium (SeqCode), assembly GCA_049281335.1. Lineage (GTDB taxonomy): Bacteria > Chloroflexota > Anaerolineae > Promineifilales > Promineifilaceae > JAKEFB01. The sequence goes on from JBAPRX010000480.1 coordinate 1,769, forward strand.
CAGTACCGATGCGCCATCGCCAACCGGGATTGAACATATGATAGCGTCTGTCCTGGCAGAATAGAGTGATTGGAGAAGAAATTTGTCGGTGAAAAGAAGCGGTTTTGTTTTTATTCTTTCAATAGTTGGGGGGCTTGGTTTGCTGTCGCTGCTTGGGATGCTTGGTGGACAGGCGGCGCGTGCTTTTAGCGAGGAAGAAGCGCCCGAAATGCCGATTGGCTCCCTGTTTGTGGCGGGCCATTTTGGCGGCGTGGTTGAAACGGTCTACGTTCAGGATGACTATGCCTATATTGGCAGCGGCTACGAGTTTAATGTCGTTGACATCTCAAATTCGGCCGACCCCGTTCGGGTTGGCGCTTCACTGCTGACGGACCCCGTTGAAAGAATTGTTGTTGTTGGAAACTATGCTTATCTGGCAAATGGAGGGGCAGGGCTGAGAATCGTCAATGTCAGCAATCCAACCAGCCCCCACCTTGCGGGCGCTTTGGATCCACCAGGCTACGCCCTTGATGTTGCCGTTGCCAACGCCTACGCTTACGTCGCCAGTGATTTTGGGGGGTTGCGGATACTGAATGTTAGCATGCCGACAGCGCCTAATGAAGTGAGCCATCTGGATTTCACGACCAGTATCAAAGGGGTGGTTGTAAGCGGAAATTATGCCTATCTGGCAGCCGGAAAATTGGGATTGGTGGTGGTCAATATTACCAATCCGGCCTTCCCGTCGGTGGTCGGAACGTATAAAACGCCAGGGGTTGCGGCCGATGTGTCGGTGAGCGGCGGCTTTGCTTACGTTGCCGATGGGGAAGGTGGGGGACTGCGGGTTGTCAATGTGAGTAATCCGAATAACCCGGTCAATGCTGGCAACCTGACGACGCCGGGACAGGCGGATCGGGTATTTGCGGATGGCAACAATGTTTATCTTGTGGATGGGGATGCGGGACTCAGGATTATTGATGTGACGACACCCACACTGCCAGTAGAAGTCGGTACGTATCAAACGGGGGGAGATGTCAATGATGTGGTTGTTAACAATGGGACAGCGTTTGTGGCCGATGGTTCTCA
>JBAPRX010000481.1:0-4772 GCA_049281335.1 Promineifilaceae bacterium (SeqCode)
CGTTCCATCCTCCCCCGGTGAAACCCGATAATGACAGAAATCACATTGCAGCATCCGCAATTCTGGCTTGTAATTCATTCGCCCGCCACAGCGAGGACAGGTCATCTGTTCGGCCGAAGCCTCCTGAAACGCTTTTGGGTCATCATTCAACCCCGTCGCTTTGGCTATCTCTTCCGGGTCAACAATATCTTCCTGTTTCAATCGCCCCTCTAAGAGCGCCAGCCCGCGCCTCGCCTGGGGATGGCTGGGATTGATTGTCAGCACATTTTCCAGGCAGATTCGCTTTTCCTCATAGCTTTCCGCAACGGCACTAAGCCACATCCAGGCAGAAAGCCGCTCTGTTTCATAGGCATTAGCGGTCTTCAAGACACTGGAGAGATAGTAGTAAGCCTCATCCATCTTCTTTTGTTTGACAGCAGAGATTCCCTGGGCCAGCATATCTCGATGAATTCGCCTGGCGGAACTGGTTTCCGGGTCGCCCTCAACGGCCGACTGACGGCCGACACCCATAAAACGGAGCGCCTTGTCCAGTTCTACAATGTTGTCTTTTGGCGAACGGCCCAATTCATGACGAAAGCCACACCGTTCGCACTGTTGAACACGGCCGTCTGGTGAAAAAAACAAAGATCCCTGACATTTAGGGCATTTACTAAGACGTTCTCCATTCATAAGCTAAATAGTGGCATGATTTTGTCGAAAAAGCAACCTGATTGGCCTGAGAACGAAGGCGTTTTCTTGCGAAGAATAGGACGATTCTCCTGTCCGATTTTAGGCAACATAGAGAAAATGATGTTATGATTATGAACATGAGCGAAAATATTTCTGAGGTTTCTTGTCGTGTCTTGGGGATCCTGTTTCAGGAACTGTCCGATAAAAACTTACCTTTAGAAGCGCTAACCGATAGCGTTCCCTATCCACTTGAGCATTTACAAGATCCCCATGCCTGGATAGATTGGCAAAGTTTTTGCACGTTCATGAGAAATGCCGGGAAGATTTGGAACGATGAGGAACTGATCAAAATTGGTTGCAAGTTGAGCCAGTCACAGTTTCAAGGACTGAAAACAACAATTGCCCGTCTTTTTTTTACCCCAAAAGATCTTTTTCAGCGTGTCAATCGGCAGGACCTGGATGGGAGGGATCGTAATTTTACATGCACTCATGGACTGTTCCATCAATTAGGCCCAAATCTTTTAGAATTTGATTTAACCGTCCGCGCTGGCTATGAACTATCGCCTGAATTTTTCCTGATTACGAAAGGGACGTTTATTGGGCTGCCATTAGCGATGGGGCTAAAAGAGGCATCAGTTGAAATGGTGCCAATTTCAGGGGGAACTCGCTTCCACATTCACCTGCCATCAGGCGGCGGTAAGTTGGCTGGAATGCGACGTTTTTTTATCTGGCCGTTTACGATGCGCTCGACCGCCAGAGAGTTGAAGGAAGCCAATGAGCAGTTGCAGCTCCGCTACCGGGAGCTGGAAGAACAAATCCAAGAGCGGAAACGAGCCGAATTATTGCAAGATGCACTCTACAGGATAGCAGGCGTTGCTAATTCGGCCGCCAGCTTTGGCGAACTCTACCCGGCTATCCACGGAATAATTCGAGAGCTGATGCCGGCCGACAATTTTTTTATCGCCCTCTATGATCAGGAAAGTGATATTCTCGAACTGCCATACTTTGTAGATGAGGTGGATACCACCTACACTGGCCCTTACCGGGCAGCCAAAGGCTTAACAGAACGGGTCATTCACACCGGCGAGCCACTTTTGATCAACCGTCAGGAACATGAACAATTAATCGAGAGGGGAGAAGTTAACCTAGTTGGTGTGCCAGCAGCTATCTGGTTAGGCGTTCCCTTGATTTCTGCTTCCCAGACCTTTGGCGCTATGGTTGTCCAGCATTATACAGACCCAGATGCTTATCAAGAGTTAGAAAAGCAGGTCTTAAGTTTTGTTTCAGGGCAGGTTGCAACGGTTATTGATCGCAAACGAGGCGAGGAAGCTTTGCGCGTAACCGAACGGCGGTTTCGGCAGTTGGCCGAAAATATTGAGGAGGTTTTCTTTCTAACCTCAGCCGATGAGTCTACCCTTTACTACATCAACCCGGCGTATGAAACAGTGACCGGCCTGAGCTGCGAGAGCCTCTATGCCAATCCGCACTCCTGGGTCGAGGTGCTGCATCCAGACGACAAGCAACGGGTTTTGAACCATTGGAAAAACTGGAAGCCGGACGTTGTTGAAGAGGAAAAGGATACTGAACTTCGTATTTTGCACCCGGATGGGTCGGTGAAATGGGTCTGGCTTCGCTCCCAACCCGTCTATGAGGGGGATGATATCGTCGGCCGTGTTGGGGTTGTGGTAGATATTACCGAGCGCAAGGCGCTCCGCCAGGCTCAGAAACAGGAAAGCCTGGGAATTTTGGCCGGTGGGGTGGCTCACGACTTCAACAATTTGTTGGTGGCTATGTTAGGACAGACTTCCCTGGCCCTTTCAAAGATGACCCCGCAAAGTCCTGCCTGGCCCCATATCAACAAAGCGGTAAAAGCGGCCGAACGTGCAGCCGACCTCACCCGGCAGATGTTGGCTTACTCTGGTCAGGGACATTTTGCTGTTCGCTTGCTCAATCTAAACGCCTTAATTCAGGAAAATCTGCACCTCTTTGAGGCCGGTATTCCTAAAAACATCCGCATCAAAACATCTTTCACCACGCCACTGCCAACCATTGAGGCTGACCCCGGCCAGATGCAGCAGGTGATCATGAATCTCATCCTGAATGGTGCGGAGGCCATTGGGGAAAGTCCTGGTTTAATCGAGATAATAACCCAGATACAAAGCTACCGTCCTGACGATTCCCTCTTCTGGCAATATACCGGTGTGCCGATGGAAGCGGGACAGTATGTGCGGCTGGATGTGCGCGACGATGGCGTTGGCATGGACGAAGCCACATTGGTCAAGATTTTCGATCCCTTCTACACGACAAAATTCACCGGGCGCGGCCTGGGGTTGGCAGTTGTGTTGGGCATTGTTCGTGGTCATAAAGGAGGGCTGAGAGTGACAAGCGTCCCCGGATTAGGCGCACAATTTACCCTTCTCTTTCCCATTGCCAACAATGAAAAGCTAGAGAGTGAAGTGGAAGAGGAAAAAAGAGTTGAAGAGAAACGCGCTGGTGTTGTCCTGGTCATTGATGACGAGGAACCGGTTCGGGAGGCGGTCATTGATATATTAGAGATCGAAGCGATTCGGGTACTGACGGCTACAAATGGCCTGGAGGGTATTGAGGTATTTGAACAACATCACAATGATATTGATCTGGTATTGTTGGATCTTTCCATGCCGGGGTTAGGTGGGGCAGAAACATTCCGCCGCATTAACGAGATTGACCAGACCGTTCCAGTTCTATTATCTTCTGGTTATACCCAGACCGAGGTAGACAATCAGTTTCCTGAGGAGCGGCCTGCCGGATTTTTGCAGAAGCCTTACAGCGCCAATGTCCTGGTGGTGGAAGTGATGCGTCAACTTCGCGCAGTTAGAAGCTAGTACCATTTGATATGGAAAAATTGAGTTTATCCAGTCTCAGTCATCGCTGTCGGCAGGAGAGTGAACGCTTTTTCAACCGCCAGGAGTATGACCCACGCTTTTGCTACGAACTGTTCCGGCGGGCCATTATGGAGCGAAATGAGCTGGCCTGGGAGCGTATTTACACACAGTACGAACGGTTGGTTAGCCATTGGGTCAAACGCCATGCCGCTTTTCCAACCAGCGGCGAAGAGGCAGATTTTTTTGTTACCGAAGCCTATGCAAAGTTGTGGAGCGGCATTACCCCGGAAAGATTCGGAACATTTCCTGACCTCAAATCCATATTACGATACCTTCAAATGTGTGTTCACAGTGTCTTGGTTGATTTTGTACGGAGCAAAGAATTCAAGTTAAAGGTTGACCAGGAAGAGGCATTAACACCATTACCAGATACAGGTAAGCCAACGCTTGAGGCGCGTGTCATTAGTAAGATAACTGCTCAGGAGCTTTATAGTTGGCTCCAGACCCAACTCCAGGATGAACGCGAAGCGTGTGTCGTTTACAGCATGTTTGTGCTGGCGATGAAGCCGCGAGAAGTGGCGGAACAGTATCAGGATGTCTTTACCGATGTCAAAGAAGTTTATCGGGTCAAAGAAAACCTCCTGGCTCGTTTGAGACGAAACGACTGGCTGACCCAATTATTTGAAAATGCCTGAAAAATGGAAAAAGTCTCGTTTATCTGAATAACATTACCCTGAAAGGGAAACAGATCATGGATTTTATTGAAAGAAATTTATCCTCGCTTCTTTATCGAGTCACCTGCCCCCCCTCCAATGAACTCGGCGAATATCATTTGCAGATGCTTTCAGAGGAGCGAACGGCCGAGATTCGCCAACATTTAGCCACCTGTCCTTACTGTCCCCAAGAATTAACCCAACTACAGGCCTATCTATCAGAGTTAGCTTCCGATCTGGATTATACTTTTCAGGAGCGGGTGAAGATTTGGATTGCCCGACTGATGCCGCCAACCCCATCCCTGACGCCTGCTTTTGCCTTACGGGGGGAGTCGGACGGCCCCCTCATATACGAGGCAGGGAATTATCAACTGACTCTGGAAGTTCAGGACGACCCGGCCAATCCTGGCTTTAGGACAATTTTGGGATTGGTGCTGGCAGGAGAAGAAGCGCTTCAAAAGGTCGAACTGTGGCAGGACGGCCGTCCCATTCAAGAAACAATCCTCGATGAACTCGGCAACTTTGT
>JBAPRX010000482.1:0-4078 GCA_049281335.1 Promineifilaceae bacterium (SeqCode)
CCCCCGCCCCCGCCGGAACCGCCCGTTCCTGCCTCGCCGCCCACTCAATCAACCAGGCCTGATTCCCCGGTTGGAACGGTTCCCAACGGCCCAGTTTATTCCGCTCCACAATCGTCTCCAACGCTGACCCGGCGGCCGATTTCACCAACCACTGCTCATCCTCCCGTTCCATCAAATCCAACAACTCAACCGCCCAATAATCATTCAACCGGGCCAGCCCATAAACCGCCGCACGGCGCGTATACAAAGCCTCATCAATCGCCGCCTCCCGCAAAATATCAAAAGCCGTCGCGCTGCCGTTCAAAGCCAATCCCTCAGCCGCCGCCCGATTCATCGGCTCATCCGGCTCCACCAAAGCCGTCAGCAGCAGCTTCTCCACAACCGGGTCATTCAACCAGGTCAGCACATAAACGGCCGAAGCCCGCACCTGAGGCAACCCATCTTGAAACATCTTCTCCGCCACCTCCAGCGTAATCTCCGCCCCCAACCGCGCAATGGCAGCCACAGCCACCTGCCGCAGCGTCGGCTCCTGCTGGCTCAACAACTGCCGCAGAAAAGCCAGGACACCGCTTTCGCCCGTCCCAGCCAGGGACAGCGCCGCCCGCTGTCGTAAAGCAATCGGCAAATTCCCCTTGACCACCAACTGCCCTATTTGAATCAACAACTGCCGCCGCCACTCCCCCTTATCCGGCGCCTCCGGCAGCCAGGAAGCCACCTGGAACAGATTCTCACTCAACGGGTCCGTCTGCTTACCCGCCAGCAGCATCTCAGCCGCTTCCGTTGCCCCAACACGGCCGATATAAAACCGCACCACCCCGGCCCAAACCGGATCAGCCAGGTGGTCCATCACCTCATCCTTCAACTGAAACAAAGCAACATGATTGGCCGCCAGAAAATCCCGCCAGACAGAGCTGTACATACCAATCCGCTGATCATGCCACAACACAAAAATACCCGAACTCTTCAGCGTATTAAACAACCGTTGAGCCGAACCCCGATCCTCCTGAGCCTCATAATCCACCAGGGCAGCATCAATCAAACTCTCCACCTCCAAACGGGGCAGATAAAGCCGCCGTTCGCTAACCAGCCGGTAAGCCAACTTCTGCCATAACTCACGAGTCACAGGAGCCAGCCAATCGGGGTCTGATGTATCATCAAAGCGGGGCAGCCGCTCCCGCAGCAGCGTCTCCATCAATTCAATCCATCTTTGAGGCGTCTGAGAACGGTCATTCGGCCGTTCCGTCATGCCAAGCAGCAGCCGGAAAGTCGTCTCCAACGGTAGTTGGCCCGGCTGCCAGAAAATGGGCAGCGGCAGGCGCATCTGCTCATCCAAAACCTGTCGCCACTGTTCCTCGAACCGTTCCACGTCCCCCACCCGCCAGGGTAAGAGGCCCACAACAGCAAAATCCAATTCCACCAGCGGCCCATACCCTCGTTCCGGCCCGGCCATGATAACCTGCACATCAGGATAAGCAATTAAGAGGCGGTGCAGCCAATCGGTGGCGTCAGGCCGACTTTCCGGCGGCAAGTCATCCCAACCATCCAAGAGCAGCAAGAGATGACCGCTGTTCGCCTTCTGGCGGAACAAATCGGCCGTTCCCCGCCCGGTCAAAACACTGGTTCGATGCTGCATAACCTGAGACAACGGCGTGAGGGGATTCGGGTCCGGCGCAGGCGTCTCATCATCCGACGGCGCAATGAGATAGTCCAACTCCGCCAGATGAACAAAGACAGGAACCATCGGCAGCAGCGGCGTATACGGCCCCATCTCGCTGGCATTGGCACAAGCCAGGGCACAGTAAGCCAGTAAAGTCGTCTTGCCCGCCCCCAGTTCGGCCGAAATAACCACCCGGCGACCTTGCAGCAGCAGTTGTCGAACCGGGATTGTCGGCGGCGGATCAACCGCCACCTTGTTCACCAACGAAGGCCAAAGATATTGCAGCCACCTCGGCGACGGCTGAAAAGAAAAATCCGGCTCAATAGGCGATTGGGGCGCAACAATCAACGGCGGAACAAATATCTGCTCCAGCGAAGCCTGAGCGCCGCCCAAATGGTAAGTTGCAACGTAGTCGGCCGTTTCCACCTGGTACCGTGTTTCCACCCCGGAACGAACCCAGGCCCGCGTCTCCCGCGCCCGCGAAACAAGCTGATCCCGCCACGCCAGAGCAGCCGGTAAATAACGATAGAAGGCAACAGTCAGCCCCACCCCAATAATCAGACCGATTAAAAGCGACAGAAAATCAAGCCGCCAACCTAAACCGGCCTGTAGATATATAGAAAGCGCTAGAACTGAAACCAATACGACGACCTCAAGAAGACTTTACACTTTTACGCATTACGCCCCGCCGCATCTTAACACACCAGCAGCCAAATTGACAAAGAAAAAGGGCCGTATCTTAGGAAGATACGGCCCTGATACAGTTAGAGGTCTAAAGACTTAACTTTGATCTACTTTACGGCGGATAAGCACCAGGCTAAATCCGATAACAACTGCAAACAGTGTCGCAATCAGGACTATCACAGAGCCTTGTTGTTCGCCACTTCCAAATCCTGTGAGCGAAACATCCGTCGGGTCACTAACAGTCACCATGGCCGAAGCAGTTGCAGACGGGCCAGGCGCACCTGTTGCAAGTTGGCTCGTTACTGTCACAACATTCGTGTAACTTGCTGTGACGCCAATGTCCGAACACCCATAGGAGACAGTTGCGCTGATAGCCAGGGAGCCAATAGCGTTATCACAAGCCGGAACCAGCGGGTCTGATACATTGACGTTACTGAGATCAACACCACCGGTATTGGTTACAGAAATGGTAAAGTTAGCGTTGCCGCCCGTAGTAACATTCTGCGTTGCTGGCGACTTCTCTATAACAATGCCAGGACCACCGCAAGCAGGCGGTAAGTCAAACGCTTCCGTACCGTCAGTGGCGCTAAAGGGACTGCCCTCATCAGCGCTGTAGCCAAGACCGCGCTTCGCAAAACCTTCCCAGAGCGCACATTGATTCGCACCACCGGTCAAGGCCATATCAGCCGCCAGGATACCATCTCGGCCGTCTACAAAGCCGGGCAAGCAAGGCTGCAACTTCATACCATCGGTCATTAGCTGGTACATCAGGTTGTTACCACCGGTCGTCCAATCATCATAGATGTTCGGGTTGAAGCCATGTGCGTCAACCATGTTCCAGTAAGCTTCCCAGACGATAGAGGCCCAAACTTCGCCAACATAATGGACTTCAGTGTTGGTCTTGATGGCGTCGTAAGTGTGCGGGTTGACACCCATATCCGTTGTATAGGGGTAGGTTCGGATACCGGCAATACCGGCACCCAGCGACCACACACCAGTCTCGCGGGGGGTGGTCGACGTGTCGCCAGAGTGAGCATGGATCATCAAGGTCTGCAAGTCACTCCATCCCTCACCCATCTGCTCGGCATTGCCCAAGCAGCTAGCAGTAGATGGGCCGCCCGTCAGACGGTTCGAGATACCATGTCCATACTCATGAGCCATAACACCGGCATCCATGTCCGTGTCCCGGTCATAGCCCGGTATCGGATTATGACCAATAGAACCTGTAACCGTATTGTTGTTCAAAGCGTCGATGAACGCCTGTCCATCATCAGAACCAATCGCCACCGATGGAATCGCCGCATTACCACCAAAGTTCGTCAGCGGCAACGGTGTATTATCAACGATAATCGCCGCAATCGCGCCAGCATTGGCCGCATTCAACACAAAGACGCTGGAGTTGCACAAACCGCCGCTCCAGACAATCAAAGCAATCTTACCGGTCAAATCATTCGTCACAGTCTCGCAGGCATCGTCATTTGGAGCCGTACCGTCAACAACCAGTTCAATGTCTCCAGACAGTCCCATTGCCTCGCCACCATTGTTGGAAGGATTGGCCGTGTAGGTACCGGTCAGCGTAATGGGAGCCGTCACCGTCACAGCCTGTCCAAACGGATAGGTCGCCCGGTACATCTGCATCCGAGGATTAGCGCCATCCGGCGGTGTGCCGAAGTTGGCGTTGTTAACGCCGCTGCCATCCAAAGCGTCGGCATTGACCGAGTCGCTGCCAGAGCCACC
>JBAPRX010000483.1:0-4007 GCA_049281335.1 Promineifilaceae bacterium (SeqCode)
ATTGGCCGGGGAAATGGTTGGCCGGAGCGTGGCCGCCGTGACAACCAACGCAGTCGTTAAACCCGTTGTGGCTAAAGTTCACCTGCTGCCAGTTACTTGTGTTGTGACAGCTAGAGCATTGGCCTGGATAGTGGTTGGCAGGGGCTTTATTACTATGGCAGCTAACGCAGTCGGTGAAGCCGCTATGATTAAAGCTGACCTGCTGCCATCCTGTCGTCACATGACATGTCGAACATTGGCCCGGATAGTGGGGAATCGGCCGATTCGATTCGTGACACCCCTGACAGTTCGTCAGGCCGGTATGGTCAAATGAAATACTCAGCCAGTTCTCCGTTGAAAGGTGGCAGTTTGAACATTGGCCCTGGTAATGGTTGGGAGGTGTGTCCGGGACATGACAGTTAGTGCAGTTGGGAAAACCAGCATGGCTGAAAGAAACCTGTTTCCATCCATCCGACACGTGGCAGGTCGAACACTGCCCAGGATAATGAGGAATCGGCAGATCCGTTTCGTGACACCCCTGGCAGTCCGTCAAGCCAGTGTGATCAAAAGTAATGATGAGCCAGTTTTCGGTTGAGAGATGGCAGTTGGAACACTGCCCTTCATAATGAGCCGGCGGCGCATGTTTCTGGTGGCAATTTAGACAGTTCTCGGCGTTCGCATGGTCAAATGACACCAACTCCCAGGCATCAATGTTATGGCAGTCAATACAATCTCCCTCATAATGATCGGAGGGAGCCAGATGGCAGGCCAGACATTCTGTTGGCGTCCCGGCATATTGGCCCGTTGTATGACAGTCATTACATGCCACCTCATCATGTCCCCCTTGAAGGGCAAAGAAGCCGTGGTCAAAATCGTCCCCTAAAAAGGGGACCATCTCGGCTGCAATTGTTGAACTCGGCTGCGGCCCATCTATGACGGCCACCTCCAGTTCCCCAGGGCTGGTTGCCTGTCGTAAATCAGTAATCATCTGAGCCAGTGTTTGAATCTCGGCCGTTTCTTCCAATCGTGCCACCACGCCTCCGGCCCGGATCAACAAATCATCCAATCGCTGTAAAAGGCGTCCGCGTTCCTCTAAAGGAGCATCCAACACGGCCGTCACCGCTTCTGCCAACGAGAGGCTAAAATAGTCTGCCGCCAATGCCTGCCGTTCAACTGTCGTGGCAGTCGCCAGCTCCTCCAACCGTCGCCCGGCCATATCCAGCAAAAAATCGGCCTTTTCCGTCCCTCCAGCAGCCACCTTCTCTTGCAGCCGTTCCGCAAAACGCTGCACCGGATACAATCCATCTCCCGGCATCAGGGGATGACGCTCGGCAAGATAAGCTAACCCGCCAATGATGAACACCAGCAGGAGAAGTAAGGCCGTAAAAAGCAATAATGCGCGTCTCATCAGTTTTCCGCCTCCTTTTTCAGCCCCGTCGGGTGACAGGCAGCACAGTCCTCAAACTCTGTGATCCCCTCCTTGATATGCTCTTCGGCAATGTCGGCCGGTTCGTGTTCGTGGCAGTTGTAACAGGTATAGTCAGCATAGCTTGTCGTGTGACATGTCTGGCAGGCAATCTGGCCTTCACCTCCATGATCCAGAGGGAAGGTGTGGCGGGTCAGTTGAGCAGGCGTCCAGGCCGTTGTTGTATGGCAGCGTACGCAGTCCGTTCCGAACAGTCCGGCATGAACGGCCGGTTCCTCGTGGCATCCGGCGCACGTTGTCGGCGTTCCGGCAGCGATCTGGTTGGTGTGACAGTCAGCGCACTCAACGGCCGTATGCGCCCCATCCAAAACAAAGAAATCGTCATGATTAAAGGTATTTACCATGGTGTCACGGCCGTCATGACAGGCAAAACAATCATCACCAAACAAAGCAGCATGGGTTGGCGCGAACTCCGGCTGGCCGGTCGTATGGCAGCTAACGCAATCCACCGCCGTCGTTACAAATTGATTTTCCAGATGGCAGTCCTGACATTCAATCGCCGTCTGGTCGAAATTCTCCTTATGTTTTGCCAAACTGAAATCGGTCAGCCGATCATGTTCAAAGTTGGAAAGCGCAAGTAAAGAAATATTTGCATCGCGCCCTTTATGTTCCGTATGGCAGTTTTCACAGCGGGCGGTGTCATGCAAACGGCCGTGCAATCCCTGTCCGTTGGTTCTCTCTTCAGCAACGACCACATGGCAGGTTTCGCACCGTTCGGCCGTAATCCCCTGCCAGGGTGCGTGGCATTGGCCGCAGTCTCCCTCGAATTCAGCGTGATTGTGGAAGCCGTTCAGCGGTTCCTGGCGCGGGGCAGCCTCCGTCAGCAGGCCAGGGCTAAACGGCCCGCCGCCGCGAAAATAAAGAATTCCCGCCAGCACAAGCACCAGCAGGATTGCTGCGCCGCACCCAAGCGGCGAATAGAGTGGACCAGGCCTCCTTTGTTGCATTACCTACTTAAAGTCGCATAACTGCCAAAAAAGTAACGCCCACCTTTAGGTTTTCCCAAAATCTCACCGATCATTTCCATCCATTACGTTTTCTAAGCTACCCAATACCAGTTGGCAAACAATGCCGTAAAAAATGCCAACCCAAAGATGGACAAAACCGTTATCGTCTTATCCAGCCAGGAATATTTATTGCCCCATCGGGCCAACAAGATAAATGCCGGAAACAGCACCCACATATACCGGCGCTGGCTCATCAACAGGCCGGAATTTAAGGGAATCAGGACGCCTAACAAGACAAAAACACTCTCGCTCCACCGTCGCTGGTAGAGAAGGATGAACCCGATTACCAGAAAAGCGACAACTGCCAGGAAATCTATCCAGTCGTTCGGGTTTATCTGTCCCGACGCCAAAGCTGAGGCCCAGCCGCCCACTGGTGTTCGGAACAGCCCCTCGATCATCGTCAGTGGAGATTGGGGTTGTCTGTCCCAGGCGGCCGAAGCACGGGCAAAGGCCAACGGGTCGCCAAAGGCGAGTTGGAGATAAAGCATATAAGCGGCTGTTCCCAGCGGTGATAATATTGGCGCGAGAAGTGCTTTGAGCGACGGCCGTTCTTGTTCCGGGTCTGTTTTCGCCGCCCGCCGCTGCATCGACCACTCCAAAAGGAGCATTGGGGCCACAATCAAGCCAATCAACCGTGTAGCCGAGGCAGCAATCCCCAATAAAGCCGCACTCTCCCAATACCCTTTTCGGGCAAAGTAAAGCGCCCCGATAGCCGTCAGGAGAAAGAGCGATTCCGTATAGATTGCGGAACCAAAGAAGGCCGTTGGGAATAGCAACAGGTACCAGACAGCCTTACCTGCCACCGATTTACCCCACTGCATCTCAACCAGCCGGTAAAAAAGCATCATCGCTACCAGCAAAGCGACATTTGTGATCAGCAGCCCCGCCGTTAGATTATCCCCGATCAGAGGGGCAACAGCTCGAATGAGCAGGGGGAGCAGCGGGAAGAATGCTACCGACGGCAAATCAACGCCCTGAAAAAAATATCCTTCATCGGCAATGCTCAAATAAAAACCGGTATCCCAGCGGCTGCCAAAAGCATCTAGCAAAATATTGTTGGGCCGGATGTGGTAGGGTGGGGTAGAAGCCCCTTCGATGAGGATGCCCTGCGAGATGTAGGCAACTGCCACAATCCCGATGCGGGTAATGGTAAAGGCCAACAAAGGAACCCATACCCAGCTTGCAGCCCAAATACAAGAACGGGCAATCTGATTAAACAGTCCCTTCACATTCTCCAACCACGCCATAACGGCCGACCCGCCAACGGCCGACCTTTTCCACAATTCATCTGAACCCACAATTGGTTTGTCAAGATGTTCTTCAACCATTTCCATTCACTTAACGACTGAGGTTTGCAAGGGTAATTGAGTAACAGGCAGCCACAACCACCCATTTACTCAATTACCCCATTTCCATTACATCACGGCAATTATTGAAAGCGACACCTTTACGGCTTTCTCACTACCGGCAGATATTGGACCTCTAACAGACTGAATATCGGGCCAGTCCCTTCCAACGGCCGATGCGGGTCATTG
>JBAPRX010000484.1:0-7719 GCA_049281335.1 Promineifilaceae bacterium (SeqCode)
TATTCAACCTGGATTCTTGTCCCTGAGGATGTCGAACCGGGAGAATATTTCCTTCAACTGACGGCTATCTCCACCGCCTATCAAGGACATGACCTCGAATTAGTGGGTGAGACCCGAATCCCTATTACAATAGAAGCTACAGAAGGTTCTTAGCAGCCAGTGTACAACGCCCCGACAAGAGGACATTTACATGGATAGTCAGAAGAAAATTGAAGCCTTCTGGAATGACTTTTTAGACACCTTACCAAACAGGCAATCATTTCCGTCTGAGCTGCCGGAAGCATGGGGGTTTGGGGACAGCCCGGAGATGGCGGAAGAACTCGGCCGTCTTGTTCTGAACGGCATTAAAACCGCCACCTGTTCGGCAGTTTGGGAATATGAAGCTGAAAATGAATCCGTCCCTCAAGTCGGTGATTTAAGTATTGTTACTGACGGTCGGGAGCAGCCGCTGTGCATTATCGAGACTATTGAGGTGACAATCAAAGCTTACAACGAAGTAGAAGCCCAATTTGCCTATGAAGAAGGCGAAGGGGATCGCTCGCTGGCCTATTGGCGTCAAGCCCACCATGATTTCTTTAGCCGCATGCTTCCCATTATCGGCCGTCAGTTTAGTGAAACGATGCCGCTGATCTGCGAACGTTTTCGCGTTATTTATCCTCAAGCATCTTAAACACCAGACGACGGCTGTGTCCCTGGCCCATAACGAGCGCAAACCACAAACGGGTCAGTCCATCTGCTGCCGTCAACTGCTCCCGCCCGCCAAGGTAAATCGGCCGTAAGCCAATATCCGCAATCAGGCCATCAACGGCCGTCTGTGCCTCACCAGAATCCCCACAATAGAAGAGGTCAACCGGCATTCCTCCCACCATTGGGTTGTCAAAGTTCTCCCAACCCAATGAATGAAAAGCGCGAAAATATTGAACATCCGCCGAATGGGTGATGAAGGCTGACAGATTATTCAAAACGGCCGCGCCAACATTGTTGGTGGCATCAATCACGATTTTGCCCGCCAACTGCGCTGATATGAGGCCGACCGTCTCATCCATCACCCGTCCCGGAATGGCAAAGACGACGACTTCCCCTGTTGAAACGGCCGATTCAACCGATGCAGCACTTGCATGCTCACCTGCCTGTGACAAAATAGCCTTTACCTTCGGCGCATTCACGTCCCGCACCCCAAATATGACTTCATGGCCTTTTGCAGCCCACTTCAGGCCAAGCGTTCGGCCAATATTCCCAGCACCTAACACAGCGATTTTCATAACTTCTCCTTAGTTCGCTCCTTCCCAATTTCACAACATTATCCAAATATTTTTTATCTTACAAATCTTAGTCAGCGCTGCTAATTATCTTCCTCATACCTGAAAATAACTATCAATTTTACCTCAGAAATTTCTCAGAATAACCAAATGGTTCTGTCAGGCTATCTTCTTTGATCAGGTGTAGACTGAAAGCAGCTTAAGCTGAATTTTTATAACTTAATCGGTTGCCATCTTGAGCTCCCATGGGAGGACTGGTAACAGTCCGGCGCGCCACCTCAGGAAGCCCACCCCTAAGGAGGTGAGATCAAGATGCTGTATAAAGTTGACCCGAGGTCTATCCGGGCTCTCAGCATAGCGCTCTTCGTTATGGCGCTCGTCGCCCTGTTTGTTTTCGTCGGACCCACGCATGCTGGCGACTGCCCAACTCCAGACATTCCTGTCTGTGGGTAACGTATTGGTGAGTTAAGTGTGCCCCCTGGAGAATCAGGTTCCCCCGCCCTCCGGGGGGCTATTCAACAACGCTTGAAGCTGCCCGGTCAGTTCTGTCAATAACCGTTGTCCATAAGGATCGTTTTGATGGTTTTCTTTGAGGATAAAGATCGCTCTTTCATAGAGGCCAACAGCCCGCGGTAGATCATGTTTGGCGACGGCCGTTTCCGCCAGGGTTCCTAAAGAGTTAACGAGATAAAGCTCGGCGTCTAATTTTTGCCAGTAGGTAATGGCATTTTCTAAAAGTGGTTCCGCTTCTTCATACCGCTCCATCTTAAGCAAGACATTCCCCAACCCTTGTAAGGCGAAAGCCTGGTAATAAGTATATCCCAAATTGCTAGAATCTGGAGAAAGCGCCTTTCTAAAAGCAGATTCCGCAGCCGATAGCCGTCCTAAATCATAATTTACGCCGCCTAAAGCAATGTGAACTGCTACCAAGTCATGGGTTCGGGTTTCATCCCCCAAAATATCGGCCGCTTCCTCATACAAAATCAACGCTTCTTCAAATCTTTTGGTCGCTCGCAAGAGGTTTGCCAAATTGTAAATCACCCGCGCCAATCTCACTGAATCATCCAACTGCCGGAATAACACCACTGCTTGACTCAACCGGGCCTCGGCCGTTTCTAATTGCCCACGATTCATTGCATTCATTCCCAGGCTGTTGTAGACAGTCGCCGACCACTTCTTGTCAACCGCAAGTTCTTCAAACTTCTCAAGCGCCAGAAGACCGAATTTTTCAGACTCATCAAATCGGCGAATCTGATTGTAGTCCTCACTTAAATTGGCCCAGGCATTTGCCAGGAAAAAGTCGTCAGATAACTGTTGGGCAACGCCTTCGGCCGACTGATGAGCTTTTATAGCATCTTTTATCCGGCGATCCCAACGGTAAAGCTGCCCCAGGCGATTGTACAAGTCAAACATCAGCGAAGATGGCTGTTCACCATTTAGGTCAATAGCCTGCTCCAAAACCGGAATCCACTCCACCCAGTAACCTCGCCGTTCCACCAACAGAAAGACAGCCAGAGAAAGGCGGGCAGCGGCCGTTTGGGTGTATGAATGTTCCAAACCCAAGTTAACGATGTGGAAAAGATTCTGGCGGCTGTTATCCAGTCTACTCAGGACTTCCTTATCCTGTAAGGTAGCCTCCTCCTGCCAGTGTTCAAGAACGATTTTCAACTGTTGAATAAAAAAAGGGTCAACTTCCTGGGGGGACATGAACTGGTGGTTGGAGTTAAAGAATACAGCGAGTGAGCATTAAGATGTTGGCTACTCGGTCGGCCAACGGATTACGTCAATTTTTAAGAAGGTCTCGGTCAAACGATGAATGCCATATTTTTTGTCGTGAAGGGATCCCCAAACCTCAAGTAGTGAACGGGTGCGAAGCTCCTGTATCGCGGGCCACAATTGACTCTCCGATAGGCCGCTTATTATCTGTAGATAGTGCGAATCAGCCCCACTGCTACCAACCAGCGGTAGGCATTTCAACAATTGCCGGGCACTTTCGCTTAGTGTTTGCCAGGTCTGCTGATAAATTCGCCGATACAGGGCTTCAGCAGGCCCCGTTGGGCTTTGAATCAACCCTTCAAGCACCTGGGGGAGTGACTGCACATCAAGCAAGTTTACAACCAGCTTTAAGGCCAGAGGATTGCCGCCGGTAACGTCATAAATAGCTTTGAGATCGGCCGTTGTGGCCTCATTCATTACCGTTATACCCATACTGGCTGCATGATGCTTGAGCAGTTGGATGGCGCTTTCAAGAGAGAGTTCATCAACCGGGAAATGATAAGCTACTGTTTCATTTGGCGCTCTGGTTCGGGAAGTGAGTAAGAACTTCCCAGGATTAGCCAGATCGCTCAGGTGGGCAAGGAGATAAGCTGTATCTGTCTCCGTTTCCAGATTATCCACAACGATCAGATGCGGACTGCTTTTCAAGATTCGGCGCACTTCGACCAAACGTTGTTGGGGAACGACAATCCGCGAATCCGGCCGTAACTGGTTTAACAATTCGGCAATGAGATTATTGAAGGTTACTTCTGGAGAGAGAGAACGGCCGCTCATGGTTTGGGGTTCAACCCGCAGCCAGACAACCGACTCAAAATAGAAGGTCTTAATCGCCTCACGAACCACTGCATCTGCCAGGGCCGTCTTGCCTATCCCTCCCATCCCAACAATGGCAACAACCCAGCGAGCATCCGGGTTTAAGAGTTGTTCTAATAGTTTTGCGCGAGCTGCTTCAACTCCAAAAAGCTCCCGATAGGAGGCAGGTGGCAGATTTGCCTGAAACATCTGGGCCATCTCTTCCCGACGCTGCCATTCACGATCCAAAATAACGTCGGTCAGTACCTCAATAGCAGCCTTTTGTCTTCGGCTGACGGCATAGTCACTAACATTCAGTTTATTTGCTACAGCATACAGGGTCTGGTTATCTGGGAAACGGGCGGACAAGATTTCGGCCGCTTCTGCATCCTGATTAGCCAGGGCTTCAAGAGCCTTCAAAAGAACCGCATTGGTGGCAAGCCTCATGGCACTGCTCTGCTCTTGTTGCTCATATTGTCTCCGGCTTTCCCACACCAAAAGCAGATCTTCGAGATAGTCCTCGGGAGTACCTTGTGTGTTTGACCAGGCGCGGAGAGCACTGTGAACGTTCCTGGCTAATTCCTCGCGGTCAAGTTGAGGTGCGATTCTCATTGGGCAAATATACCATACTATTTAATTTTCGCGGTTCTGTCTTTTTGAGCGATTTCCTTTCTGCTTCTAAGACGATTCTCCACTTTTTGGTAAATAAGCAACCGTTTCCGAAGAAAATCGCAAAAAAACGCAGAGGAGCGCAGAAACCTGGCAAATCGGCTGGTTAATGATCTTTTATAATGCGGCTATCAAGATTAAAACATTGGATAAGGGGGTAAGATGATTAGCGAAAAGAAAATGATTGAAAATGACAAGATATTCATCTTACTGGCCCCAGGATTTGAAGAAGGGATTGTCATCTATTGCCTGGCTCACTTACGAGAGGCAGGGCTGCCGGTTTCATTAGTGGGTCTAACATCGGGGATGGTTCGCGGACAGCATGGATTGATGGTGCGGCCAGATCAAACAGTTGCTCGAGCCGCATCCACTAAACCGCGAATAGTGCTTATCCCAGGTGGCAGGCAATGTCTGGCAGGTTTATCGGCCGATCCGCGTATTCATGAACTCTTAGAAGCTACAGTGTACAACGAAGGACGTATCGCTGCGGCCATGAAAAGTCAAGAGTTAATCTCTTCAAATGGCTTCGCCGCTTTGATAGACAGTGGTTATTTTATTTCCCAGGAAAACCAGACCGTAGAAACCTTTGCAGACCAACTGCTGGCGCTGGGTCAAGTTTATGACTAGCGGGTTTAAGAGACAACTGCGTTGAGCAAATTTGTTGAATCGTTCTACAGGAGATTACATGGTCAGCCAGAACGAGAAAGAGATTGAGAGAATTCTACATCAGTTCGACCCACAAACAGCGAATCAGATTCGGCCGATAATCTACGACAACATGGATCGCGGCCGTATTGCAGCGTTCCTAGCCAACGATGAACACACGTTGGAACAATATATCTACACTGTCGCCGACAATTACAATTCTTTAGCTGGTCGTCTCTACCAGCTTCAGATAGTTCACTCTCAAGAACATTGGCAGCCGCTAATAGCACAGATTCAGCGATGGTTAGGGGCTTTGTTCATGCGAAAGGGCTTTTTGATTCATGAAGTGCGGGCGTTGATCAAGCAATCGGCCGAGTGTACTGCGCTTGATATTCTCTCCCTGCCCTATCCATACGACGTTGACTTCGACGTATGGGTAATGGTTATCACGGAGAGAAACAGCCGCCGGTTGTTAATTAGACAAGGGAGGGAATTAGTTGGGAGTTAAGGCAGGCCAAGCCTACCTTCGCAGGGGCCGGCAGGGTTATCCCTGTCACTGCTGGGGAGCCACAGAAGAGCCAGGGGGGAGCTTATTTTCCTTCCTCAGAAAATGATTACCACAAAGACGCTAAGGGGCTAAGTTTTTTATCGGCCACGAAAGCGGTCAAAAATTGAGCCGCTCCTGGGATTTTGGGCTTCAAACTCTCCTTCTAATCTGGATAGTTTGGCTTCGGCCGTTGACGCACGTAGTTGGGCATTTGCCCGCGCCTGTCGCTCTTCTGTCAGGAGGGTTTCGATCTTTTTGGCATGGTCTAATTCGGCTTTTAACGTCGCCCGCTCTCGTTCCAGATCGACATGAGCCTGGCGTTCTTCGGCTAACTGCGTCGCAAACTCGTTGGCTCGCTCGGCCTGCATCTGCAGCGTTGCCGTCCGTCGTTCCAGCTCCAGTCGGGTCGTTCGTTCATTCTCCAGGGCTTCCTTAAATTCCCGAACGTTTTTGACTTCAACCTCCAGGGCCGACAACATCCGCTCCAATCCCATTCGGGCTGCATGTTCCTGTTCCAACTGCCGGGCCAGTTCTTCCGCTCTAGCGGCAGAGGCTTCCAACTGATAGGCTTTCCGTTCGACCTCCTGTCTCGACATTTGTTCGGCCGATAATGCCTGTTCTAACTGTTCGATGCGGCGGCGGGCATCCGCCAACAAGGGATTGGTTGCCTCTGGGTCTATTCGCTTTACCGGCTGCGGTGTTCCCAAAGGAGAAATTGGTTTGTTTGTCCCTACAGACGAACGACTTTTCTCGTCTGCCAATTCGTCAAGGTCGAAGGGGGCCAGGTCACCTAATGGATCTAGATCGGCCGTTTTATCTTTTGCTTTCGGGGAGCGCTTAGAAGATGGTTTTTCTTTAGCCATAGAATACTCTGTCTACTAAAGACTGGTATGCGACCGTTGCCGGGTTCTGGTAACGGGGATCGATCTCAAAGATTGTCTTGCCATAGGCCGGTGCTTCGGCAACTGCCTGGCTGCGGGGAATCGGTTCGCTTACCCGATCTCCATATGTGGTTTTCAACGCTTCCAACATCTGCTGGTCCAACCGCTGTCTCGATACAAAAAAGGTAGGAACAATCGTATGAATACGAATATCAATGCCTCTTAACTGGGCCTCCTGAATATTCGTCAAGTGAAGGTCGGTCCCGGCCATGCTGAAATAGTCTGCCTTTACCGGAACGATGGCCGCGTCGGAGAAACGATAGACTGCTTGGGTAAAGGCATCCAGGGCCGGTGGACAATCTAATATGATATAGGAAAATCGTTCAATCGCCAGTCCGAGACTGTCTTGCAGCACCCCCAGCAGTTCCCGATTAATCTCATCATCGTCGGCAAACAAGCCATATTGGGCAATGTTTCGGCCGTAAGAATGGCGGCGCAAAATTTCTTTTACCCGCTCCAGGTTATCGGAAGAGGGCAGCACCCAAAGATTGGGACGGGGAAATCCATCTGCGGAGCGGTCGGCCGAAATAACGGCCTGAGTGATATGTTGGTGGGCCGACAAGACATCGCCCACATCGGCCTGCCCTGGCTCCAGCCCCAACCCCCGAACACAGTGGCCTTGAGCGTCAAAATCTACTAGCAGGACATGACCGACAATAAAGTAATAGTAATCTTCGTATTGGAAGAGGCGCTCGGCCCGTGTTGTGTCGTCTAATTTTTCTTCAACCTGTTCAAGTTGAGAGGCATCCACCCGGCGCAATAATTTCCGCGACAAACCGTGTGCGAGGTTTATCGCAGTCGTTGTTTTGGCAACACCGCCTTTGCGGTTGACAATTGCCAGAACCTCCGCCAATTCCTTGTCCCTTTCGGCCATTTTTATCCTGTTCCCTCTAACTGGTAGGACTATTGTACCATATGCCTCACTTTGGAAAAGGCGAGATTGGGGAATATTTTTCCAATTATCAATGAAAAAAAACCGGTTGTTCAAACCGGTTTTTGAAAAGGCATTCCTGAGATTGGTAGAGGTGCTGTCTTTGGCGAAGGCAGCACCTCTCTCTACGTCATAATGGACACAAACCTTACACTGCCG
>JBAPRX010000485.1:0-2861 GCA_049281335.1 Promineifilaceae bacterium (SeqCode)
GGACACCGGGCGGTAAAGGACACCGGGCGGTAAAGGACACCGGGCGGTAAAGGACACCGGGCGGTAAAGGACACCGGGCGGTAAAGGACACCGGCGGTAGAGGACACCGGCGGTAGAGGACACCGGCGGTAGAGGACACCGCTGGTGATTGGATAAATGGACCAAATCGGCTTAATCAACAAGCCTGCGGCAGGTAGGCCATTGACCTGATCAACTAACTATAGAGGAGAATAAACTATGTCTAAGACAAATCCCCCGTTTCGCGCCGACCATGTCGGCAGTTTGCTGCGGCCCAAGCCGTTGTTGGAAAAGCGAGACCAGTATGCGGCCGGTGACATTACAGCGGCCGAATTGAGAGCGGCCGAAGATGAATGGATTCGTGACGCGGTGAAGAAGGAAGAGAGCGTCGGTCTGCAAGGCATCACGGATGGTGAATTCCGGCGTTTTATGTTTCACACTGATTTCCTGGAGCAGGTTGGCGGCGTCACGGTCAGCGGGGCTATTGCTGCCAATCCTAATGCGAAGAAGAAGGGGGAGTTCACTCCTCCCCGCCTGGCTGTAACCGGTAAGCTGCACCATGACAAAAATATCCAGGTAGACGACTTTAATTATTTGAAGTCCGTGACTACCAGGACGCCGAAGGTCTCAATTCCTTCGCCGACAATGGTCCATTTTCGGGGCGGCCGAAAAGCGATTGACATTAACGCCTACCCCGACCTGGACGAGTTTTTTGAAGACCTGGCCCAGGTCTACCGGGATGAATTGGATGCCCTTTACCAGGCGGGCTGCCGTTATATCCAGATGGATGATACCAACCTGGCTTATCTGTGTGACCCCAAGATGCGACAGGGGGCGATTGAACGGGGCGACGACCCGAACGAACTGCCTCATACGTACGCCGAGCTGATTAATTCGGTCATTGACGGCCGTCCTGACGACCTCACCGTTGGAATTCATATGTGCCGGGGCAATTTCAGAAGCACCTGGTTTGCTGAAGGCGGTTATGAGCCAGTGGCGGAGGTTTTGTTCAACGAGTTGAATGTGGATGCTTTCTTCCTCGAATACGACGATGAACGCTCCGGTGATTTCTCTCCACTGCGTTTTATGCCGGACAATAAGACGGCCGTGTTAGGGGTTGTGACTTCTAAGCGAGGCGAGTTGGAACCGAAAGAGTTCATTATCGGCCGTATCAAGGACGCGGCGAAGTATATGCCGCTGGAGAATATGTGCCTCAGCCCTCAATGTGGCTTTTCCAGCACCGTTCATGGTAATGAACTGACGGAAGAGGCCCAATGGGCGAAGTTGGAGATGATTGTGAATATTGCTAGAGAGGTTTGGGGGGAGTGATGGGGGATTGGTAATTGGTAATTGGGTAATTGGTGATTGGTGATTGGCGGTAAAGGACACGGCTGGTAATTGGTGATTGGCGGGAGAGGACACCGCTGGTGATTGGGAATTTTTGTTGACTGTGGTTTCTGAAGGATAGTGATGGCGTTTTCACCCACAGACTCGTTTATGTTTGCACCGCTTTTTCGTGATGAAGAGGTGGCGGCGCAGTTTTCTGATGAGCAGTTTGTGCGGTATATGCTGGATGTGGAGGCTGCTCTGGCGATTGCCCAGGGACGGCTTGGCGTGATACCTGCTGATGCGGCGGCGCAGATTGTGCAAAGCGCGGCTGCCTTAGAGATTGATTTTGTCAAGATGCAAGAGGAGCTGGACAAAGCTGGCGTTCCGGTCATTGAACTGGTACGCCAGCTTCGTCCCCGCGTTGGTGGGGAAGCAGCCGATTTTGTCCATTGGGGGGCAACGACCCAGGATATTGTGGATACGGCCCGGATACTGCAAATTCGGGCGGCGTTATCTGTCCTGGCGCGGGTGTTGGATCAGGTTATTGACCAACTGGCAGCCTTGGCCGACCGTCACCGCAAGACGTTAATGGCGGGGCGGACCCATTCCCAACAGGCTTTGCCGATTCCTTTTGGGTTGAAGGCGGCGGGGTGGCTGGCCCCTTTGCTGCGTCACCGGGAACGGCTGGCGGAGATGAAACCGAGGCTGTTGGTGGTGCAGTTTGGTGGGGCGGCGGGAACGCTGGCGGCATTGGGGGAGCGGGGAACGGCCGTGCAAGCGGCGATGGCGGCTGAACTTAACCTGAATGTGCCGCTGATGCCCTGGCACACGCAGCGGGATACGCTGGCGGAACTGGCAGGCTGGCTTTCGCTGGTTAGCGGCTCTCTGGCGAAGATGGCCCAGGATGTGATTTTGCTGGCTCAGTCGGAGGTTGGGGAGGTGCGGGAAACGGCCGATCCCACACGCGGCGGCTCCAGTACGATGCCTCAGAAAAGTAATCCCATCATTAGTGAGTTGATTATTGCTGCTGCCCGGACGAATGCTTCGCTCTTATCGGGGATGCACCAGGCGTTGATACAGGAACATGAACGGGGGACAGGTGGCTGGCAGATGGAGTGGTTGACTTTGCCGCAGATGGTGGCGTTAACGGCCGTTGCGCTGCGAAAAGCGGCTTTCATTAGTGGAAATCTGGTCGTCAACGAGGCCAGGATGGGGGAAAATGTTGCTGCTTCGAATGGGCTGATGCTGGCGGAGGCTGTGACCTTTGCTTTGGCCCCGGCTTTTATGAGCCGGATGGAGGCGAAGGCGTTGGTTAAGGTGGCGTGTCTGGAGGCGTTTGAAAACGGCCGACATTTGATTGACGTGATGCAGGAAAAGACGGCCGTGTCACTTGATTGGGAGAAGCTGCGGGATGAGAGGGCTTATTTTGGGGTGGCGGAGGCCTTTATTGATGGGGTGTTGGAGCGGGCAAAACGTAAGGCGTAAAACGTTTTACGTTTTATGCTCCCCATAAT
>JBAPRX010000486.1:0-8921 GCA_049281335.1 Promineifilaceae bacterium (SeqCode)
ATACTTGTTCACAAATAAATGGCCGGGTACCGGCTCGTAATTACTGGGCAATCACTTAATTCCGCCAAAGAGAGCCAGTTCAAATATTTTCAAGAAGCAGTCCACTTCCTTGAAACCAATCTCACGCAGCCAATCACATTGGGTTTCGACCAGGGCCAGGATATTGGCTGCTTTATCCGGCCGGTTATAGTAGTTTTGCGTCACCTGCTCTTTCGATTGGCCGCTGCCGTTGTGCTGGTGGTAGGTGTAGAGGCTGTTGACGAAATAGTCGTCAAAGACTTGCTTGCCCCAATCTGTGTGGGAGGCGACATGCTCCAGGTTGAGGAAGAGGCCGCCCGGCGCAAGCAGGTCGTACAGTTCGGCATACAGCTCTTTTTTGCGTTTGTCCGGCTGGTGGTGGATGGAATAGCCGGATACGATGAGGTTAAAGGGAGTATAGGGGGCCATTTGGGAGAGCCACGCTTTTTTGCCGTAATCAGATTCGATAAAGACGGCCTGGTCGTTGTCAGCCATCCGTTTCCGGGCTGCTGCCAGCATTGGCGGGGAAAAGTCAGCGAAGACGCCAACGGCCGTTGGATACTGCCTGAGAACGGCATGTCCCAAAATGCCGTCGCCACAGCCTAAGTCGAGGAATGCCTCTATACTGGTGTTGCTCATATGGGCCAGAAAGAGCATGACGGCGATCTGTTCCTCGGCCAGAGGAATCGCACCGCGCACGCCTTCCAGGAAGTTCCTGGTCAATTCGGCCGTTTGCCAGACTGTGTCGTTCATCGTCATGAAACCATCACCTGGGCCGGGGCTGCTGCGAGGGTTTCGGCCGTTTCCTCCGGTTCGGCCGTTTTGATCGAATCGGAATCATATTTGCCGCCTGCAATCAGAAGTTTGTTAAGGGCGGAGAGGTAGGCTCTGGCGCTGGCAACGATAATATCCGTATCGGCCCCATGTCCGCCAAAAGAACGCGCCTGTACAAAACCACTTTGAGGAGAGGTGCGTTGGTGGGTGTTTCCATTCTCGGCTTCGACTCGAACGGTCACTTCCCCAATGGCATCTATCCCTTCCGTTACTGCCCGAACAGCAAACTCCAACAGGGTGTTGGGAGCCTGGACAATGGCATCAACGGCCTTATAAACCGCATCTACCGGGCCGGTTCCAACGGCGGCCTGGACGTACTGCTGTCCATCGGGGCCGGTCAGCCGGACGGTGGCGGTGGGCAGCCCCATCGTGCCGCAGGCAACCTGCAAGCCATCCAGCACAAAGATTTCCCGATCCTGGTACAACTGGTCGGTGACGAGGGCGATCAGGTCGGCATCGGTCAGATATTTTTTCTTGTCGGCCAGTTCCTTGAAACGGGCGAAGGCGTTGTTCAACTCTTCACCAACCAACTCATACCCCAACTCGGCCAGCCGAACCTTGAAGGCGTGACGACCGGAATGTTTGCCCAAAACCAGGGAGGAGTGGGACAAACCGACTGTTTCGGGGCGCATGATCTCGTAGGTTTCGTTGTGCTTGAGCATTCCGTCCTGGTGAATACCCGCTTCGTGGGCGAAGGCATTGGCACCGACGATGGCTTTGTTGGGCTGGACGGGGATGCCGGTGTAGTTGGAGACCTGGCGGCTGATGCGGGTGATCTGGGTGGTGTCAATGCCGGTGTCGAGGTTGAAAACCGGCCGTCTTGTCTTGACCGTCATCACGACTTCCTCTAAGGAAGTATTTCCAGCCCGTTCGCCAATGCCGTTGACAGTTACTTCAGCCTGTCTGGCCCCGGCTTGCAGCCCGGCCAATGTGTTGGCCGTTGCCAGCCCCAAATCGTCATGGCAGTGAACGGAAACAATGACATCCTCCACGCCGGGGGTGTTGGCAACGATACCGGCAATAAGACTGCCGAATTCTTCTGGGGTTGTATAGCCTACGGTATCGGGGATGTTCAGGGTGGTGGCTCCGGCTTTAATCGCTTCCCCCAGGACAAGGTAGAGAAAATCGGGATCGCTGCGACCGGCGTCTTCGGGGGAGAATTCAACGTCGTCGCAGTACCCTTTGGCGTAAGTGACCATCTCCTTGACCTTGTCAACGACTTCCTCCGGGTCCATTCGCAGTTTGTACTTCATGTGGATAGGAGAGGTTGCCAGGAAGGTGTGGATGCGCGGCCGTTTGGCATATTGAACCGCTTCCCAGGCTTTGTCAATGTCGCTTTTTGCGGCCCGCGCCAGCCCGCAAATAATGGGCGGCTGGCCGGATGGGCCGGGGGTGTTGCCAATTTCGGTCGCTATCTGCTTGACAGCTTCCAGATCGTCGGGGGAGGCAGCCGGAAATCCTGCCTCAATGACATCCACGCCCAGGCGGGCCAACGCACGGCCGATTTCCATTTTTTCGGCCGAAGTTAAGGTTGCACCGGGAGATTGTTCGCCGTCGCGCAGGGTGGTGTCGAATATACGGATGTAGTCGTTCATCAAAGTATCTCCTGGAAGAGTAGCCACGAATTACACGAATTACACGAATTATTTTGCTTGATTGCCGCGTACATTCGCATACGAGGACTCTTCGTTCATGCTCACAGGTTTTTATTCTCCGGGGCGAATGGTTACGGGATTAACGAAGGGCATCATGCTTCGCAGGTTGGCGCCGACCTGTTCGAGCATGTGTTCCTGTTGGCGGCGGCGCTCTTCATTGAACCAGGGTCGGCCGTTCTTGTTTTCGTCAATCCAGCTTTGGGCGTAAGTTCCTTCCTGAATGTCCTTCAAAATCTGGCTCATCTGGTACTTCGTTTCTTCAGTCACGATCTTCTGACCGGAGTAGTAGTCGCCATGTTCGGCCGTGTCTGAGACGGAATAGCGCATGTAGTTCAGGCCACCCTGGTAGAAGAGGTCAACGATGAGCTTTAGCTCGTGGAGACATTCAAAATAGGCCACTTCCGGCTGGTATCCCGCTTCAACCAGGGTCTCAAAACCGGCTTTGACAAGGGCAGAGACGCCGCCACATAAGACCGCCTGTTCGCCAAACAAATCGGTCTCCGTTTCTTCGGAAAAGGTCGTTTCAAGCACCCCGGCTCTGGTTGTGCCGAGGGCGCAGGCGTAGGAGAGCGCTTCGGCTTTGGCATTCCCGCTGGCGTCTTGATGGACGGCCAGAAGGGCGGGGGTTCCCTGGCCTTCTACATATAGTTCGCGGACCCGGTGGCCGGGTGATTTGGGGGCGATCATACTGACGTCCACATCTTCCGGCGGGGAGACGGTTCCAAAGCGGATGTTGAAGCCGTGAGCAAACATCAAGGTCTTGCCCGCCGTCAGGTGGGGGGCGATATGCTGCTCGTAGATGGCAGGCTGTTCGGTGTCGGGGGCGAGAATCATGATGGTGTCGGCCCATTCGGCCGCGTTCGCCACCGTATCTACCTTTAGCCCGCCGGCCTCGGCTTTAGCCCAGGATTTACTGCCTTCGCGCAAGCCGACGGTTACATCAACCCCGCTGTCGGAAAGGTTCAGGGCGTGAGCGTGTCCCTGTGAGCCATAACCGATTATGGCTACCTTCTTGCCCTGAATCAGCGTCAGGTCAGCATCTTTGTCGTAATAAATTGTTGCCATTGAAAACTCCTAAAAATGTTCAATCTTCCTCAATATTTATTAGTCGGTGCGATAACTCGTAATTGGTGATTTATGATTCGTGATTGGGTATTGGACAATCCTATCACTAATTACCAATTGCAAATCACCATTTACTCCCCCACCGCTACTTTGCCATTATGTCCATTCACGCCGACCTTGCGGCCTGCGCCGGGGGTGTGGCGGACGCCAACGGCCGTTCCTCTGGTCATGGCGACGTGGCCGGTGCGGACGATTTCCAGAATACCGACAGGCGTGAGCAGTTCGATCAGGCTGTCAATTCGCTCTTCAGAGGCCGTTATCTGGATGATGATCGATTCGGGGCAAATATCAATGATCTTGCCTTTGAATACGTCGGCCAGACTGATGATCTCGGAACGCCGCTCCTGAGTCGCGCCGACCTTAATCAATGCCAGTTCCCGGAATACGGCCGGTTGGAGGGTAACGTCCTGCACATCAATGACGTTGACCAATTTGTATAGATTGGCCTCTACCAGACGGGCCTCGGTGTCTCGGCTGTCCACGACGATGGTCATGCGGGAAACCTCTGGCTTTTCGGTACGGCCGACAGTCAAAGAGTCAATATTAAAATTCCGGCGACGAAAAAGGGATGCGACGCGGTTGAGGACGCCGGGTTTGTTTTCTACAGTTGCTATTAAGGTTTGTCTCATCGGAACCTCCGAAAGAAGTAATTGAGTAATTAGTAATTAGGTAATTGGCCTAAACAAGCATTTAATTACCCAATTACTAATTACCAATTACGTATGATTAATCACCGGCAACAGCCGACGGTTTACGGCGGATCGGCCGTCTTAACATTGCATCCAGGTCTGCCCCGGCGGGAACCATCGGGAAGACCGCTTCTTCCATCTCGACCACGTACTCCAGCAGCACCGGGCCGGGTGTTTCCTGGGCAAAGCGCATGGCATCTTCAATTTCGCTACAGTTGGTAATTCGCCGGGCAGGGACGCCGTAGGCATCGGCCAGTTTGACAAAATCGGGGTTGTCCATATATACGGCCGAGTATCGCTTCTCAAAGAAAAATTCCTGCCATTGGCGCACCATGCCCAAATAGCTATTGTTGAGAATAACGATCTTGACATTGGCCCCTTGCAGTTTGGCTGTCGCCAGTTCGGCCTGGGTCATCTGGAAACCGCCGTCCCCAACAATTGTCCAGATTTCACGATCCTTATGGGCAAACCAGGCGCCAATTGCGGAGGGCAAACCAAAGCCCATCGTTCCAGCCCCGCCGGAAGTCAGGAATCGGTAAGGTTGCTCCAGTTTGTAATATTGGGCGGCCCACATCTGATGCTGGCCGACATCGGTGGTGATAATGGCATTGCCGTCGGTGAATTTCCACAGGTCACGAATGATGTGGGAAGCATACAGCTTGTCATCATTGGGCCAGGCCAAAATATCGCGTTGAACGGTATCTTCTTTCCACTCCGCAATCTGATCCAGCCATTCTTCATGATCGCCGGGGCCAACCATCGGGTTCAAGTCGCCGAGGACGGCTTTCAAATCGCCAACCAGGGGAACGTCCACCCGAACATTTTTGTGAATTTCGGAAGGGTCTATCTCAATGTGAATTTTGCGGGCGCGTGGGGCGTAGGTGCGGAGGTTGCCAGTCACCCGGTCGTCGAAGCGCATCCCGAAAGCCAGGAGCAGATCGGCCTGTTGAATGGCGTTGTTGGAATATGCTTCGCCGTGCATGCCCATCATGCCCAAACTGAGCGGGTGGGAAGCAGGGAAGCCACCCAGCCCTAACAGGGTCATGGCAACAGGGGTCTGGGTCTTGAGAGCGAAGGTCATAAGTTCTTCCATCGCGCCGGATTTCAAAACGCCATGCCCGGCCAGGATGACGGGCCTTTCCGCTTCGGCTATCAGGTCGGCCGCTTTTTGGAGATCGGCCGCCGGTGCGTGTTGGGGTGGATGATAGCCCGGCAGGTGTGGCTCGGTCAGAGGAGCGTACTCCACCTTTTCAATCTGGGCGTTTTTGCAAAAATCAATCAAGACGGGACCAGGACGGCCGCTTCGGGCAATGTAAAAGGCTTCGGCCACCACTTCCGCAACCTGATCGGCGCTTGTCACCAGAAAATTGTGCTTGGTAATCGGCAGGGTAATACCGGTAATGTCCGACTCCTGAAAGGCATCCCCACCGATGAGATGGGACGCAACCTGACCGGTGACGCAAACGATGGGAACGGAGTCCATCATGGCGGTGCCGATTCCCGTTACCAGGTTGGTTGCACCGGGGCCGGACGTTGCCAGAGCCATGCCGACTTTGCCACTGGCACGGGCATAGCCATCGGCCATGTGGGATGCGCCCTGCTCGTGACGGACAAGGACATGATGAATCGGATAATCAAGCATGGCGTCGTAGGTGGGCATGATTGCACCGCCCGGATAGCCAAAGACAACCTCCACCCCTTCACGTACCACACTTTCCCAAAAAATCTCTGCACCGGTTTTCAACATAATCGTATCCTCCATAATGCCGTAATTAGGTGATTAGGTAATTGGGTGATTGGTGATTAATCACTTGATTTACCCAATTACTCAATTACCAATCTTTAGATTATCCCGTCACCGCGCCCTGGGCGGCTGAAGAAACCAGCCGGGCGTATTTTGCCATGACGCCAGTTGTGTAGGGTGGGGTTGGTTCTTGCCAGTTGCTAAATCTTTCCTCGATTTCACCGTCTGGTAAGTCCACATTGAGCTGACGCCCTTTGACGTCGAAGATAACGGAGTCGCCATCGCGCAGGATGGCGATGGGGCCGCCGTTGGCCGCTTCCGGGGCGACATGCCCGACCATCAAGCCGTGTGTTGCACCGGAAAATCGGCCGTCTGTCAATAAGGCGACTGAGTGGCTGAGTCCGGCTCCGACAATTGCGGCCGTTACGCCTAACATCTCGCGCATACCGGGGCCGCCTTTTGGCCCTTCATAACGAATGACGACGACATCCCCCGACTGAATCGTGCCGCTTTGAACGGCCGCAAAAGCATCTTCTTCACAGTCGTAGACCCGCGCCGGGCCACGAAAATAGTCCATATCACTCCCGGCAACCTTAAGCACGCACCCTTCCGGGGCCAGATTGCCTTTTAAGATAACCAGGCCGCCGCTTGTGCTTCTCGGTTTGTCAAGCGGCCGAACCACTTCTTGACCGGGCGTTTCCTCTGCCTTTGCAGCTTCCTCGGCAATCGTCTTGCCTGTAACGGTTATGGCGTCCCCATGCAGATAGCCACCTTGCTGCAAGCGTTGGGCGACCAGTTGGATGCCGCCCGCTTCATAGAGGTCTGTCGCCATAAAACGGCCGGAGGGTTTTAAGTCGGCCAGCAGAGGCGTGGCGGCGCTGATCTGGTCGAAGGTATCAATTTCCAGGGGAACACCGGCCTCGCGGGCAATTGCCAGCAGGTGCAGGACGGCATTGGTCGAGCCGCCAGTGGCTGCGACGGACATGATGGCGTTCTCAATGGCATCTCTGGTGAGAACCTGTCCGGTGGTCTGGCCGCGTTCTAACATATCCATGACGAGCTTTCCGGCGGCAACGGCAACGGCGTCTTTTGTGCCGTCCATAGCGGGGACGCTGGCGCTGCCCATTGGGGAAATGCCCAGGAATTCACAGGCGGTTGCCATTGTGTTGGCAGTAAATTGGCCGCCGCAAGCTCCTGCCCCCGGACAGGCGGAATCTTCCAGGGCTTTGAGTTGTTCGGCCGTGATCTTGCCTGCTCCATACGCGCCAACAGCCTCAAAGACATCTTGCACAGTGACATCGTGGCCTTCAAAACGGCCGGGAGCAATGGAGCCGCCATAGAGAACCAGGCCGGGAATATCGAGGCGGGCCAGGGCCATCACTGTGCCGGGGATAGTCTTGTCACAGCCTGCCAAAGCGACAATGGCGTCAAATTGATTGCCCCTGGCGACTAATTCAATTGAATCCGCGATAACTTCTCGGCTGATCAGGGAGGCTTTCATCCCCTCGGTCCCCATTGTAATACCGTCTGAGATGGAGACGGTATTGAACTCCATCGGCGTTCCCCCGGCGGCACGGATACCTTCCTTGACCCTGGCCGCCACCCTTCGCAGATGGAAGTTACAGGGGCCAATTTCAATCCAGGTATTGGCGACACCGATTAACGGCCGTTTTAGATCTTCATCCGTGAAACCGACCGCTTTTAACATCGCTCGTGCGGGTGCGCGAGTATATCCCTTTTTCAATTGATCAGAACGCATTTCCTCTTCCATTTACTTGATAAGGTCAATAAAAAACAAAAACGGGGCTGTCCTTTTTATGGACAGCCCCGCTATTTCGCGTTTAGGCTTGGTGCTTGGTGCTGGTTAATCCACTAGCTGCCCATATTGAAGCGCTGGTTCCTCAATAAGAAGAACCAGGACGCTAATGATAAGGACGACAACTAGAAGATAACTGAGTATCATGTTTAAATTGATAATTACCCGACAACCTGTAATTTGTAAAAACTTACTTTGTAAAGATTGGCTTCATTGAAGAGATTCAACCAATCTGGAAGTGTTCCCCACTGTACTCAACCCCCTCTGCTTTGTCTATTGTTAAATATGCCCAATAAAAACCAGGCGGGGTTGTGTACTCTATCTAAAAAGGCGTGAGTATAGAGTAAGCGCCTGGCGCTTCACTAGCAAGAGAAGGAAGAATCCTCAGATAACGGTCCCTCCTTATCTGAGGATTCCCTAGGGAGGAAGAAAATCTAAAAACCCAATATTACTTGCTCGGCGTAACTGGTTCAGCCCGAACAAGCTGAACTAGGTCTTTATTCGAAGTTAATGACCGTCCGCATATAAATTAACGGTATTGTACGGACGGTTTCCGAGTAAGCGACCACTTGATTATGGCTTATATGTTGGTCGCTTACTTAGT
Organism: Promineifilaceae bacterium (SeqCode); assembly: GCA_049281335.1. Taxonomy (GTDB): domain Bacteria; phylum Chloroflexota; class Anaerolineae; order Promineifilales; family Promineifilaceae; genus JAKEFB01. Next base: position 8,486 of record JBAPRX010000486.1, read on the forward strand.
CACCAGGGGCAGGAATCGCGCCTGATGAGGTAACGGCCGATTCTGAATCCTCTGATACGGTAGGTGCAACGAATTCAGGATACGAACCGATACCGTGATAAGCCAGATCAATACCGGCCGTTTCGACTTCACTCGAAACTCGCAGGCCAATGGTCTTATCAATGAGGAAGAACATGGCGAACGAGAGCGGCAGTGTCCAGGCAGTGCAGGCCAACAAGCCAACAGCCTGAATGCCTAACTGGCTAAAGCCGCCGCCATGCAGGAAGCCAAGACCGTCAACGCCCCAGATACCGACTGCCAGAACACCGAAGATACCGTTCAAACCATGAACTGGGAAAGCGCCAACCGGGTCGTCAACCTTGGCTTTTTCCATTAAGGAAACGCCGTAGTAGGAGATGGCACCAGCAATGACACCGATAACGAGCGCCCCTTGAGG
>JBAPRX010000487.1:0-6648 GCA_049281335.1 Promineifilaceae bacterium (SeqCode)
GAACATGAGCGCGTGGCCAAAGAGATGGAAAAGCCGGTCATTCCCGCCGCCATCGTTCTCGGCGGCGACCCGGCCCAGATGTGGTGCGCCAGCGCTCCCCTACCACCCGGCATTGACGAATATCTCCTGGCCGGATGGCTGCGCGGCAAGCCCGTTCACTTTGTTGAATGTATTACCCAGCCGCTCGAAGTCCCGGCCGATGCCGAAATTGTCATTGAAGGCTACGTTGACCCCAACGACCAGCGTTTGGAAGGGCCTTTTGGGGATCATACCGGCTTTTATACCCCGGCCGACACCTTTCCAACCTTCCATGTAATGGCCGTTACCCACCGCCAAAACGCCATTTACCCAACCACCATTGTCGGCAAGCCGCCGATGGAAGATTATTGGATGGGCAAAGCCACCGAACGGCTCTTCTTGCCCCTCATGCGAATATTCCAGGGCGAGATTGTAGACGTGAATATGCCCGCCGAAGGCGTTTTCCATAACCTTATCATCGTCAGCATCAAAAAGCGTTTTCCCGGCCATCCCTTTAAGGTCTGTTACGGCCTGTGGGGGCTGGGATTAATGATGTTGACCAAAGCCATCGTCATCGTAGACAGCGACGTGGACGTTCACAATCTTTCTGAGGTAGCCTGGCGCGTGTTGGGCAATGTAGATTGGAAGCGGGATGTGGTTGTGGTGGATGGCCCGGTAGATCAGTTAGACCATTCGGCCGTTCGTGATTCCTTTGGCGGCAAAATTGGCATTGATGCCACCGGCAAGGGCCAGGCCGACGGCCACGAACGCGGCTGGCCCCAAGAAATCACTATGTCCGAGACGATTCGGAACCTTGTAGACCAAAAGTGGGATAGTTACGGTTTTTGAGGATGTAATGGGTTGATTGGTTGATTGGTGATTGCAATCACCAATTACCAATTACCATTTACCAGACGATTATGCGTTGCCGATACTGTTTTGACATCATACCAGACCCTGGCAAACCCTGCCCGAACTGTGGCAGTCGCCAGCCAGTTTTGGTTGGCGGCGTAGCGGTTGATCCGGGGAATGATGGCGGCGGATCACTGCCAATGACCCGCCGGCAGATCGTGTTTGGCCTCATTGCCGTCCTGCTCCTGATCGGCTGCATTCTCTTTGGCCTGGTGGCCCTGATCGCGCCGGGTGCGCTGCCGCCTCGCGTGGTGGCAGCCCTCAATCTAGGGACGCCTATCCCGACAAACACGCCCCAGGTCACCCGCGCCACCATCGCCACGCCAACCCCACTCGATTTCCAAACACATACCAACAACCAGGTCGGTTTTCAGATTACTTTTCCGTCCGGTTGGCTCGTTGTCAATCAGGCGGTTTTTGGCTGGCCGGAGGATGTTCGTGATCTGGCCGAAACCTACTCCTGGGCTGAGACATTATTTGAAACGGGCATTGGCGGAACGATTTCTCGCAGCCGGGCTGTTGATCCCGATCTGGTGGATACCAATACCGGAGAACTGGTCGTTTTTACGGCCGGATCGGCCACCGATATTATGAATGAGTTGACCTACGATCAGATTCCACAACTGGCGGCCGAAGAGCCGGAAGCGTTGTCAGAGCTGGCCGGGCCGCTCATCGGCACTAATTTTACGACCCGTCGCACGGCCGTTCTGACTGTGAACAGCCTCCCTGCGACCCTGGTCGAGTTTACCTCCCAGGCTGAGATATTCGACACCCCGGATCAACTGCGGGTTCGCCTGTACTTCATCAATGGGCAGGACGAAATTTACCTCGTCAGCTACTTTGCCGAAGACCAACTGGCTCTCCGCAACCAGTCTTTATATGAAGACATTGTTCAAAGTTTTGAGATTGTCCAATAGGATTGATGGCTTACCGTGGTGGGCTTATTGATTAAACAATTACCAATTACCAATCACGAAGAGCCTGATTTTAAGAGCAACCAATCAAATCATGCGGCGCGTATATAAAGTTGAAAATCTACAATCGAAGGTTGATGGCATTCTCGTTCGCCCCGTCCATCCAGACGACGCGGCCGATCTCTATGCCATCATCTCCCAGCCGCAGGTAACCAGAACGCTGGTGTACCTTCCCAGTATGGAATTTACTGACACCGTCAACTGGCTCAAGCAAAAAGACCAGCACGAGCACCGGTTGGTGGCTGAGATAGACGGCCGTGCTGTTGGGTCGGCGACAATGTCGGCCGTTCAAAATCCACGCCGCAAACATACCGGCGAGATCGGGCTGATGGTTCATCATAGTTACTGGAGACGGGGCGTTGGCACGGCTCTGATGGCCGGATTGATCAACATGGCCGATAACTGGCTCGACTTGAAACGTCTTGAACTGAGCGTCTTTGCCGACAACAAGACCGCCATCCATCTATACGAGAAATTTGGCTTTGAGAAAGAATGTGTCATGCGGGACAATGTTTTCGGAGACGGCCGATTCCAGGACGAACTGTTTATGGCCCGTTTGCGCGGTTTTGAAGGGGTCGAAACCTCCGAAACGCCGTTAGAAGCAACCACAACGGCCGAAGTTGACCAGGCGGAGCTGAAAAAGCTGAAAATCAGAGCTTTGCATCCCGACGATGTGGACGACCTTTACCGGTTGTGGGGCTATCCCCAGGTTGGCCGAACCACCATGCAGCTTCCCAGCCAGGAGTGGTGGCGGTCAAAGGAGCGGGTGGAAAATCGGCCGTCCGGCTTCCACCGCCTCGTGGCCGATTTAGATAGTCAGGTGGTCGGCATGATTGGCCTCGGTGTCAGCCAGAATCCCCGCATGGCCCACACCGCCCATTTGGGCATGATGGTCAGCCCGGCCTATTGGGGTTTGGGCATTGGCAGCCGTTTAATGGCGGCAATGTTAGATTTGGCCGACAATTGGCTCAACCTGAGACGGGTTGAATTAGAAGTCAATGTAGATAACCCGGCGGCCATTCACCTGTACGAGAAGTTTGGCTTTGAAATAGAAGGAAGAAAACGGTTCCACACCTACGGCGACGGCCGATGGGCCGACAGCTATTTAATGTCAAGGATGAATAGAAAGGTTGATTAGATCAGTGGGTTGATTGGTATGGATGAATCAACAAGCCCACCGCTTGTAGATTAAAAAATTAACCGGGTAAAAAACGAAAAATCAATGAAGACGTGTCTTTTCGAGCGGGTTATCCTACGGTTTCCCAATTAAAAATCTACAACAGCGAGAAATCTTTCAGGTGGCAGTATCAAGCAAAGGCTCAACCAGTCAAAGCTGAAAGATTCCTCAAGTCGCTTGTTATAAGTGAGAATGTTGGGTCAGTGGATGACGCTCCTTTCGGAATGACACATGAACAGTTTCTTGCATTTATTACCTGTTTTAAGAGTTAAACTATAACAGGTGGGCAATCAACCGATCATTTAAACACAGCACTTTTTGTGAGGAAATTTATGAGCATCAACGATATTTACGAAAAAGTAGTCGAGGGAGAGCGGGTAACTTACGAAGAAGGCATTCGGCTCTATGAAAGCAATGACTTAATTGCCCTGGGACAGATGGCAAGCATTATTCGCCAGCGCAAACATGGCGACCGGGTCTACTTCAACAAGAACCGCCACATCAACCCCACCAACGTCTGCGCCTTCCACTGTAACTTCTGCTCCTTTGCCCGCACCAGCGACGCCATGCCGGGGGCCTATACCTTCATGCCGGATGTCGTCGTCGAGAAGATTCGGCCGACTGTGGACGAAGGTATCACCGAATTCCACATTGTCGGCGGGCTGCATCCTGAATTGGGCTTCAATTATTATGTGGAACTGCTGCGAGCCTTAAAGGAAGCCTATCCTTGGGTGCATTTGAAAGCATTTACGGCCGTTGAGATTGACTTCTTCTGCCAGCTAGAAAACAAAGACGACTTCACCATTCTCAGTGAACTGATTGACGCCGGACTCGACTCTATGCCCGGTGGGGGCGCGGAGATTTTCCATTGGGACGTTCGCCGCAAAATCTGCCCCGAAAAGGCCAACATGGAACGCTGGCTTGCCATTCACGGCATGGCCCACCAGTTGGGTCTGATGACCAACGCCACCATGCTTTACGGCCACATTGAGGAGTACAAGCACCGCGTCCACCATCTCGTCGCCCTGCGCGAACAGCAGGACATTGATCTGGCCGAAGGCAAGCCGGGCAGCTTCCAGACCTTCATTCCCTTGAGTTTTCACCCAATGGAGAACGGACTCGGCCGTCGTTTGCAGCGGCGTTGGACCAGCGGCGTGGACGACATGAAAACGATGGCCGTCAGCCGCATTATGCTCGACAACTTCCCTCATATCAAAGCTTATTGGGTGATGCTGACCCCCGAAATGGCCCAAATCGGCCTGGACTTCGGGGCCAACGACCTTGACGGCACGATTGTGGAAGAACACATCTACCACGATGCCGGAGCGCAGACCAAAGAACACATGCGCCGGAGCGACCTCATGCGTCTCATCCGTGCCGCAGGCCGCACCCCGGTCGAACGCGACACGGTTTACAATGTCGTCAAAGAGTACGTTTAACCCCGTATAGACAAAAAATTTGTGTTAATTCGTGAAATTCGTGGCTTCTTTTCTTGAAAAACATGCTGTCAATCACTTGAAACCGATGACTCAAAACAGATCCAACATTCTAATCTACGACGGCGACTGCGGCTTTTGTGAGCGGACTGCCCGCATGGTCGAGGCATGGACAAACGGCCGTGTGACCATTCGCCCCTGGCAGCGCAGCCTGTCGTTGATGGCTGAATATGGATTAACGGCCGAAGATGGCATGACTCAGGTCTGGTACATAAATAATGATATTGTTTCCGGCGGCGCATCGGCCGTAAATGATGCCATGCGTCTCGTCTGGTGGGCCAGACCGTTTACCTATCTCTACCACCTGCCTGGAATCCGCCAACTGGAAGATCGGGTCTATCGTTGGGTAGCAAACAACCGCTACCGAATGCCCGGCAGCACTGCATCCTGCAACGTTACGGTGGGGGAGAACCAATAAGGAATAAGACGTTGACTTATCGAATTGGTATTATTAATTATCTGAATACACAGCCCTTCCAGTACGATCTGGAAGAGCGACTACGGCCGTCCGGCGTCCAATTTACTCGCGGCGTGCCAACTGCCTTGAACCGGATGCTCCTGGCAGGGGAGATTGACCTGGCCCCGATTTCGGCCGTCTTTGCCGCCGAACATGCCGATCAGTTTATCAACCTGCCCGGCCACAGCATCTCTTCGTTTGGGGCGGTCAAGACGGTGCTGCTCTTTAGCTGGCGGCCCGACATCCGGGAACTGGACGGCGAAACCATAGCCCTGACCAACCACTCCGCCACCAGCATTGCCCTGCTCAAAGTGCTGTGCTGGGAACGGTACGGCATCACTCCCAACTTCGTCACCATGCCCCAAGACTTGCCCCGCATGATGCAGTCTGCTGCGGCAGCCCTCGTCATTGGCGACACTGCTCTGGTGGAAGGCTTCCTGCACCGCGAACTGCCCAAAAATGACGACGGCGGTTACGGCCGTCCCACCATTTTTGATCTGGGCGACGAATGGCTCAAGCTAACCGGCCTGCCCTTCACCTTCGCTTTGTGGGCCGCCCGCCGCGAATCGGTGGACGAGATGCTGGCCTTAGGCATTCCCCAGGCTTTGAGCGAGAGCAAAACGGCCGGACTGGCAAACATAAACGACATAGCCACCGACTATGCCCCCACCCTTGCCGTCCCCGTCGGCGTCTGCCGCCGCTACTTACACGACCTACGCTTCGATTTAACGGCCGAAGATTTGGCCGGACTCAATCGCTTTTTGGATATGATACCCAACGGCCCGGATACGGCCGAACTGGAATTTATGGAGACAACACTAACACGGAGGATTTGATGACATCACAAAACGGACACTCACCCTTCACGCCCCATCGCTCATTCGCCAGCGACGCCACCGGCTACTACAAAGGGGACAGCGCCGACATGCCCGGATTTACCGAGGTTTCCGATATTTTGGCGAAGGTTGCCGATGGCGGCCGAATTAGCTATGACGAGGCCATGATTCTGTACAACGAGGCCGATTTGCTGCAACTCGGCCGAGCTGCCAACAGCCGCCGCAGCCAGTTGGTTCCTGGCGAAACGGTCACGTACCTCATTGACCGCAACATCAACTACACCAACGTCTGCAACACCGACTGCTCCTTCTGCGCCTTTTACCGCCACGACCCCAACCACCCCGACGCCTACGTCAATCCCAAGCCCGTCATTGGCAAGAAGATTGAAGAGACGCTCCAATTAGGCGGAACTCGCATCCTGATGCAGGGCGGTCACAACGACGATCTGCCCTGGGATTTCTACACCGATCTGATTGGCTGGATTCACCAGAGCTATCCCGATATTGAGATCAACGCCTTCTCCCCCAGCGAGATAGACCAGATGGTAAAGGTCAGCGGCCTTTCCCGCTACGAGGTCTTGAAAACGCTCCAGGAGGCGGGATTGCGCGGCCTGCCCGGCGGCGGTGGTGAAGTGCTTGACGATGAAGTTCGCAAGCGAGTTAGCCCCAAGAAGCAGCGCACCGACGGCTGGCTCGACTGTATGCACCATGCCCAACAGTTGGGACTGACCACCACCGCGACAATGGTCATCGGCTTCCGCGAAGAGATTCGCCACCG
>JBAPRX010000488.1:0-9239 GCA_049281335.1 Promineifilaceae bacterium (SeqCode)
GGAACGTTGGTGGGGCTGACGGTGGGGTTTGCCCTGCTCGGTTCGCCGGTGAAGGTGTTGGGGCTGGACATTGGCAAATTATGGAAAAACTTCCCGGCAACGCTGGCAAAGCTGGCGACGCGGTTGAGCGGGGTATTGGGGGAAGGTCGGGACTATCGGCCGAAGGATATTCCACTCATTGAAGAAAGGTATGCGGGGCCGGGGTATGGGGTAAAAACGGCCGAGACGGAAGCGGCGATGAGCCTGCTGGCGGGACAGGAGGGGATCATTTTGGACCCGGTTTACACGGGGAAGGGGTTTGCGGGGGTGCTGGATTTGGTTGGAAGGGGATATTTTGGGTCAGAGGAACAGGTTGTTTTTCTGCATACAGGCGGGGGGCCAGGGCTGTTTAGGGATTGAATGGTTGGAGACAAAAATGAAACCGCGAATTACAGTATTGACAATCGGCGTGGATGACCTTGAAGAATCTGTAAAGTTTTATAGGGATGGCCTCGGGCTGCCGACAGAAGGAATTGTCGGCGAGGAATTTGAATATGGAGCGGTCGCGTTTTTCGAGCTGCAAAATGGTTTGATACTCGCTACATGGCCGAGAAAGAGCATTGCCCGTGATACAGGTATCCCTCTTCAACCGCCCAGTTCGACCGAGTTCACGATTGGTCATAATGTGAATAGTCAGAGCGAAGTTGATGAAACGATGGAACAGGCCGAGAAAGCAGGGGCAAAAATTATCAAGCCGGCCCACGATACATTTTGGGGTGGATACACAGGGTATTTTCAGGACCCCGACGGCCATTTGTGGGAAGTAGCCTGGAATCCACAGTGGGCGGAGTATGATAATTAAGGAGCACTCTTTGCTGCAGCACGGTCTGGAAGACCGGTCACAGCGAGGGATTTGATCAAGTTGGCTATTCGTCTTTAAGTTTGAAGGCGACTTCGATGTCCCATTTGGTTTTGCGGGGTTCGATTTTGGGGTCGGTCAGGTACATTTCGAAGCGGCAGCGGAAGTTGTCGCCTTCGGGCGTATCCCAGCGATCAACCGGGAGATTATTGCTGCGGACGTGTTCGACCAGGGCTTTGTTGCCCTGGTAGCCGCCGCCGCTGTAAATGAGGCTGACGTAACGACCGGCGGGGAGGGAGCCGGGTTGGATTCGGCCGTTTCCCGCAATTGGCTCTTCGACAACGTAGCCGTATTCGATGTCCATGTTGCCTGCCATGTCTATGACATAGTAGCGTAAGTAGCCGTATCCTGATGGCTCAATTTCCTGCTCTTTGAGCCATTGGACGATTTCTTTACGCAGTTTAGTAACCTCGGCGAACATGCCTGCATAGGGGGTGACGATACGAATACCAATAGTGGGGGTTTCGTCGCGGTGGTAAATTTTGGGGTCGCTGGCTTTGTTTACATTTTTTGCCATGATGTCTCCTAAGAACAAGTGAATAGTGAACAGTGAACTGCTTACTGATTATAAACCCTCCTGCACGTGGAGAGTCAAGTAGAGTTTTGGGGGGATTTTGAATTACCAGCCGCTGGCCTGGAAGACAGATTGGAGGGCTTGTTGGCGTTCTTCGGGGGTCATCAGGCGGGGGCAGCAGTAGTTTTCGATAAGGCTGGTGAAGAGTTCGACGCTGATAAGTCGGCCGTCGTAGATGACATAGGTGTCTATGAAGCTCTGGCGAAGGCCGAGGCTCTGCATCTGGTCGAAGAAGAGGTTGCCGAGGCCGAAGTGGATGAAGGAACCATTGTGGAAGTCGAAGCCCTGGGCGTGGTGGCCCTGGCTGCCGCTGACTGCCCCGGCCCCGGCGTCGGCAATGGCCTCGAAATCCAACTGCTGCTGGGGCGTAGGCGGATACTGGTAGAACTCCTCATACTGCTGGGTGGCAATGACAAAGTAGCCTTCATCTCGAAGTCGGCCGATTTCGGCATAGAAAGCGGGATAGTCACAGGGGAGAGAACCGGCGCTTGTCTCGGTGGCCCAGGCTCCGGCGGGGCCGAAGGGGTTGCAGCCAACGAAGGCAATCTTGTTGCCGTTGTGGTCAAAGAGGGCCGGTTCTTGGGCATCGGCCAGGTTTCGACCGCCGCCGAAGGTTTTCATCCCGGCAGCGTCGTACAGGTCAATGGTGTGGACGAAATTGTCGGTTCCCCAGTCGTTGACGTGGTTGCCGGTTAGCTCGATGACGTCAGCCCCGACATATGTGAGCAGTTCCAGGTAGCGGTCGTCGGCACAGAAGATGGGATCGCCAATGGGGTTCGGATAGGGGCAGTCGGGGGCGAAGGCGACTTCGTGGCTGATGTGGGCAATATCGGCCGCTTCCAGGATGGGGCCGACGACAAGGCCAGGGGTGGTGACGCCTTGAAGCTCCATCTGGTAGGCAGTAGCACGGCCGAGGGCAGTGACGCCGCTCATGGAAACGCGGGTCAGGAGGGCGGGGTTGCGGTTAATGCCGGGGCCGTTCCAGGCAGCCCGGAAAGCTGCGACGGCATCGGCTTCTCCGGTGACACCGACGGTCAGGGCCAGAGGATAGGTGTTCTGGTCGAAATCGTGGGTCAGGGGAGAGACACCATCAAGCGGGATGAGTTTCAGGTCGGGGGTCAGGCGGTTGAAGGGCAGGATTGTCCAGGCGGGGCGATTGGCCCACAAGGCGTCGTCCAGGTTGGCGGGGACGACGGTTGTTAAGGTTGAGGCGGGCGGCCCCCAAATGATTGTGAAGGTTTGGGCTACATTCTGATCCAGGATGAGAGTTCCCAACGAGGATGGTGTTCCGTTCCAGGCAGCCTGGACTTCGGCCAGGGTGGTTGCGTCGCTGTAGGTGGCAAAGGGGGCGGCAATGGCGTAAATCCAGCGGGAGAGGGCCGTTCCCTGGTTGATGCCCAACTGAATTTGGGCTTGATTTGGGACGGGAGCAAGGGCGAAACGGCCGTCGCCTGTGGTGGTTAGCTGCCAGACAGAGTCGGCCAGGGCGGTGGGTATGGAGAGTGGCAGGTTAATGGTGAGGGCGTCGTCTGGCGGGTTTTCGATGGGGGTGGTGGTTGGCTGCGGCTGGTTCGGGGTCGCTGTTTCGATTTGGAAAGCGGCGGTAGGCGTAGGTTCGATGGGAACGGCCGTTGAGTAGGGAGTGGGCAGCGGCTGGTTTTTCTTGCAGGCGGCGAGGAAGAGGAAAGTTAGGAGGAATAGAGGGAACAAACGTTTAGATTGGATCATCATTTTCTTTGGTCAAAACTGGATCGAAAATATCCATTCCATTTTAATGCACTTACTGGACAAAAGGCTACTTTATCTATTAAAGTAGTGGTGTTTGATGGTTGTGAAGACTTTTGTTGTTTTAGGCTTTGATAATGTGATTGGGTGGGGACGCTAAACAACAAAAGTCGGATGAATGTGAAGGAACGATCTAATGGCGGAAGTTAATCTGAGTGATCCCAGTTATTATATCAACCGGGAGTTGAGCCATCTTGAGTTTAATCGCCGGGTGCTGCAAGAGGCATTTGACGAGAACCATCCGCTTTTGGAGCGGGTCAAGTTTTTGGCTATTTTCAGCGGTAACCTGGACGAGTTCTTTATGGTTCGGGTTTCAGGGCTGAAGCAGCAGGTTTTTCTGGGGATTACGGATCGGCCGCCGGATGGACTGCTGCCCCGCGAGCAGTTGGTCGCCATTCACCAAACGGTAACTGCTTTGCAAGAGCAGAAGATGAATTACTGGTGCAATCACCTTGTTCCAGAGTTGGAAAAAGAGGGGATTCACGTCATGCATTTCCAGGACTTGAAGAAACGCCACCTGCGGAAGCTGCGTGACTATTTTGAGGAGGAGATTTTCCCGGTTTTGACACCCCTGGCATTTGATCCGGGACGGCCGTTTCCCCATATCTCTAACTTAAGTCTCAACCTGGCGGTGGTGATTAAAGACCCGGAAACGGGAGCGACACAATTCGCAAGAGTGAAGGTGCCTTCAACGATGCCGCGCCTGGTTCCCATCAGGCCGCTTGCGCCGGATGAACTGGTTCTGCCGGATGAGCAGCATTTTGTCTGGGTGGATGAGATTATCGCCGCCAACCTGGATCGGTTGTTCCCAGGTATGGAGATTGAGGCCGCCTATCCATTCCGAGTTACCCGCAATACGGATATGGAAATTCAGGAAGAAGAGGCGGATGACTTGCTGCTGTCTATTGAGGAGAATTTGCGGCGGCGGCATTTCGGTTTTGTTGTCCGGTTGGAAATTGATCATAGTATGCCGGACCATATTCGAGATATTTTGATTTCTAATCTTCAAATCGGTAATTACGATGTTTACCGGGTGAATGGGCCGCTGGACCTGACCAGTCTTTATGAACTGCACAAGTTGGAACTGCCCCGATTAAAGGATGAGGTTTTCCAACCTTCGCTGCCGGTTCCACTGCGCTCTAACGCCAATATTTTCAGTATTCTGCGGACGCGGGATGTGCTGCTGCACCATCCCTATGACAGTTTTCTGCCGGTGGTGGATTTTGTGGAAAAAGCGGCCGATGATCCGGAAGTGATGGCGATTAAGCAAACGCTGTACCGGGTGGGGCCAAACCCGCCCATTGTTCACGCTCTGATGCGGGCGCGTGAAAACGGCAAACAGGTGTCGGTTCTGGTGGAGCTAAAAGCGCGTTTTGATGAGGAGAGCAACATTGAGTGGGCGAGAGCGCTGGAAAAGGCGGGGGTGCATGTCGTTTATGGGTTGATTGGGTTGAAGACCCATTGCAAGCTGTGCCTGGTTGTTCGCCGGGAACGGGAGGGGATTCGACGTTACGTTCACATGTCAACGGGCAACTACAACACAATTACGGCCCGAATTTATACAGACCTGGGCTTGATGACCAGTGATGACGATCTGGGGGCGGATGCCTCGGAGTTGTTTAATTTTCTAACTGGTTATTCTAAACAGAACAGCTATCGCAAGTTCCTGGTTGCGCCGGTAAATTTGCGCGAACATCTGCTTCAATTTCTGGAGCGAGAAATTGCGCATGGGGAGGAGGGGCGAATTATCTTGAAGCTGAACTCGCTGGTGGACGAGGAGATGATTGCCACGCTGTACTGCGCTTCTCAAGCCGGGGTGAAGGTTGACCTGATTGTTCGGGGTATCTGTTGTTTGCGACCAGGGGTAAAGGGAGTTAGTGAAAATATCCGGGTCATCAGTATTGTCGGCCGTTTTCTGGAACACAGCCGAATTTATTATTTTCATAACAAGGGAGATAGTGATTTGTATGTGGGCAGCGCAGATTTGATGCCCCGGAATATTGACCGGCGGGTTGAGGTGTTGTTCCCAATTGAATCGCAGGAGTTGAAGCAGGAGATAATTAGCAACATTATCCGGCCGTATTTGCAGGACACAATGAAGGGGCATTGGCTCCAACCAGACGGCCGTTATGTTCCGGCGTCTTCACTGGTGGATGAGAATAAGGAGCTTTTCAACAGCCAGGAGTGGTTTATGAACGGCCGTGAGGACGTGGTGCTGCCGAAGGACTAGAGGGGAGTAAAAAGTTATAAGTGGGGTCAGGTGGCTGCGCCGAGAATGACGGCGATAAACCAGATAAAGAAGTCGTATTTCATGAGGCGGCTGAGTCGTTCTAACTGACGGCCGCTGGAATTGCGGCTGGTACGGATAAGAACGTACAGGATAATGGGATAGACGCCGATAGCTACGATTTGAGCGTAAATGGGTTTGTAGTCATTGAACAAATAGGGAACCATCATCATCCAGACAGTTGCCCCTAAGAGCAGATAGAAGACGATACGTGCAGGACGGCGGCCCCATACGGTGGCAATTGTTCGGCATCGCTGGCGCAGATCGCCTTCATAGTCGGCGATGGTTTTCAGGACTTCGCGGCCCATGATGGCAGTGGCGATGATAATTGCCAGCCAGAAAGTGGGCCAGACGTTACCGGCGGCCACACCGCCAAAGACAGCGCTGAGGGCAGAAATGGTTGCGACGGTTGCATTGCCCATCAGGACGGTGCTTTTTAATTTCCAGGAATAAAAATAGAGCACGACGCTGGCGACAAGGGCGATCAAAAATGAGGGAAGATTAATGAAAGCGGCAATTAAGAGAGCGATTATGGTAAGGCCAATTGAGAATATCCAGGCTCCTCGAAGGCTCATCAGTCCGGCAGGCAGAACGCGATGGGGCTGGTTGATACGATCAATTTCTACGTCGAGATAATCGTTCCAGGCGTTGGCTGCGCCGGTTGCTAAAAAGGTGGCGACTGCTGCCAGGATGATGTTGAACCAATTCCCTGTCCCGGCCACATAGCCGCCCAGAATAACGGCCATTGCGCCACTGAGCGACGTGGTAGGCCGAGCGAGCTTATACATTGCGATAATTCTTCTCATGTTCCCTATCCTCTTCCAGAGTTGCCGAATTATAACGGCCGATGGCGTTTCGGTAAAGTAAATCTTTAGGAAAGTAATTTGTAATCCGTAATTCGTAACTGCTCTCTTAGGTGAACGGCCTGTTCATAAGTCAGAAATGATTTTACAATAGTGTTAATGATTTCCAGTACCAGTAATACGAAAATCAAATATGTGCGTCGGTTGTTGAGTGATCGGCGTTTTCGCCAGCGGGAAAATGCTTTTGTCATTGAAGGGACGCGCTGGCTGGCTGAGATGGTGTCGTTCAAGGAACGATTACAGTTGGTCCTGGTTACGGAACAATGGTTGCAAGGCAACCGGCATCTATTAGAAACACTGAATGTGGATGAAAGTTCTGGTTTACAGGTCGTTACTGAACAGGTAATAGCCCACGCCAGCGACACGGAAACGCCTTCGGGGGTGTTAGGTGTGGTGGAGATAGTCCCGCTTCCCCTGCCGGAGCCGCCGCAGTGGTTGTTGATTTTGGACCGGGTGGCGGACCCTGGGAATATGGGGACGATTTTGCGAACGTCCGCTGCTGCTGGGGTGGATGGGGTGCTGGCAGGGCCGGGATGTGTGGATGTATATAATCCGAAGGTGGTGCGGAGTAGTATGGGGGCACATTTGAGGCTGCCGGTTCTCTCGCTTTCGTGGCAGGAGATTGAGGATAAGGTGGCGGGGATGGCGGTTTGGGTGGCGGCGGCAGACGGCCGAACCAGTTACAGCGAGGTGGATTGGAAACGGCCGTCGGCTCTGATTATTGGCAGTGAAGCAAGGGGAGCGGGACAGAAGGCGTATACATTAGCGCACGAATCAGTCAACATCCCAATGGCCGGGGAAACGGAGTCGTTAAATGCGGCCGTTGCGGCGGGGGTTATTTTGTTTGAGGGACAACGGCAGAGGAGAAGTTGATTGAGTTGATTAAGTTGATTAGCGTTTCTAAACGACCAAAGCCAACGATTACATTATCCGGGCTATTTTAGGGTATAATTTATGAAGCATCGATTCAGAAAATATGCTGAGGACTAATCCACAATGACAAACCAAGTTACGGTAACTTTACCAGACAGCGTTTATGGACAACTCCAGCAATTAGCAAGCAGTTCGCAGCGTTCGATTTCCGAGGTTTTAGTTGAAACGGTGACAAATGCCTTGCCAACGGCGAGTGAAAAACTGGATCAGGCGCAAATGGTTCAAGAGGTGCAGGCGTATGTAGCCATGCATGCTGAGTTACTGAGAAAATATGCTGGCGAGTATGTAGCTATTCATAATGGGAATTTAGTTGACCATGACGAGGATTTGTTGGCTCTGCTCGAACGTCGAGAGAAACGTTACCCTGATGAAGTGGTTATGATTCGTCAGGTTTTAGCGGAGCCTGATCCGATTTTGCACTTTCGTTCACCCCGTCTGATACGAAATGGTTCATAGATGCCATACACTTACGAATACAATCGTCGTTATGATCCCCCTGCTCCATTTGTAGAAATACAAATTCGGAATCCAAAACGGCCGAGCCAAGAAGTTACAACAACAGCATTTATTGATTCTGGTGGGGATGGCACAATTCTGCCAAGAGAATTGCTCCAAGAGATAGGCGCTTCCTATCTGACCACAATGCGAATGCGATGGGGGGACGAAATCCGGGCCAGTTGATCCTTTCACCTGCGAATTCAGCACAGGTGATCCTCTACAGGTTTTAATGGTTTTTGATGGCGACTTTAAGGGTTGGGGGTTGGTCGTCTTGTTGGCTGGCCTGAAAAGCGAAGGTGCGGCTGCAATCTTTGCAACTGCCCTGGTAATAGTAAACGTCGTCTTCAATCTGGCAGCCGAGAGATTTCTCAATAAGTTGTTTGACCGGATAATCCCAACTAAGGGTTAGCCAGCCGTTTTCGCTTTTTTGGACGGCTTCTTCAAAGTCGTCGTGGAGGAGACGGTATCCGGCCAGAAAGAAACTGCAACGAGCGCAGCTCAGAAAGGCGGCGACAACATTGTCTTGGGGGGTTGGTTTTGATTTTCTTTTCCCTTTTGGGGAGGATTTTGTATTTGCCATATATGGGGGTGATTCTAGCGGTTGATGGAAATATGTCAACGGCTGGTAGGAAACCTGTCAACGATTGACACTTTCCTGCCACCTCAAGACTTTTTGTTATACTGTTGGGATTATGGATATTCGATCAGTTACTTTTTTTTGTGAAGCGGATTATGGGGAGGGTGAGCATTTGAAGGAGTTTCTGGCGGCGGCACGGGTGGGGTTTCATGTGCCGGTTCAGACAACGCGGTTGGCGCTGCCGCCTTTTCCTGATTGGTGGGATACGATTGGGGGAACGGCCGAAAATCTCGCATCTCACTGGCAAGGAGCAGGATTTGACTATATTAGTCTCGGCCCGGTGCAGCTTGATCATGACGCTGCCTGGATAGAACGGCTGCCGGAAATCATTGGCGCGGTCGATACGCTCTTTGCCTCTGTTGAAATCGCAGATTTGGAAGGGCAGATAGATGTCGGCCGTTGTCTGGCGGCTGCTAAACTCATTCGGGAAGCCAGCAAGCTGTATGACAACGGGTTTGGCAATCTCTATCTGGCGGCACTGGCAAACTGCCCGCCGGGGTCGCCCTTTTTCCCGGTAGCTTATCATGGCGGCGGCAGCCCTCATTTTGCCATTGCGGTTGAATCGGCCGATTTAGCTGTGACGGCGATCCGGTCGGCGGGGTCGCTGGCGGCGGCGCGGCAAATCTTAGTGGCGGCAATAGAACGGGAAGCGGCACAGGTAACGGCTGCGGCTGATGCGTTGAGCGCAAGGTTTGGATACCGGTTCAGCGGCATTGATTTTTCGCTGGCTCCTTTTCCAGAAGACGAGAAGAGTCTGGCGGGGG
>JBAPRX010000489.1:0-2836 GCA_049281335.1 Promineifilaceae bacterium (SeqCode)
CAAGAGCACCGTCTTCCCCCCATACGATCCCTGGTTTGCTGGTGGCTATATCAACTACTATTACTATGGCTTCGTCTATGTCGGCTCCCTCACCAAACTGCTCGGCATTGTACCGAATATTGCCTACAACTTGATTTTGCCAATGCTTTTCAGCTTCACCGGCATGGGCGTCTTTTCCATCGCCTACAATCTCGTTGCCTGGAAACAATCCCGCACAATCAACCAATCACCAGCGGTGTCCTTTACCGCCAATCCTCAATCACCAGTCACCAATTACCAATCTCCAATTATCCAACCCCTCCACCGAAAAGCAATCGCAGCAGGTGTCGTCGCGGCCGTTCTCTGTATCTTCCTCGGCAATTTGGCCGAAGTACCCCTGGTATTCAACACCTGGTTCAAAGCTGGAACCAGCACCATCAACACCGGCATTGCCCCGGTTGATGCACTCGTACAAACTACCAGCGGCGCTTTGAATCTGGCTTTCACCGACGCCACCGCCCCTGTTTATCCGGGGGACTGGTTCTGGACTGCGACCCGCGTCATTAACTTCCAGCCGGGCGAAGTCCAACCCATCACCGAATTCCCGTTCTTCACCTTCCTTTACGGCGACCTCCATGCCCACATGATAGCCCTGCCGCTGACGCTGCTGGCGTTGGCCTGGGCGGTATCGCTGGCACTTCAGGGTAAGCGGAAGGGGGGAAAATGGTCAACGGCCGTAACAGCCCTCCAATGGCTCGTCGGTGGCATTACCATTGGTTCGCTCCAGGCAACCAACACCTGGGACTTCCCCACCTACCTCTTCATCGGCATCCTGGCTGTTACCTACAACGCCTATCGCCAGAGCGGAGAGCTAAATCTGAAGATGCTTGGTCAGGCTGGGGTACAAATCGTTGCATTGGCGGCGCTGTCACTGGTCGCTTTCTTACCATTCACCCAACATTATGGGGTCGGGTATAGTTCCTTCTCCCTCTGGCCCGGTTCATATACCCATATGAGCATTTATCTCGTTATTTACGGGCTGTTCCTCTTTTTCATCTTCACCCACCTGGCCCGCGAATTGAGGGCTTGGACCCGAAGCTGGAATGAGGAAAGCTTGCAAGCCTGGCGGCCGTTTGCGCTGCCGGTGGTGGTTGCAGCCTTTGGCTATGTCCTTGTCATTGCCTTCCTGTTGCGGAAAGATTATTGGATTGCCCCTTTCGTTCTAACGCTCATCATAATTTCCGGGCTGCTGGGATTACGGCCGAATCTACCCCCCAACCGCCGCATTCCCCTCATCCTCATTTCTTCTGCATTGGGGTTAACGCTGCTGGTCGAACTAATTGTACTAAACGGCGACATCGGCCGAATGAACACCGTCTTCAAATTCTATATGCAGGTCTGGGTCATGCTCAGTATAGTCGGTGGCGTGGCAGCGGCAATGGCCTGGCCCGCCGTTCAGGCTCGACGCAGGCGACTGTCTGGCCGAGTCTGGCGGTATGCGTTGGCCTTGCTGTTGGCATCGGCCGTTCTTTACCCCATACTGGCAACGAGGGCCAAGTGGAACATTCGCATGAGTGCCGACGCGCCAACGACGCTAGATGGCATGGCCTTCATGGAAACCACCCAATACCAGGACAACGGCCAGACCATTCCCTTGGATTACGATTACGAAGCTTTGCAGTGGATGCGTCGCAATATCTCCGGGTCGCCGGTTACAGCCGAGGGTCAGGTTGGACAGCCATACCGGTCACTCGTCGGCCGTGTTCCAATGTTCACTGGCCTGCCTTCTATCCTCGGTTGGGCTTTCCACCAAAGCCAACAGCGAGAAGTCGTCCCTGACTCTTTCATCAATAATCGCGTTGCCGACGTCAACACCCTGTACAGCACCACCAATACAACCGAGGCAATGGCTATCCTTGAAAAATACAACGTCAGTTATATCTACGTCGGTCAGTTAGAATGGGTTTACTATCCACCCACCGGCCTCAATAAATTTGAAAGCATGGCCGACCAGGGGCTGCTTCAGGAGGTCTACCGAAACGGCGGCGTCAGCATCTATGAGGTAATGGCCCCCAATACCGTTACCCAGGCCCAATCGGCGGGGGATGGCTAAATAAAAAAATGATGTCATCTTCTGATGTTTTTGCCGCACTACGCTGGTGGGCCGTTCTTTCGCTGTTAGGACTGGCCGCCCTGCCGCTGACAATGCACCTGCTGCACCGCCTGCCCGACAAAGGGTACGCCTTTAGCAAAATGGTGGGTCTGCTAATTGTCAGTTACATTTTCTGGCTGTTCGGCAGTCTTGGATTTCTGGGAAACAATCTGGGCAGCATTGCTTTTGCCATTGTTTTACTGGTAGTTTTGTCGGGGCTTGCTCTGCGACACAACCGGAAGATGGCGGCCGATAACCCGGAACAATACCCTCCCATCCGCGTCTGGCTGCGAGAACACCGGGGCTACATTATTTCGGCCGAGTTGGTCTTTTTGTTCGTGTTTGCCTTCTGGGCTTATGCCCGTTCCCAAAATCCGATGATTGCCGCCACCGAAAAGCCGATGGAGTTTGCGTTCTTGAACTCCGTTGGCCGCAGCCAGAGCTTCCCCCCACTCGATCCCTGGCTCTCCGGCTTTGCCATCAGTTATTATTACTTCGGCTACGTGATGAGTTCCGTCCTCACCAGGCTGGCGTTCGTACCTGAATATATCGGCTTCAACCTGTCCGTTGCCTGGTTAGCTGCCGGAGCAGGGCTGGGAGCCTTTGGCCTGGTCTATAACTTAATTGCCAACAATCGGGAAAAGCTCCAAAAACAGGCCATCATATTTGGCATCGTGGCCGCCATTGCCCTGCCGGTGGCGGGGA
>JBAPRX010000490.1:0-2827 GCA_049281335.1 Promineifilaceae bacterium (SeqCode)
TGGGCGATTTGGGCAGCGCCGTGATCGGCCGTTGGCTGGCTGCCGATGGGCAAGGTTCCGGTGTGGGCTTGCCAGACGGCCGATGCCTGGAAGGAGAGCAGCACCAGGGGAATGAAGAGGGCGACCCGGTTAGGCGACAGCCAGGGATCCAATTGGGGCGGTACTTCTTTGCGAAGAAAGGTCAATATCCGGCTTAAAAAGCGGCTTAAGATAATGGCGGTCAGAGGAACGGCCGGGAGGACATAACGATCCCATACGGGGATAGCCAGCAGCCAGTGGAGGAGGAAGTAGCCGCATAGGAAGAGGACGAGAAGTTGGTCGAGGGCGGTCGGCCGATCCTGGTCGTGAATGATGAGGGCCAGAAAGAGGGGCAGAGCCAGCAAGATGCCGAAGGCGAGGATAGACGAGCCGATGAGATAGCTCCACTGTTGGCCCCAGAGGGAGAGGCGGGGCCAGAGTTCCCAGGAGTAGGCAATGCGGAGGCCGCCAAAGGCGTCTAGTTGGGACTGCCAGAGGGCAAAATGGCCGGTGCGGGCCAGTTCCCAAATGATGAGGATCAGGAGCATGGGCAGGAAACCGGACAGCCAGCGCAGCCAATGCGGCCGTTTGGCGGTGTTGAGATAGAGCAGTCCGGCAATGAGGGGCAGGAAGAGCAAGGCTTGATGCTTAGTTAGGAGGGCGAGGCCGAAGAGAAGGCCGCTCCAGACCGGGGATTTTTGGCCTTTATTGGCGGCGGCGAGGAATGCGGCCGTCAGGAGGGTGACGAGCAGGGGGTCGGTGAAGGCGGTCGGGCTGAATTGGATGGCGATGGGGGAGAAGGTGATGAAGGCGGCCGTCAGGGTAGCGACTACCTCTTCGTGGAACAACTGCCAGGATAGGCGGGCGGCGAGGGGGATGAGTAGCAGGGAGGCGATGAGATTGGGTAGGCGTGCGGCCGTTTCGGTGGGGCCGAGCAGGGGATAGAAAATGGCCTGGAGGTAGAAGAGCAGGGGTGGTTTGTCTACCAGTTGGCTTTGGAGCAGGGGGTCGCGCCAGACGGCGATGAGCCGCGCCCAGGAGGCGAAGAGTGCTTCGTCGGCCTGGAAGGTATTGGCAAAGAGACCGGGAAGACGAAGGTACAGGCCGATGAGAATGAGGATGATGAGCCAGGTTTTGGTATTGCGTGTCATGTGAGGGGTATTTTACGTGGTTGGAGAGAAGGAAACGAATAATGAAGTTTGAATAACGAATAATGAAGTTTGAATGGGGTTTTGGATGTTCATGAGTGAGGGATTGTGGGGCTATATGTGGGTGGGGGTTGGGATTGGTTTTTGGGGAAGGTGTTGAAGATGGACAAGATGGACAAAAAAAAAGATAGTGGGTTGACGTTACGTAAGTGTTAGTTTACATAACGGCCAAATTTCGGGTTTGGGTGGGGTTTTTGGGCGTTTTTGGGGTTGGGGAATGCTGCTTTTTAGCGTGGAAGAGGGTATTGGGCGTAAAAATGTGGGTGATTGGAGGGTGAAATGGGGTGAGTTGACATAAGAAGATGGGCAAGGTGAGTAAGTGTTATTGTTAGAGAAGTGGGGGTTGGGGCTGGTGGCGGGGTTGGTTGGGCATTTGAGGCGGGCTAGATATGGGGGTGGTTTTGAGGGGAGACTTTTGTTTTCTTGGGTGGTGACGGGTGAGAGGTTTTGGAGTTGTTAGAAAACAAAAGTCTACTTACTAAGTTCACCATCTATTTGGCCTAGAAATCTTATCAGGCTTTCTTGTCCCTGGGAAAAGTAGCCCTGTCCATATGCGGCACCAAAAGTCAAAGGGGCGCTAATATCCTGCGGACTTTCTTTTCCCGTCAAATTTGAGTCAAGGACCTTTGCAACATCGTCTGGCTGCCCAGAGATTTGCATGGAATAAATGAAATAATCGAAATCGTGGCCTGTTGCATCACTGTCATAAAATGCTGGCGCCCCTAACAAGTTTGCAAGTTCGTCACCAGGAATACCAATACCGGCAACGATAAGACCTTGTTGCTGAAACAGTTCTCTTATTTCTTCCCAATTCACCATATCCTGTGCTGCATGATGAACAATTAAGGCGTCCAGGGCATCTTTTGCTATAAGTTGTTCAATAGCTTCCCAATTTGAAGCATACCCAATTTGCTGAATCGAGGAATAGCCTACACTTTGTGGATCGACAGCCATGAAATCGGTTGGCTTTGGCGATTGGTCCAGATCATCAATATTTGTTGGTATCAAGTACATGATGCTTGCGGAAACGGCCGCCTGAGTTCTCTGTCTTGACCATCCAAAGGCAAAGACGGTAACAAGTACCAGACAGATCAGGACTGTTGCTTTCCCATCATTTAAGGTTTTGATGATCATCGCTTACCTACCATTTTACTTCTGGTGTCAGGGTACAGGTCACCAAAAAGCAAACGTTATGGGGATCATTCTTCTTGAGTGAGGGTAGCTGCTTCTTCTAGGGTTTGGGCGGCGTTGGCGGGCAGCTTTTGAATGATCTCGGCGTGGAAATTTGTTCTGCTTTCCATTGTTACCCATTCTCCACTTGAAGTTTGGAGGGCAAACTCTTCGGATTGTATTGCGCCTGTTTCCCAGTTTAGGATTAGCTGGTAACGGTGGGCGATATAGGGTTCCGGGGCGTTATCCAATTGAAGGGGTTGGCTGAGTTTATCAA
Organism: Promineifilaceae bacterium (SeqCode); assembly: GCA_049281335.1. Taxonomy (GTDB): domain Bacteria; phylum Chloroflexota; class Anaerolineae; order Promineifilales; family Promineifilaceae; genus JAKEFB01. The sequence continues at coordinate 2,674 of JBAPRX010000490.1, forward strand.
TGACAACAACGGTATATTGATCCGCTTCTAGAGTGGCTGAGGCTTCGGCATCTGGACTCATTCCACTGAAAATAGTCATTATGCGCTCTTGTATCGCGGAAAGTGGATTTTGTATCTCACCTGACGAGAATTCATAATCGGCAGCACCTAGTGC
>JBAPRX010000491.1:0-2491 GCA_049281335.1 Promineifilaceae bacterium (SeqCode)
CTTCCCAATACCACAAGATGCAACGCATCGTCGTCAGCGTGGGTCAATTCACGGCGAGATTCCCTCAACAACTCCATTGTCACTTCAATAGTATGCAGTGGCTTATTTCCTTGAAATGCTTCTTCCAGGGTGGGGGCTTCAGGCGTGATACCAACCATGTGGAACATGGCGACGCCACCCGACGAAGCCGCGCCCGCACCAAATGCCTTGAGCTGATCCTCATCTGGGATAACGCTCATGCCATCAATGACCGGAATTTTATCCAGCGTCAATTTTCCTATCAGTGTTCCCAGAACTGGATAAAAATCATCACTTTGTTGTAGCGACTGTGGCATATCTACCAGGCGAAAGAGCAGTTGCCCAGCTCTATTTTCTTTGAGATGCAGTCCAATAGCTGGAGCGCGTCCTGTGATGGCACAGCAAATATCGAAAAGATCAGGATAACGCTCGGTTCTTGCGCCAATAACAGAGTTGGCAAAGGCGATGGCATTCGATTCACCCCAGGCAATTTGCTGACCGAACGAGGGCTTATTTTCCCCTTGATAGGGCGCACACGTCCAGGTAGGAATGGTTCCCATGCTTTGATAGGCAACCATCTGGCGGTGAGCCTGCCTCGCCCAATCTGTGGGAACAGCCCATTCCTTCCAATGATGCTCGTCCACTCCACTCACATTCAATGTCGTAGGCACACTAACCTTTGCCCCCAGGCTTGCCAGACGCTCGGCAAATTCCAGCCCCGCTTTACCAATGTAAACCGTGCTATCTATATGCGCTCCAGAAATATCCAGAAGTTCCTTAGCTCCGGCCACCTCCGCCATGCGAGTCAAAATGGTCATCGCCATTTTTGTCGCAGGCCCCTGGTCTCCACGCAGCATCTCCTGATCCTTTCGTGATAATGTCAGTGTCATTTTTTATCCATGATAGTCCGTTTTTCTATATACGATAATGAACAAATCCCATATGCTTCTCCAAATAGTCCAGAATTTGCCGTCACTATTATCATCCTCACACCTTGTTCAAACAAATTAGCTAGAACGTTAGTAACATTGAATGAAGAGGTAAATGGGGAGATAAAAAAGGGTGCAAGTGAAATCAGATTCACTTGCACCCTCAACAGAAACAACGGGCTTGGTGGCAACCTCCAGGCGTAGGTATATTATCCTCATCCCAGAGCAAGATTTGTACTATCCCAGTAATTTTTTGACTTCGGCCGTATTATCTCGCGGAAAGATAATGGCCGTAGCCAGGGCGTCTTCATCAATGGGTTCTCAGGCCGTTTCTCTCCGTGACGAATTATTATTCTGGTGTGGCTGTAGGCAGCATTTCCAGGTGGGTACGACAAGTCGCCTGGACACCAATTTTTTCGCAAACTAAATCGGCCGTTTTCTCAGCCATCAACCGGGAGGTAGTCAGCTTGCCGCCCGTAATGGTGAGAAAACCGGCAACCCCATCCACCTTTTCATGGTCAAGGACATAAAAGGCCCGGCTGACCTCGCGGCCGTCTTCTTCCCCGGCAGCTTGTGGCGGCTCATAAAGCGGCCGGACACCCGCATAACACCGCTGCAAACCCATCGTCTCAATCATCGGCAGCATCTGAATCGCTTCGTCCAGAATTTTATCAACTTCCCATTCCTGGCTGGCAAAGTTATCAGGGTCTTGCACCTCAACTGAAGTCGTGCCGAGAACAATCGTCGTGCCAACCGGCACGATAATGTCGCCGTCGGCCGACTTTCGGCAGCGGTTGATCACCCGTTTCACCGGTCGACTGTCCAGCACAATCATTGTTCCTGCTGAAAGCACCATTGGCACGTCAATCCGGGCCAGTCGGGCCACCTTATGGCTCCAGGGGCCGGTGGCGTTAACGACATATTCGGCATGAATCACTACTTCCTCATTACTCTTAAGATCTGTTGCCCGAACGCCGGTCACACGTCCACCGTCCTTACGGCCGTTCTCCCTCAAAATCTCTATTACCGGCGTGTAGAGCAGCACCCTGGCTCCATATTCCCTGGCCGAGGCGATGTTCCCCACGCACAAATCCCAACTATCAACGCTGGCATCCGGTACAGTCACAGCCTGTCGGACTGAGGGAGACAAACATGGCTCCAGCCGCAGTGCCTCTGAACCATCCAACACTTCCGTCGGAATGCCAACCGCCTCACAGCTTTCTACCAAACGTGGTAAATAAGCCTCATCCACATCGTCCAGAGCGACAAAAAAGCCACCAGTGTCTTCAATAGCCTGGGGAGCAATGGAACGCAGAATCGTATTCTCACGGATACACTCCTCAGCAGCCGCCCTGTCTTTTACAGCGTAACGGCCGCCACTGTGTAAAAGTCCATGGAAATTGCCCGTTGTCCCATCCGAGAGATTCCCCCGCTCGACCAGCACTGCCTCCACACCCCGCATCGCTAAATCTCGCAGCACGGCCGTCCCTGTCGCCCCACCCCCAATCACCAGAACCTCAGTCTCCATCTTCATCATCATACCC
>JBAPRX010000492.1:0-2325 GCA_049281335.1 Promineifilaceae bacterium (SeqCode)
GTCCAGACCACCATCATTAATCCCAACAAGATCGGCGGCAAATAAAATAGATTGCGATCCGGCAGCAATCCGGCCTGTATTTGTGGTAAGAACTTCACCCACTCTCCCATCTCAACCCCCAAAAGCGACAACCCCACTACCGGCTGGGGCAGCCAGACCATCAAATAGCCCGCCAGAATAAAAGTAAACCCCACCCAAAGCAGCGGATAATATCGCCGACTATGCATCGATATTCGCTATAGGAAATAGCTTTCTCAAATACTCCATCGCTAAAATAGCAGCCCCAACCTCTCTTATCCGCAGCGCTTTCATTAACGATTCACCAATTAAATTATTATTAATCCCGTTCTTCACCAGATCCATTTAGTAACTTCTCTACCTTCGAGTCCTCTTCCTGTTGCGCCTCAAAAAACTCCACCAGTCCCTTACTCTGGCGCTGGCGGAGCGCCAGCAAAGCTACCGCCTGGACATCGCCTGGAAGTGCCTCAACTCGTTCGTCGGCCGCTGCGTGGGCGCGGGCCGCTTCAAAGAGCGTAATCTCCGCCCGGCTGGAATCAATTTGCAACTGCTCAATGAGAGAAAGCCCCAAGTTGATTGCATCCTGATGGAGTATCACCTCCGGCAGCCGTTCTCTGGCAGCGTTGACCTCATCGGCCAACGTCAATGTCTGTTCGGCATAGATCGCGGCCAGCTTTTCAGGGTTATTACGGTAAAAAATAGACTGCTCATAAACCTGAAAACGCTGCTGAGGGTCTGTCAGCCCTTTTACCACCGCTCTCAGACCAAAACGATCCATAATTTGCGGCCGTAAATGCCCCTCCTCTGGATTCATCGAGCCGATCAACAAGAATTGGGAGCGGTACCGTAAATTTTGCGGCCCTCGCCGCACCATATAAAAACCTTGAGCGGCCGCATCTAAAATGGCATTCGAAACCTGGCTGTCGAGCAGATTGACCTCATCAATATAGAGGATATTGCCGTCAGCCCTGGCAAGAATGCCCCGTTCCAGCCGTACTTTCTGCTGTTCCACCACCACCCGTTCGTTGATCCCGCCAACCACATCATCCAACCGGGCATTCAGCGGCAGTTCAACCAGCCGAACCCGATCTTCAGTCGTTAATGGCTGCCCATAGCCCACCTTCTGGGCGCAGTCCTGACAAATACCATCCAGCCCTAGTTCTTCCAGTCGTTCTTCCGTACAGCCATTCGGACAAAGGCTCCGCCGCCGACGGGGCAGCAGGTCAATAAGGGAGCGAGCGGCAGTTGTTTTAGCCGTCCCCCTGGAACCAATTAACAAGACGCCGCCAACAAGCGGGTTAATGACCGCCAGCAGCAGTGCCAGCTTCATCTCCTCCTGACCAACGATACCCAAAAATGGAAACGGCTCTAATTCAGCCAGCCCCAAATCCGTTTCGGGCTGCTCCAAAATCTGTTTTGCCGTCGAATGGCCTTTCAAAAGGTCAAGTAATCGAGATTGTTGGGTCATGGGGGTTACAGCTCTGGCTGCTCTCGCTGGCGGAGGCGGTATGCCTGACGGGCAGCAGCCCGTTCAAAGCGGGTTTTCTCCTCCTCGGTCACACATAATAGTTTCGGAACAGGTGACGGCCGTCCGTTACCATCCAGGGCCACGTAGACAAAATAAGCGGTGTTGGTATGGGTCACTTCCCCGGTAATAACATTTTCGGCCGATACAACCACCCGTGTCTCCATAGACGTTCGGCCGGTCCAGGTCACTTCGGCCGTTACCGTCACCAGGTCGCCAATATGAACGGGCGAATGGAAGGTCATTGAGTCAACCGCGACGGTAACGGCTGGATGCCGGGCATATTTACTGGCACACATTCCGCCCGCCTCGTCGCACAATTTCATGATATAGCCACCATGAACGTTTCCCAACGTATTAGCCGAACCCGGCCCCATCAGTTGGGTTAACGTCACCCTTGACTCAGCACCACGCTTCTCTTCCACCAACCTACCTTTTCCTAATTGCTCACTTGCTCACTTGCAGCCTACTCACAGTTTAGCCCTTGTCATTTGCAACTTGCCTGCTGACCATCGGTCAGCCCCTACTCCATATCCGGCCGCGTCTCAGAAACATAAATCAGCCGCTCCGGGTACTCTTCAAACATATCAATAATCTGGTGCGGCAGCTCCCGCATCAAGGGAGCCAGGGGCATGGTTGCCGGTATTTTAGGCCGCGCAGGTCGGGGAGGCGGCTCATGGCGGGGTGGTTCATTGCTGATTGATCGCTTTCGCAGTAGCCGCTGATCATCACTCATAAATCCCAGGTACATACCGGCCGGATCAAACACCTCTCGACCGACC
>JBAPRX010000493.1:0-2697 GCA_049281335.1 Promineifilaceae bacterium (SeqCode)
GTATAGTCTTTATGTTACCCGCGGTCCTGATTCTAATTTTATCTTCCCGGTTCCTGACAGGGCGATCGGGCACACTTGGAGGCTTTGGCCGGATATGACGCAGGTTCAGCTCCATCATCTCAGTAAACATTTCGGCGACTTCGTGGCCGTCAGCGATCTCAACCTTGAAGTTAAAAGCGGGGAAATCACCGCCTTTTTGGGGCCGTCCGGCTGCGGAAAGACTACGACCATGAAGATGATTGCCGGGCTTCTAACTCCGACTCAAGGTGACATCCTCTTCAACAGCAAGTCTGTTAAAAATGTACCAGCCGAACACCGTAAAACGGCGATGGTTTTCCAGAAGCCGCTCCTGTTTCCCTATATGACAATCGGGGATAATGTCGGATTCGGGCTGAAGATGCGTCACACAAATAAAAATACTATCGACCAGCGAGTTCAGGAAATGCTCGATTTAGTCCAACTTCCCGGCTATCAGGACAGGCGGCCCAGCGAGCTTTCGGGTGGGCAGGAGCAGCGTATTTCGCTAGCCCGGGCTCTAATTATCCAACCCCAAGTCCTCCTTCTAGACGAACCCCTGAGCCAGTTGGATGCCAATCTGCGCCGGGATATGCGTGAATTAATCCACGACGTTCAGCGTCAGCTCAATATAACATCAATTTTCGTAACCCACGACCAGGAGGAGGCAATCAGCCTGGCCCAGAAGGTCGCCGTTATCTTCAATGGCCGGCTCCAGCAGTATGACGCCCCCTCCGCCTATTACCAGCGTCCGGCCAATATTGACGTCGCTCGTTTTTTCGGTTGGAGCAACTTTGTTCCCGGCGAAAAAGAGGGCGCTCTGGTTCATACTCCGCTGGGCGACTTGACAGTTCAGCAGGACGAAGTTTCCAGTCGAGAGGTAGTATTAACCATTCGGCCTGAGGCGATTCGGGTCGGCAGTACCAACGAAAATGTCGTGAACGGCCGTGTCAAATCCTTCGTCTACCTGGGAACTAAAACCAATTACTGGGTGGAGGTCAACGGCATTGAACTCCAGGTCGTGACCGAAGAACACAAGGCTCACGAGATCGGCAGCAATATCGAACTCTCACTCGACCCGGCCAAGATCTGGCTCCTAACCCCAGAAAACTGCGCCTGATGCGATCTACCAAATCACGCTATATTCTAATCAACTAGTCCAAGAGGAATTACCAATGATACGGGTAGCTGTAGGCGAAATTGCCCAGGAGGGCAACGCTTTCACAACCAAACTAAGTGAACTGGACCATTTTAACTCCGGTTATATCTGGCGGGGTGAGATGATTACAGACAATCTTCGCGGTACCAAAACAGTCTGGGGCGGCATCATCGACACCATCGAGAAGGCCAATGGACGCGTCGTTCCCCTTCTCGCTGCCCATGCCGTGGCCGGCGGGCCGCTCTCCGGCCCCTGCCGCGACACTCTACAGAATGACTTCCTGGAACGGCTGCGTAAGGCTTTACCTGTTGAGGCCGTTATCCTGGTCTGTCACGGCTCGACCCTGGCCGAGGACGACGACGATGTCGAAGGCACCCTCATCAGCAAGGTACGGGAAATCGTCGGGCCTGACATACCCATCGCCGCCACTTTCGATTTACACGCTCACATCACCGACACAATATGCGAGGGCCTGGAAATCCTGGTTGGCTACAAAACTTACCCCCATGTCGACAATTTTGAGACGGGCCAGCTGGCCACCCAGCTCTTGCTGCAAGTCCTTGACGGCAAAATCCGACCGAAAATCAGCCTGGCCAAGGTCAATATGCTCCTCATGGCTCCCAACCAGCAGACAGCCTATGGACCAGCTGCCCTGCTTTGGTATGAAGCCCGACAGCTTGAGAAACGGTCCGACGTCATCTCCATCTCCCTCTTCTCCTGCCACACTCGCCTGGATGTACCCGATATGGGCTGGACAGCCGTCGTCACCACTCACGCCCCGGCAAACGGCCGAAAAATGGCCGAAGCCCTATGCCGTAAAGCCTGGTCTCTGCGCCACGACTTTGATCCCGGTGCCGTTCCCCCCACCGAAGCAATCCGTCGGGCAATGGCCGTCGACCGCGGGCCAGTCATTATTGTCGACTGCGGCGATGCAACTGGAGCCGGGGCGGCGGGCGACAGCACCGTGCTGCTGCAGTCGTTACTGGCCGAAGGGGTCGACGAACCCTGCTGTATTTCAATCGTCGACCCGGAAGCAGCAGCCGCATGCCATGAGCTCGGGGTTGGTCGAACCTTGAGCCTGTCCATCGGCCACAAACTCGATCCGGCTTACGGCGACCCGGTGAGGGTCAATGGGTACATTAAAACCCTGAGCGATGGCCGTTTTTCCCACACCGGTGGCGTCTATGACAGGACAACGGTTTCAATGGGAAAATCAGCCGTTTTTTGCGTCGGCCCGATCCAGATTCTACTGACCAGCAATTCTTTTTATGAATACGACGATGCCTTCTACCGCGCCGTTGGCCTGGATACCTCCCGGGCCCGTATCGTGGGTATGAAAAGTCTTATGAACCATAAATTCACCCTCCACCATATGGCCCGCCATATGATCGTCATGGATAGTCCTGGATCAACCGCCCTGGATCTGGCCAAAATGCCTTTTCGGCGAGTCCGGCGTCCTATCTGGCCTCTGGATGAGGTAAGCGAGCCAACGATCCGATGATGGCCGAGAGACAGTTCCCTGC
>JBAPRX010000494.1:0-15536 GCA_049281335.1 Promineifilaceae bacterium (SeqCode)
ATGCCCACCCTCATGGCAAATACCGCCCCCATTTGGGTAGGACTGGGCGCTTTGATCTTCTTCCACGAGCAGCAAAACCGGCTCTTTTGGATTGGGCTAATCGTTGCCCTGGCCGGATCAGCCATGATTTTGGGGCAGGACATATCCATGACAAGAGAGGCCGGATTAGGAACCTTCCTGGGGCTGGTCGCCGCCTTCTTCTACAGCAGCTACTATCTCGTCGCCCAACGCGGCCGAAATCACCTCGACACCTTAACCTACTTCTGGATATACACCTGTAGCTCGGCCGTCTTTTTACTCCTGCTCAACATCATCCTCGGTCGGCCGTTCACCGGCTACGACACCCACACCTATCTCCTCTTCCTGGCCCTCGGCCTCCTGGGGCAAGTCTTTGGTTGGCTGGCAATCACCTACGTTCAAGGACTTCTCCCCGCCTCCATCGTCGCCCCAACCCTCTTAGGACAACCAATCGTAACGGCCGTCCTCGCCGTCATCCTCCTGGGCGAGCAATTCACCATTTGGCACATCATCGGCGCAGTCATCTCCCTCCTCGGCGTCTACCTCGTCCACTGGAGCCGCACCTAAACCTATGTTTTCTAGCCCCTCCAACACCATCACACTCAACCACCCAAGAAAACAAAAGTCTCCCCCTCCATTCCCCAAAAACAAAAAAGGTGGCTGCCACAATCAACAGCCACCTATTCATTCAATCCAGCGTTAAACGATAACCCTATTCAGGTTTCATAACCGCCGGCATATAGATAAAGTAATCCTCCACCGTCGTGAAATCAAACACGGCCGAATACGCCCCAGTGCCGCAGGTACCACTCCCCTGCACCCGCCAGTAGTAAGTCGTATCCGAGTCCAGCGGCGAAGAAACCGTATAACTCGTTCCCGTCAAACCAGTCTCGCTGAGGACAATATTCGTAAACCCGGCATCCGTCGCCACCTCAAGCGTGTAGGTGGCCGCCATAGCGTCACTTTGCCACTCGAAAGTCGGCGTCGTTGATACTTCCGTCGCCCCATCCGTCGGAGTCGTCAGGCTAATCGCCGACGGGATATCAAGGATAGACAGCCCCACCGTCGTCGTATGCGTGCCAGAGACCGAAACACCACTGATCTCCAGGTCATAATCGCCAACCGAAGCAGCGGCCGTATTACTAATCGTCAGCGTACTGGTAAACGGTGCGTTGGTTCCATTCGGGCTAAAATCAACCGTCGCTCCCGATGGTTCACCGCTCAAACTCAGCGTCACAACCTCATTAAAACCAAAGAGCGAGTTAACAGCCACAGAGTAAACGGCCGAATCTGGCCTACACACTTCCAAATCGCCCGATTGATTCACCAGGTTAAAATCTGGAATTGGCAATTCAGGCATATCATAACCGCAAGAGGCAAACAGGGTGTTTATCTCTTCCAAATCAGCATTGGAATAGCCCAAATCAATCGCCGCTTGATAAACGGCATTAGCTGCCTGGCTTTGGTTTGTGCTGGAATTGGTCATGCCAATTCCTTCCCAGTGAACCACATCGGTGTCAACCCCGCCAAGAGCGTCCCAAACCTTCATCATACACGTTGCCCAAATCTGGCCGTCCGCATGAACTTCGCCTACCAACCCCCCAGGCCAGGTAGCAGGATAATTTGTAACGCGACCCGACCAGAACGGATTGTGACCGTCCCAACGGAAGACCCATTGATACTCCGGGTCACTTGGCGTCCAGGATTCATGCGCCCGGTTATACGATTGAGCGTTAAAGTCACCGATTCCCTCGCTGAGGCCGTTCACCTGCGAAAGACCGCCGTTTGTTACCCAATCGTGCAGTCCATGTCCCAACTCATGATCAACAACATCCGAATCCTCAGCATCATCCACACCACCTTCACCAAAGGCCAAACGACCAGAGCCGGACAGGTAGTGGGAGTTATCAGCGCCGTTGTAGCCACTTGGATCGTATTGAACGCCACCCGGATATTGGTATGGTTCAATAGTCAATCCCAGCGTGTTATTGAGATACCGCAAGTAGTAATCAATATGGTAGTAAGTGTTTACCGCTTCAAAAGCATCATCGGATCGGTCGAACAGGAATTGATCAGAAGATTGTTGGAACAATCCCTTAAAGGGTGACTCAAAATCGATTATCTCGGCCCAGGGGCCGCGCAGCGTGTACGTCCCGGAATCCAGTTCAATATCATTCAACGTCACCAGGGATCGCTCTGCGTCCAACTGGGACGATGTGGCATCCCCGTTGTCAGTAAAACCGGTATCCCCATAAGTGGCCATTGCAGAGGTAAGGGGATCGGGGTCAAAAACATAGCCTGATCCGTCTACCTGACTCCCACCACGTATGACGGGTTCATTATTTACTTCATAATCCAGGTTGTAATAGGCTTCGTCGGCCACCTTGAACAGTTCTCCGGTATGGGCATCAACCAACACCTCCCAGCTTCCTGCCGGTGCACTGGTTTCAACCCGCACCTGATAAGCCAGCCGGGTCGTATTGTTATAATCATAAACTGTCAGGGTTGTCTTATCATAATAAAGGTCGCCCGTAACGCTCAGATAATCGAAGGCCAGTTGACGTGCTTCCTCGGCCGAAATCGTCGGAACCAGATTGTCCAACGCCAACGACGGCCGATAATTCGCCATAAACAGCGTCACTTCATTATTATTATTGATGTGAACATCAACTTCGCCCTTGTATACAGGAATATCGCCCACGAATTGACGGTACCGAACCGTTGCCCCGGAAAGGCTCTCGCGGGTCGCTTTGTGAACCAGGTCGTTCAACTCAGCCGATCTCAACCCCAACACGACCGCATTTTCACGCAGATACTGTTCCGCCATCGCTTCCAGACTGGCTGGCTGAACCGGGTAATTCACCTGATACATCGCTACCGGCACCCCAGTCACGGCGTTAATCTCTACCCGATCCTGGTAAAGAATCGCCTCATCTTCATTGTCTGCAATTAAAACGCCATCCGAATCATTCTCAGTACGGGCAAAAGCGTCCGAAACCAGGAAAATCGTGATGGCAAACAAAAAGACCGCCAACCCGGCCCACAACAGGGCTGTTTGCGGTCTTTTCCGAACGGACAACAGTCCTTTTAGAAAGTCTTGGTTCATGCTTGTCTTTCCTCCAAAAGCAAATTAAGAACAGATTGGGCCAGATTGGTTCAATTTAGAATCCCGAACCCCGCTAGACACAATCGCAGCAGATTAACAGTCTGCAAGTATGGCTTAATTCTTCCAACGGGACAAATCCAATTACCATGCCCCATACATATTTAGACCAATTAAAAATGTCACTAATCAATTTCTCAGTTAGCAAATCAGACGACTATCGTAACCAACCCGAATAGCAGCCGTACATCGAATCCAACTGCGCCTTATATATAATAAGCAAGACCGGTTCATTTCTGAAAGTTGAGCCAAACTGTCATGAGAGGCATTGGTATTGGAGGTTTATTATGCCTAAACGTCTTATATATTGGACGCCTATCCTTATATTATTCCTGGCCGCCTGCGTACCCGGCGAACTAGAACCAGGCAGCGATGGCGTTCCCGTCACCCGCCAGAGTTCCACCGCAACCGCACCCACAATGACCCAGGACGCCCAGTTAGAAACCGAAAGCGCATCGTCGCCCCCCACACCCACGCCGCCACAGACACGCGATATCCAAACGCCAACCCCAACGCCATATGTCACTCTCGACCCATCGCTAACAACAACGCCCTTTGACCCCCCAGCCCAAACACCGACCCCAACACCCGTTCCCCCGCTCTCAGGCTTCCGTTACGAAACGGCCGAAGGTATCTGGTCAGTTCCGGCCGATCTACAGCCCCACCTGATTACCAACCACACCGGTGTCACCCTCTCCCCCGACGGAACCCAGGCCCTCTACACCAACCAGAACGACATCTGGCTTCTGGACGTGGCAACCGGCGAATCTCGCAACCTGACTGAGAGTTCCGGCCGAGTCCACTGCTGCCCTCAATGGTGGCCTGCCAGGCCAGATACCATTATCTTCGGCTCCTGGCCCGATCAGAACTTCGCCCAAAGTACAGGCCAGCTATCGGCCGTTCAAACAGACGGCAGCAATTACACCGTCTTGGACGAAAACCAGTCCAACGCCTCCCCTGCTCCTTCCCCCGATGGACGATACATCGCCTATGACCGGAGCGGACAAGCCTGGATTTATGACTGGGAAACCGGTGAGTCCACCCAATTCAACCCGGCCGACTATGGCCTCGAAAACGTCCTGGCGATTGCCGGTCCTTCCTGGTCGCCGGATGCCAACCGTCTGGCCTGGACAATCTCGGAAAACAACCCCGATTGGCATATTGCTGTCGCCGTTTTCGATCTATCAGCAGGCACGGCCGAACTATTCCATCCTTACCAGAATCTCGGCCGTGATGGCTGGTTCCCCGGCCCCGCATGGCACCCCGACGGCGACTGGCTGGCCTTCGCAGCCGAAGACGTAAACCTCGATCAAAACGGCGTTTGGGTCGTCTCAACCCTCACCGGCGAAGAAACCTTTATCGGTCAGGGACAAAATCCAATCTGGAGTCCCGACGGCCGTTGGCTAACCTACGTCGAGTATGAAACAAGAGACAACCCACTCCCAAGGACGTGGCTGGTCGAAGTCGGCTCCTGGTATCACATCAATCTCTGGATACCAGATGGCGGCCATTTATTAGAATGGGTTCAGCCCCAATAAAGCTGTTTAGACTGGATGGTTACTTTAGATGATTCTTTTCTACCCAGCCGTCCGCTCGCTCAACTTATAGAATCTTTTTCGCACCCGGTATCATTCTGATAATGTTGGCAACGATGAAACAAACCGGGACAATAATTACTGACGCCAACCCGAATTTAGGCAGGCTCGCCAGTTCAACATTCCGTAAGGCATAAGCCAGAAAAACGATGATGGGAATGTGGATGATGTAGACGGTATAGCTGTTACTGGATAAGAATCGGCCGAATCCACCTCGCCCATTAACAAAAGCCCGGAAAAGAACAACCAGCCCCAGGATCATGCCAACAGAAAAAATCGAATCCCAAAGAACGTAGACGGCCGACTGCCAATGCCCATTTCCCAGAGCATTATCCAACACATTTGAAAGTGTCATCGAAAAGAGTTGACCGCTAAAGGCAAGTGGGAACAGAATAACGGCCGCTAATGCCGCTGCCACAATACCAACAACGCCCATCGAGTCAGGCAGCTTTCGCAGCCATTCCCGGCGAGAAGCAGCAGCGCCCAAGATAAAGAAGCTGAGATACTGTGGAAAGTAGGACAGCGTCGGAAACTGGAGCACCGACTTGCCCAGAGGAATAAACATCCGCACCAGGAAGCTGACCATTGCTAATGCCAGAACGAAGATACCAATCCCTAGATAACCGGGCATTGAAGATTCAGCCAACGACAAAGTCGGCCGATTCCCGGTCAACATCCGCCATCCAACATACCCAAAGCTGAAGATGAGCAGCATCGCCACAAACCACAATGGCCCAAGGCCGATGAGGTCAGGATACATCTGCCAGAAAGTTTGCCAGGTAAGCGGGGTTGTAATGCCGGTCAGGGTAGCTGGCATCAGAAACCAACCAATAAAGGAAACCGGTTGGAGGACGAAGTAGAAAACGACCAGGGGAACGCCAAGACGAAGCAAGCGATCTTTAATGAACGAACCCGCTCCCTTCCGATCAAACGATCCCGGCGTAAAATAGCCCGCCAACAAGAAAAAAGCCCCCATAAACCAGGCCTGATTAAAAAGCGTAAAAACCAACAACGCCCGGAATGCCCCAGGGTCGGTAAATGGCGGTTCTACGTAATAGTAACCCTCCAGACTTGCTCCGTAAACGAGAGCCACATGATGCAGCACAACCAGTATCATCAAAGCAGCACGCAAGTTATCAATATAGAATAACCTTGAAACTCCTTCATCTCTTGAGACGACAACCAAGGGAGATGCTGTTGACCCCAAACCAATTTGAGCCATCGTATTTTCCTTTCCAATCTAAACTAGTGGATTAATCAGATTACAGATTGAACAAAAAGCCCTCTCTATGGCTCTCTGCATCTCTGCGTATCTCTGTGTCCAATCTTCTTGGCTACTACATAATTCGTGACATTCGTTGCAATTTTTCCCGCAAAACTTTTTGTGGTTTACTTAGCCCACAAGAATGTTGTTAGGACATATTGCGATTGGGAGAATGAAGGCAAAACACACGCAACGAGAGTTACTACCTCTGCCTGATAACAGATTTACAAACCTTTCATGAAACGTCCAGTGTCGAATGTCACACTCGGAACAGAGGAAAATCACGACTCGTGACTCTCTCCTCTTACGCTGGTTTATGCTGTCAAAAGAACACGAATAAGTCATAATAAACATTATCAAACGCGGTCAAATACCTATGCTAGAAATACACAAATACCACGCGATGGGCAATGACATGCTGGTCATTGACCCGGCCACATTTTCGGCCGAATTAACCCCAGACCTCATCCGCCGCCTCTGCCACCGCAACTTCGGCGTCGGGGCCGACGGCATCTGCTACGGCCCCCTCCCAGCCGCCAAACCCAACCTGACCATGCGTTTCTTCAACCCCGACGGCAGCGAAGCAGAAAAAAGCGGCAACGGCCTCCGCATCTTTGCCCGCTACCTGTGGGATGCCGGGTACGTCAACGGCCCGGCTATACCTGGCCCGGCCATACCTGGCTCGGCCAGGTATAGCCCCTTCACCATGTACATCAACAACGAACCCATCCTCACCACCATCGAAGACGACACAGCCACCACCATCACCACCGCCCTCGGCCGTCTTTCCTTCTCTACCCCCCTCGCCCCAGATTCACTACGCGAAATTCTTGGCGTTTTGCTAACCCCCAACGAAATCGCCGCTGGCGCAACGGCCGTAAACATCGGCAACCCCCACTGCGTCCTCTTCATCGAATCGGTAACGGCCGAACGTGCCCGCCAGATTGGCCCGCTCCTCGAAACGGCCGATCCCTTCCCCAACCGCACCAATGTCCAACTCGTTCAGGTCATCGATCCCCACACCATCCAGATCGAAATCTGGGAACGCGGCGCAGGCTACACTCTCGCCTCCGGCACCTCCGCCACTGCCGCAGCAGGAGCCGCCATCTACACCCACCGCTGCCAATCCCCTGTTCGGGTCCAAATGGCGGGCGGTTCGGCCGCAGTTACAGTCAGCGGCGACTGGTCGGCTGCCTTAACCGGGACAGTGCAGCCCGTTTTTTCCGGGGTGCTGGCTCAATCTTTCCTCTTATCTTGACAAATAATCATCAATAGGTAAAATTCTTATACATAACTTAATTAGGTATGGGAAGGATTGTCTATGGAAATACGGGATCAAATTCGCAAAGGCAGCACCACCTTGCTGATTCTGGCCCTGCTCTCCGAAGAGCCAATGTACGGCTACCAGATCAGCCAGGAATTGGAACAGCGCAGCGGCGGCTACTTTGAAATGAAAGAGGGGCTGCTCTACCCTTTGCTCCACCGCATGAAGCGCGAAGGATTGGTAAGCAGCAAAGGGCAGGAAGCCAGCGGTGCGCGGCGGCGGAAATACTATGCCATCACGGCCGAAGGCAAACAGGCATTGAAAGAACAAACCCAGGAATGGGAAATGTTCATGAACAAATTACAAGGTGTCCTGGCTGGTGTGACCCCGTAATGAACGACGAACCGAACGCTAACGCATCTATCAAGCAGGCATTCCGGCAAATTTCGGCCGAATTACAACTTTCCAGAGTATCTTGCAAAAATGCCCCGACAGCCCCCATGTCTTCGCCATCGAAAACAGCGTCAATCGTTGGATTAAAGACATCCCCACCTTTGAAGAAGAAGGCTACATTTGGGAAGATGTCCAGACCGTCTCATGCACGACATTAAGAAGCATCCCCGACGGCCCGCCCATTCCAGAGGATGCTGGCAAACCGCCCATACTATAGAGGCCAGGATTGGACCTGGAACGCGCAGAGAAACACAGCCTAAGAGGTGACAGTCACTTCAAAATGGTTAATATTGCCATACTACCCCCATCCAAAGTGACTGTCACCTGAATAAGTTCCTTATTAGAGGTGACTACAATGTCATACCTGGAAACCATTAGCAAATTCGGCAAGGATGCCGAACAATTAGAAGAGCTTTATCGCACTGCAATGGAGGCGGGCGAAACGGCCGCCTTCAAAGCAGCCATTGACGAAAACCATACCCACGCCCCCGACAATCTGCTCTATGCCGCCTGGTTCTACCGCCTGAAATACACGGCCGAACGGGCCAGGGATTTTGCCGTTGCCTGGGCCTGGGTTATACCGCTGGCGCTCATCAACGGCCTGTTGTTCTGGTGGTTATCCGATTACGAAAAATACACCATTACGCTGAACGGCATCGGTCAGTTGAATGATTATGAATTTTTGCCGACCATTATCATGCTGGCAGCGCCAATATCGGCCGCTTTCGTGCTGATCTATCTGACCGCCGCCGGACATAAAAGCTGGCGGTTAGCCGTCCCTCTCATGGTCGTTATGGCCGTCGCCGGAGCCTATGTCTTATTGACATTTCCACAGGTTGGAACACGGCCGTTTCAGGAACAATACCTGACCCTGATGGCAATGCACCTGCCCCTGCTGGCCTGGGCTGGGGTGGGAATCTTCCTGCTCTTCAACTACCGCGACCCGGCCAACCGCTTCGCCTTCCTGATAAAGTCGTTTGAAATTTTTATCATGGGCGGCCTGTTCGTCGCTGCCGGGGGGTTATTTACCGTGATTTCAGTAGGGTTGTTTGAAGCCCTGGGTGTCGACTTTTCAGAGTTGGTGCTGCGCCTGTTCATAGCTGGCGGCGGGGGTCTGATTCCCGTAGTGGCGGTGGCTGTCATGTACAACCCCGCCCGACCACCGGCCAAACAATCCTTTGACGAAGGCTTGGGCAAGCTGGTGGCGCTGCTCTTGCGTTTTATGCTGCCGCTGACACTACTGCTGTTAGTGGTCTATATCGCTTTCATCCCCTTTAATTTCCGCGAACCGTTTGAGAATCGGGATGTCCTCATCATTTACAACGGGATGCTCTTTGCGGTCATTGCCCTGCTGGTTGGCGCGACACCGGTCAGCACGGCCGACCTCTCGCCCCGGCTGGCCTATTGGCTGCGGCTGGGGATTGTTGCCGTTGCCGCGCTGGCCCTGTTCGTCAGTCTCTATGCCCTGGCGGCTATCCTCTACCGCACGATCCAGGATCGTCTGACTCCAAACCGTCTGGCTTTCATCGGCTGGAATCTGATTAATATCGCCTTGCTTTTCCTATTGTTACTCTTTCAACTTCGGGAAAGGGGCCAACAATGGCTGCACGAACTTTTTCGGGCCTATAGCATCGGAACGGCCGCTTACGTGGTCTGGACAGTGGTAGTGATTGCGGCCGTACCCTGGCTGTTCGGCATCAACAAGAGCCAAATTGAAGGACTGCCGGAAGAAGTGCAGGAAATTATCTACCAATTTCCGGAGCCGCTCCTGCTAAAATGCGCCTCCAGCCCCCATGTTTACCTGCTGGACCGGGGCGAAAAACGATGGATAGAAGACATTCCGACCTTCAACGAACAGGGCTACCTCTGGCGAGACGTTCATACCGTCTCCTGCGAAAACCTACGCAGCATCCCCAACGGCCAACCAATCCCCTCCGACGCCGGCCCACCCCCAGAACCATAAAATAAGTTTGGACACAGAGAGCGCAGAGGTACAACGTTAAGTCCTCTTTCAGCCCATTCATATTTCAAGCAAGCCTCACTTTTGAAGAGGCTTATTATTCAAATCCTTCAATCATCCTTAATTGAGTGTCCTCGAAAATGGGGAAAGATCAATTGGTTGAAATGAATCAATCTGGACATCTGGCAAAGTGTCATATGCGGCTGGCCCGTGTCTGGTTGCAACTAAACTTTGTCTGACTGGAACGCCGACCCATAATACTCTTCCAGCACCTCCGGCAAACGCTTCATCAAGGTCAACAACTCTTCACAGCCGTGTACCAATGTCTCCGCTTCATACTGTTCAAACAGTTGCACGCCATACCGTAATGCCTCTTTCATCGCCTGCATAAAGGCGTGGTCGGCCTCTTCCAGTCGGGTGCAGGCAGTTTCCAGTTCCCCCAGCGAATGCCCATTCAGGTTGGGATCATGCAGGCGAACCGGCAGTCCCGTTTCCCAGGCGGCAAACTGGCGGGCGGCTGCGCTCTCTTTCACGGCTGTCAGCCGTTCTTGCAGCCAGGTAGCCGTTGCCCTCTCATCACACAAACTGCCCGTCAGCAGCCACAGTTGTTGCAGCGGGTCACCTATCACCTTCGCCTGGTAATCCCGCCGGAAGCGGGCATGGCTTTGCAGGTATTGTTGCAGGCGGTAGCGGGAAAGCGACACACGATGAATGGCCTCATCATATGTCACGGGTTCCTGGCGGATACTGAAATCATTCGCCAGCGCGTTTTCCATCTCCACGACCTGGTAAAGCAGCCTCACCCATGCCCGGTATACATCCTGCAGGGTCACAAATTGCAGGCCCTCCGGGGAGAGTGCTGCGCCCCACGTCTGGCCCAAATCCAGGCGGCGCACCACGCCAATCTCATACAGACCCAACAGAGCGTTCACTTCCGAATTGACATCATGCAGCACCATACTGTAGGCAGCGGTGGCATCCATACCGGCATAAGAGCGCACGATTTTCAACCCGCCCGGATGGAGATGAGCAAATTCGCTCAGGTCATAGACACGGCCGTCAATAATCATCCAATAACCCGCTTTATCGTTATTTCGCACAACCACTTCCGAAGCCGGGACAGCCCGTTTCTGGGCAAACTGAGCCCCGGCATAGGTGGTAAAT
Organism: Promineifilaceae bacterium (SeqCode); assembly: GCA_049281335.1. Lineage (GTDB taxonomy): Bacteria > Chloroflexota > Anaerolineae > Promineifilales > Promineifilaceae > JAKEFB01. Next base: position 10,882 of record JBAPRX010000494.1, read on the forward strand.
ACTTCCAACAGATAACGGTCATCCCCCACCAGCCGGTACAACATCTGCTGGGCCTGAGCCGCGCCGCCGCCGTATTGCGCCAGAATTTTCTTGATGGCGTCTGTCACCGTCCTGGCAAAATCTACATGGCCGCAAACATAAACGGTCGCGCCCAGCCCTCCCTCGGCCTGGCTTTGCAGCAAGTGGTAGAGCTGCCGGGCGTTCCCCGGCTGCAACATCAGCGTATCAATATAACCGCGCGGCGCCGGCGGGAAGGTGAAGCGGCCGTCCGCTACCTCCATCCCCACATCCGTCCGCGAAAAAGCGACCTGAAGATGAACGTTGCCCTCCACCGCCCATGTTTCCAGGGCATCCTGGGCATACAAATCTTGCGGCGTTCGTGTACCAAAAAAGAGCCAGTTTTCGGCGCTATTTTGCGCTGCGCGTGCTTCTAGCAGACTGAGGAACGGCGCCAGCCCCGTACCTCCGGCAAACATGACGATCGGCCGTTGGGGGTCGGTCGGCAGGCGGAAGCGTGGCGGGTGTACCAGTTTGATGGCGACGCGGCGAGTGACGGTCGTAGGCTCGGCCAGCCGCGCCAGATAATTGGAGGCAGTACCAAAACGACACTGGGATGGAGACACGGCCGTATCCGGCGTCTCATAGGCCAGCCGCCCAACTAGCAGGCCAATTTCCGTCAGCTTCCCTGCTTCATCCCGCTCCACCGAAGCAATCGAATACATACGGAACGACTCCGGCGAGATCAGGCGGCAAATATGCTCGACATCCCCCGGTTCCGCCTGCCACAACCGGCGTGGCTGAAAGCCCCCTTCCCTCAAGAGCGCCAGCAAATCCCACAACTCCCACTGATCCTCGGCCCGCGCCTCCAGGATACGCCACAATGCTTCGTTATGGCTCAACCGGTACAGCCGTTTTGCCATAGGGCGGGAGATGGGTCGAATCCGGCCAAAGGTCAGCAAGGTACGCAGCGACAAGACTCTGGCTTCCTGGTAACCATCACGCTGTTTCACCCCTTCCCGCCAGATAGCATTGAGCTGCACTGGTTCGTCGCCGCCGGCCTGTAATGCCGCCAACGTTTGCTCCACCAGCGCCGGGTCATTTTCAGGCAGGATGGCGCAGCGGTCGCCCGGTTGGCAGGAAAGGCCGCTGCCGCGCATGTCAAAACGAATTCCCTTCACCCACGCATTCCCTTCACGGCGCACATCAGCCACCCCCAACACAGGCACAAAATGGCACACCTGCGGGTAGCTGGCATACCGTTCCAGGCGAGCCTTCTCCAATTCGCCATCCATCTTATCCCACATGCGGTCGTCAAATGCCCCGGAAAAGCCACCCAACGTTTTGCTGCGCCCGGCCTTAAAGGAGAGGTCGAGAAAGCCGAATGTTTTCAGGCGATGCCGCCCCAGCAAGCCCTTTTCACCGGCGTAGGCGTCAACGGCCGTTTGAAACACCCCACTCAATGCTCGATCCCCAACTCGGCTGACATAATCCGCAACGGAAATCGTTTCGGCCGCATCTAAAAAAGCACGCCAATGGGGTGGGAACCAGCGCCGGGCATGGGCCGTCTCCTGGCCGATACTGCTCCGGTACGCCCGCCGCCCAAACAAAATATCCAGCAGTTGGAAGGCAGGAATGGCCGTGCCGCTGGGGCCGGGAATGTCGCCCGTCTCTTGAAACGGCGTGGCGATAGGCGCAACCGTTTTGCCCCACACCACCGGGTTCACATAGAGGGGGTGATAGGCATTAGGGTTGACCTTCATTAAGACATCATAGGTCAACTGTTGCAGGACGTCGGTAATCAGGCGCAGTTCTGCTTGCAAAGCGTCGGGGTCATCGGTGGCAACCGCTTCCTGGGCGCGTACACAGGCCGTCAGCGCTGGCGTAAAGCGGGCCATCATCTCCGTAGGCGTCATCTGGAAGCGGCGTTCGTCTTCGTTGCCCAAAATAGGGATGAGCAGCGCCAGGTTTTCCATGCACATCGGGTCGGGATGCTGCGGATCAATCAGCCGCCAGTTATAGATGTTCAGGTCAATGAAGGAGAGATGGGGGGCGGGCCGCTGCAATCGCTGGCTGATTTCAGCCCACGGCCGTTGCACCGGTTCCGGGACGGCCGTATAAGGTTCGGGTTGCACATAGTGGTAGGCATGAGCAAAAATGCCAAAGATGGCGGCGGCACGCAGCAAATAAATATCGGGTAAATCGGCCGCGCTGAGCAGGGGCATCCGCTCCAGTTCGGCCCGCAGGGTGAGGTGGCGGAACAGTTCCGGCAGTTGCGCCGCCATCTCGTCCCACACCTGATAGCCGGGGGGAAGGGACAGAAGCGGCTGGCTGGTAGGCATAAAACCATGCGATTCTGATAAAAACCCGAGGTTCTCGTGTCCCAGTCGTTTGTTTTCAGCTTCGGCTTCGCTAAGGATGCGACGGCTGGGAATCATTACCACCCTCCTACCACCGCCTGGCAGATGTTGGCGCGGGAGACGGTTCCCAGCAGACGGCCGTTTTCCACCACCGGCAGGCGACGAATCTGGCGGCCGATAAGGGCGGTAGCCGCTTTGGCCACATGGTCGTCCGGGTGCAGCGTTAGCGGCTGGCGAATAACCAGGGGCATAATGGGCCGGTTAGACAATTCCTGCCCTTTGCGTAAAAAAAGCTGATAGGCGTCGAACAGCGTGCCGCCTTCCGCGAGGATTTCGTCAAAGTCGGGCAGGGCGGCGCGCAAAATGTCCCCTTCGGAGAGAACGCCCACAAAGGCGCCATCGCCGTCAATGACCATCAAATCGCCGACGCCGGAGAGGGCTACAATTTCGGCGGCCTGGTGCAGGTTGGAATCGCAATGAATGCGGGCGACCTGGTTGCTCATAATGCCACGAACGCGCATGGCTGGCAGGCGCACGGCCGTCTGCCAGGCCGCCAGCAGTTCATCCAACACCGGGTAGAGAGCGGTTTCAAGCGGCGTTAACGGCCGTACCAGATACCGGTCTATGCCCACCTCATTAATGCTGCGGATGGCGGATTCGGTGTCGGCAAAATCGGCCAGCAGCGCCTTACGTGCCTGCGGGTACAGCTTTCCCGCTTCGGTCAGGAAAGAGATACCGCCGCCATTGGCCGTCTGCTGCTCGGCCAGAAAGAGGGCAATTTCTTCACCGGCGTCATAACAACTTTTCAACTGGCGGCTGGCCTCCGGGCCGGTCACGGCCGTAAGCAGCCGGTAAGTCGTTTTATAGTGGGCGGCTACGGCCGTACCCAATGTCGTATCCGAGGACATGAGAAAGAGAATTGGTTCAGGCATAGGTATTGGCAGCAGCTACTCTGGAATAATAGCGATTAACTCAATTTCCACCTTCGCGCCCAGAGGGAGGCTGCCAGCCTGGTAGGTGGTCCGGGCGGGCGGATGGTGGGGCAGGTAACGACCGTACACCTCATTCATCGCCCCAAAATCAGCCATATCGGCCAGCAGTACGGTAGATTTCACCACGTGGTCGAAGCTGGAGCCGGCAGCTTCCAACACGGCTTTTAGATTTTCCAGCACCCGCTCCGTTTCTGTTTGCACGTCCCCATTGAGCATTTTGCCAGTACCCGGTTCCAGAGCAATCTGCCCGGCCGTAAAGAGGAAATTCCCGGCCTTCACCGCCTGGGAATAAGGGCCAACCACACCGGGGGCTTTGTCGGTATACACGATTTCTTTGTTCATGGTCACTCCTTTGGAAATATCAATTAGGAAGGTGGAATTACATCCCATGCTGTACGCACCATGCCAATCCTATCACAACTTGGGCGAAACCGCCGATGAAACAGAAGCTTCCCCGGCCTAATAAGAAGCGCAATTGCTATTGGGCAGGACACTGCACCATCGGGTTAGGAATCAAAGTTAAATTGACAATACCAGAAATGAGGATAACGTAATTTATCGGATCCAAATGAGGGTCATTCACCATCAATTGGTTCTGATGGCGGACGTTAATGGCGAGCAAACGGATAGTGCCTAATGAAGTGTGTTCCACAAAATGAATGATAGCGAGTTTGTCTACAAGTCCCAGGACGTTAACTATCTCGGCTTTCTGGAAGCACAACTCCGGGATATGGCCGGGGTAGATACGCTGGCGTATGAACTGATTCAAAATGCCGACGATGTTCAGAATGAAGACGGCCGTTTCCCGGTCACAACCCTCTCATTTGATGTTACCGACGAAGCCCTGATCGTGCGCAACAACGGCCGTTTTCGATCGGTGGATTTTGAGCGGCTGCAAAACATCGCTGGCGGCGGCAAACGGGAAGAAAGCGGCGTCACCGGCGCCTTTGGCCTGGGCTTTCTGGCCGTGTACCAGATCACCGATGCCCCGGAAATCTTCTCCAGCGGCCGTCACTGGACCATCCGTCCTGACGCGCCCGCAGAGCAGCGCATTGTCGAACGAGAAACTGAAGTCAGTGACACCCGCTTCCGTCTGCCGTGGGCCTTCGATCCGGCCTCCCGCGTGCGCCGCACCCTCCGTCTTGAATCAGTGCATCCCGAACAGCTGGATACCTTTGCCCAGCAGATGGGTGAAGCGATTGCTCAGGCAGCCATCTTCTTGCAGCGGCTGGAGCGGCTGGAGGTCAAACGAAACGGCGTCGTCATTCGACGCGTACAGCGCCAGCGTGAAGGCGACCGGCTGCTG
>JBAPRX010000495.1:0-8567 GCA_049281335.1 Promineifilaceae bacterium (SeqCode)
CGTAAAGATTTCTGCCGCTTCTCCCAACCCATAAGCGATCAGGACCGCCAGCGCCGCCAGCCCCGGAAAGAAAAATCGGCCGTTTGGCCCAGCCGGACTGACCAGCATATAGTTAAACAAAACCGCCAAGAAAAGAGCGACATCTAAAGCCAGCAGAAAGAGGAAAAATCGCGCCAAACCCCGCCGGACGAAGCCGATGATGGCTCCAACAAACCCGGCCGTTGTCAGCCACAAAAGCCCATCATAGATAATTTGCGGCATTGGTATCTGCCCAAAGCCGAAGCGGCCCCACAGCGTCGTCCAGGCATAAGGCAGCTCTGAAAAGGCCAACCCGAAACTCTCAAGAGGATTGCGCACTCCCCACAACTGCGTCACTTCGACAAAGCCAGTTGGTTCTCCATAGAGCAGTTGGTTGCGGACAAACCACCACCCGGCGATGGCTGCTGTGACCACAACCAGCATCACATTGGCTGTCACCCACTGCCGCCACTGCCGCCGCTGCCAGGCTATCCAGGTCAGGGTTATTTCGATAATCAGCAGCACGGCCGCCAGATTGAACTTACTCATCAGCGCCAACCCATACAGACCGCCCATCGCCACACCCCAGCGCCAGGTCAGCCCTTCGGCCGAACGCAGCAAACGGACACAGCCATACAAGACGGCCGCACCGCTGAGGGCCGCAATGACATCGTTGTTAATCGCTCCGGCCATATACAGGAACATAGGATTAAAAGCCACCAACGCACCCGCCCCCAATGCCGTCTTTTTTTTATAGGGCCAGGCCGCCCGGAAAATCGCCCAGGTCAACCAGACCACGCCCATGCCAATAAGTACATTCATCCCCCTGACCAGATGAGCTGCCAGCGCATCCCCATACCAGGGAAAGGCTTCATCAGCGCCGTGCAGGTATTGGTTCTTATTATCAACGCCCACATCCCAGTACCGGTAGTTCCAGAAGGGGTTTTCAGGGGGATTGAAACAGACATCCCGACCGGTATGAATCCAGAAGGTTTCCATTGCCCCTAACGCATAAAAGAGCGGCGGGTGGTGACTTTGGGAGCGGCATGGCTCCTGTCCCTGCACCGGCAGGTGGCCGGTTGTGGCAATGACGCGCACAAAACGGTAATGGCGCAGTTCATCCGTTGCCTCGTACAGCGGATTCACCACACTATAGGTCAGCCCCAAAATGACAAAGGCTGCCAAAATCAAAGAAATGCCCTTATTCGAGCGAATTTTATTCCACATCAATTCTAATATGATCTTGACCAGTTTCGGTCAAAATCCGTTCACCTGTCATTGGGTCATAGAGGCCAAGCAGGATGGCCGCCGGTTGTTGTTCTTCAGAAAGCATCGGCCGATGCTGCTGCAAAAAAGCATCCCCCGGATAAAGGCTGTAAACGTCAACCCACAGGCCATCATCCCCGGCCAAAAAGTTATTCTCGCCGTCTACCAGTTGGCCGAAAACTGATAGTCGCGGCCCGACATAGACACCGGGGGGCGGTGGGTTGCTGATTAACTGCTCTTCCGGCAGGGTTAACGGCCGTTCCACATACCAGACCATCTCCAATGTCTGGGCTTCCCGGTCGTAATCGGCCGTCAGCCAGCACAACCCATTCTGAAAACAGTTCTCCGGTGACAGCTTTAAGGGAAAACGCCTGTTAACTTCCGTCAACTGGTAGCCGCCAACGCTCTGGCCGAGGAGGGGTTGGTACCAATCCTCATGCAGCACGGGAACAACCGGATACCCACTAAAGTTTAATGCCGGTTGGCCGTCAATGGCTAACAAAATCGCCCGTTCAGGATTATACCAGCGAGGGTGAGCTGCTGTCTCCCGCGACAGATCAATCTCGAACGCTCTCTTATCCCAGGGGCCGGCCAGCAGACTGGTCGCCCCAAAATCGGTCAATTCCGGGTGATCGTCCAGGTATTGGGTCAATTCTCTGATATTGGCCCGATATAAAAAACGGGTCATACCCCGGTTGGGCCATTCGGCAAAGTAATCGGCCGTATCTCGCCAGGCAATACTACCCACTAGCAGTAGGGCCAGCCCAACGAATAGCCAACGACTGCCAATCGCTTGTTGATACCAGGCCGAATCTTCCGAAACTTTCCCCTTTTGGCGAGTGTAAACCTGGAAAGCCACCCCAACAGGCAGGGCAGCCAACAAATAAACGGCCGGTTGAGCAATGATAGTATGACCCAGGCTGGCCGCCGGAACGCTGATAAACCCTGGCGCGATGCCTGCCAGCCACCAGACAAGCAAAAAGGGATAGGCCGCCCGGTTCGTTCCTGTCGTTTCATCAGAACGCCCCAATAAACTGGCGATGCTTTTCCACAAGGCAATAAGGAGGCCCAGCCCAAAAAACAACGCGCCAACTGCCCCGAAAACTGGCCGAAAAGGGATGTTATAGAGCCACTCATCGTCCCCGTAGCTGTGAAACATGCTCAGCGTTTGGAAGATATTCTCTTGCAGCGGCGCGAAGTTCCCTTGTCGCGCTTCTAACAGGGGAACGGCCAGTTCGGAGACCCGCGCCTCTGAATCGGGCTGTTGGTTCAGGGTGATAACCAGGGGCAGCGCCAAAACGGCCGTCACCCCTGCCAGCAGTAAAAAGCCCGGCCAGCTTTGTTTGAAAAGCGGCCGTTCAAACAAAGCCAGGTAGACGACCAGGGCCAACACGATCAGCGGCACGCCCCGCGAAGCAAAATAGGTGTAAAAATTCAGCCCCAGGAACAGCCCGGCTAACCCAAAGTGGACAAGCCAACGATTCGACTGCTCGGCCGTTTCACCCCGTTCGCGGGCAGCCAGCCCCCGCCAGAGAAAGTAAAAGGCCGGCAAGGTAAAGAATACAACCGAGATATGACGAATGCCGGTGCGGGAATACATCAGCGACCAAAAGCTGAAGGCCAGCCCCAACGCTGCTACGAGTCCGACCGTGCGGTTGAATAATTTACGGCCGACCAAATAGGTTAATGGCACTGTCAATGTTCCCAGAATGACGGAAAGGCCGCGAATGCCGAGAGCCGTCAACCCGAAGAGGCTGACCATTCCGGCGGCCAACGCATGGTAGAGGGCTTCGTGGCCTGACGCATCCGAATAATAAACGGCCCAATTGCCATCCAGTACCTTTTGAGAGATGACCAGAATATTGATCAGCTCATCATCCCGCCAGCCGGGTGGCACGCTGTCCAGCCGCCACAGCCGAAGCGACAGCGCCAAAAGGGTCAGCAGTCCAAGCAAAAGCAGCTCCCCCTTATGTTCCTTGAGCCAGTTACTCATGGATAACCTCAACCGGCGGCAGCGCCAGATGGTCTGCTGCGACAGTTCCCCCGACGACCACCGGAATCCGCTGGGCGTCGCCGCGTGTGTAAAGGCCGACAATGAGCGAATACCAGCCGTCCGGCGTCCCCTCCGGCACGGTAAAGCGGTGTAGTTGGAGGAAGATGTCGCCTGGAATCCAGTAGTAGCTGGGAACATCCAGCCGGTCTGATTGGGCCAACGGCCGTCCGTCACCATCCAGCATTTGGGTGAACAAGACCCCATCTTCAAATGGCATGGCCGTTCGCCACAAAGTCACCAATCGTACTTCCTGCCCGGCGCTGACTATCGGCGTTTGCAGATCATAGCCCAGGAATTCGGCCGCTTCTCCAAAGGACACTGGCACAATGGCATTGGCCGGTTCTTGAATATCGCTTTGAAAACGGCCGCCATTTTCCACCAGCCAGCTTCCGCTGGTGACTTGATAAACGACCAACGGTTGATCCAAATCCGTCTCCCGCATCGGCAGCGTCGTCTCGACCCGGAGGCCGACCGCATATTGGCCCAAATCGGAACTTAACGGGGCAAAGCCGCTAAAGATCAGGGTGTTGATGCTGCTGCTTTGGGGGATAAGGAGGCTGTGCTGGCCGTTAAACCAGCGTAGATCAACGGCCGTATTTTTCAATAACAGTTGGCCGACGGCGGGGCTGTGAAAGCGATCCGGGGTGGTGGTTGAAATAGCGGCCGTTCCTGTCTCCTGCTCATTCAAGTAGTCAACGGCCATAACCAGGCTGCTCTCGTATTGAACCCGCACTTCAGGATCGTTGGCCCAGTTGTGGAAGTAGTTGGTGACTGTTCCGGCCAGAACGACGGCAAAGAGGACGGGAACCAGCAGGCTAAGTCGGCCGTTTTTCTGGCCGGTCAGAAAGCGATCCAGCGCCAGGGCCGGAAAGATAAAGAGAACGGGCTGCAAGCCGATAGCCTGGGTGGTACTCAACTCCGGCCCCGTGATCAAGACCGGCAGCAGGCCACCCCCCAGCCAGACCAGAGCAAAGAAAACGGCCGCTCGCTCTCGCAATCTTCTGGAACGAAACAGCAGCCACAGAGCCATCAATAACCCAAGCAAAAACAGCAAACTCATGGGTGGGGAAAGCAAGGGTTTGCCGGGTAGGTTATACCGCCACTGGTGGTCCCCTTCAAAGGTGATGATTTTCAATCCGGCCAACGTATTCTCTAAAAGCGGCCGAAAATCCCCCTTTGTGGCTGCCACCAGCGGCGCATTCAGTTGGTCTAACCTGACCTCCGAACCCGGATGATTGGACAGGTATTGGAAAAGCGGCAGCCCGATAACGGCCGCTAAGAGCAGCATCACCCCCACCTGCCACCAGATACGGCTTAATAGTCGCCGTCCGACGAGGGCCAGGAAGAGCAGCAGGGCCGGAAAAACAGCCCACAAGATACGGGCCGGAATATATGTGTAGAAGGAGAGACCCAGGAAGACACCGGCTGTCAGGAAATGGGCCAGGGATACGGGAATACGGCCGATGACGGGCAAAGAGATTGTCCGGCTCTGTCTGCCTTTCGATAGCGCGTGCCAGAAGAAAAGGGCTGCCAGACTCAAGATAGCTGCAAGGGTAATGGAGCGCAGCCCCTGGCGGGCTGTCATAAGAGGCCAGAAGCCAATCGCCGGCCCGACGGCCGTTAGCAAGGCGATCTGGTTGTTATATGCCTTCCGAACCCAGCCATAGGTCGCGGCAACAAAGATTAGACTGAAGAAGACGGAGGTCAGCCGCCCAGCAAGATAGGTAGGACCGAGGAAGGACATCAGGACGGCCGTACTATAATCATAAAGAGGTTCTCGGCCGTAACCGACTGTGAAGTAAATCGGCCGAACGCCGTTGACCACCCCCCAGGCATCCAGGCCATGATCCGCTTCATCATGTGTCATTCCGGGGGGAATTTGGTCAATGGCGGCCAGCCGTACCGTTGCGGCAGCCAGGAGAACCAGTATGAGCCAGGCATATCGTTTGGTCATGGCGGCTGGATAATACTCAAATGCTCCCTAATCTCCAATTACAAAAAAAGCGCCACGCCTGGATAATCAGGTGTGGCGCTTAAAAAGGCAGAGGGGTTTCTCTTAGGAGACTAATGCTTCCCTGGCAATATTGACGATGCTGGCAAAAGCAGCCTCATCCCGAACAGCAATGTCAGCCATGACCTTGCGATCCAGCTCAACATTTGCCAATTTCAAACCATGCACCAGACGGCTGTATGGCAGACCATTGGCCCGACTGGCAGCATTGATACGAGCAATCCACAACCGGCGCAAATCCCGACGCCGATTACGGCGGTCACGATAAGCATACCAGTAGGATTTCATCATCGCTTCATTGGAGCGACGAAATAGACGGCCACGGGTTCCCCATTGGCCTTTCACCATGTTAATTATTTTCTTGTGTCGCCGGCGTGTAACCGGTCCACCCTTTACGCGCATATTCTAGTACCTCGCATTTCATATTGGCCTGGACGCTCAAGCGGTTAAACCGAGGCCAGGCAGCGGATTGATAAAGAGAATTGGTAATTGATGTTTAAGGCAGTCAATTATCCAATTACCTCATTACAAATTTCTGATCAGTTATTTAGGCGGATTCGCCTTGTATTTCTTCAGATAAGGAGCCAACCGCTTAATACGCTTTTTGTCTGCGGCATTTGTTACCTCTAACATGCCCCGGAATTCATGGAGCGTCCGGGTAGACTTTTTACGACGCAAATGGCTCTTGCCACCTTTCATCCGCAGCACCTTGCCGTTTTTGGTAACGCGGAACCGCTTGGCGGCCGCTTTGTATGTCTTCAACTTATATTTTTTACCCATCTCTGCACCTCATAAAAAAGCCCCCTCTTCCGGGGGCCTCCAACGAACATAGTCAATTGTCAACCTGTTAAGAGCAATTTATTCAAGTGGGGCCAGCATCATGACCATAGACCAACCTTCCAGGTTTGGTTTTTGTTCAATGGTGCTGACATCTTCAAGGTCCTGGGCAACGCCATCCATCAGCTCCCGGCCTAATTCCGGGTAAGTGATCTCCCGCCCTTTGAATCGAACGATAACCTTCACTTTCTTGCCCTCTTCCAGCCATTCTCTGGCCCGTTTCACATTTAAACCACGGTGAAAATCGGCGATTTTCGGGCTAAGTTTGATGGTCTTTATTTCGATTTGTTTCTGATGTTTACGAGCTTCACGTTCGCGTCGGGTCTTTTCGTAAATGAACTTGCCATAGTCCATAACCCGGACAACGGGGGGACGCGCATTAGGCGCTACTTCTACTAAATCCAACCCTGCTTTTTGGGCCAGATCGGCCGCTTCTTGAATCGGGATAACGCCATGGTTTGTCCCATCCTGGTCAATCAGGCGTACCTCACGGGATCGAATTCGCTCATTCACACGGTAGTTTGTGCTGATAGATTACCTCGCTGCTAAATATTAGCTCAATTGCTCAATAACAAAACGATCCGGCGTTGCAGCCGGATAGCAGGAAAATAATAACACAACCCCTCTGGAGCGTCAACCTCCGGGGAGTGAGTTTTAAATAAATTTCCTCTGGAATGCTAAATTAACCCTGACAGTATATCGAAGGCGTCAATTTTTCAAAAATAACTTGTTTAATTTCCTAAAACCAGGTTCAAAATGATTAACAACGTGAACATGACTGCGGCCAGAATAAAAATCCAGCGCAGGTCTTTCAACACGTAAGCGTAATCGGCCTCAAACTGTTCCTGGGCCGCCACTGCTCTCGAAGCAGATTTTTCCTCAGATGCGGCCGTTACCGCATTGCTTTCTGATCTTCTTTTTCTTGGACGTCTTACTCTTTTCGACATAGTAAAGTCTTTTTCCTCTTAAGAATTGGATGTTGTCGTTGCCAGGTCAGCAAAAACGACGATTCGTTTGTTGTTGACGAGGTAAGGATAGCATGAAATTAAAGTTGCGCTGGCATGTTCCGTTGGCGCCATGACCCAGACTTCAGTCGGATCATAGGTGTCAATGTCTCGGACAACGTAGGTGTAAGTCTGCCGCTCGGTTGAGATGATGATTTCATCTCCCGGACTTAGTTTGTCCAGGTAGCGAAACAACTGCCCGAAAATATCGTTGTGGGCGGAAAGAACAACGTTGCCGTTCTGCCCTGGAAGCGCCGAACCGATATGCTGACCGACGCCTTTCTTGAGCTGGTCCCAATCGTCGCCCTGGAATATTGGTGCGTCCACATCTATTGCGGGAATCTCAATCCGGCGGGCCTGTTCCGGTCCTGGCGTCGGGATTGGCGGCGGCACATAGGAGTCAATGAGGGGCAGCAGATGTTCAGGTACATAACCAGCCTCACCCGGTTCAGCCGGACGGCCGTCTATGGGCGGTTTGTGTCCACTCGGTAAGATAATAGCCTCAATGACCGGTGTGGCCGTTGGTGTCGGCAGAGCAATGCTGGCAACCTGCGATTCCTGTACGGTTGCAATTTCCTGGTTCAACTCGCGGGCCGTTCCCCAGACATAAAAGCCCAGGACAAACAGCCCCAACACGGCCGAAACCTCTAACACCAGCAGCATTTTGTTAAAGACCCAGCGCCATTGTATTGGCGGTCTGGGCGCGTCCGTACCTTCCTCATCTTCCGGCAGCTCAAGATCGTGACTAGAACCATTGCCGTTTTGAGGAACCGTTTCCAGTTGGTAGCGCTGTAAAGCCTCAGTTGGGGTCGCTTTAGGGCGAGGCAAGGGAGGCGGCGCGGGGTTTGGCGGCGGCAGTCCGGCTACTTCGATCAACCGGCCACCCGCTTTCATTCGTGCCAACCGTCCGCGGCGTTGGGATCGCTTCTTCTGATAAAGTAACTGTTCTAGCTCTTCTACCGATAATTCATTCGGATCGCGCTTAATTCCCATCAATCTCTAATGGTACTACAAATGCCCGATCTCCGGCAACCGGTTCTCCAGTTGCCTGCTCTCGTACTGGGGGACGCAGACCTGAACTGCGATCATAGATGCCAACAGCAACCTGATACGTTCCTGCGGCCGTTTCCGGCGGCAGGTAAATCGAATGTATCTGCAAAATCAAATCTCCCGACTGCCAGCTCCAGGAAGGGGCGTCTAGCGAATCTCCCTGCACCAGAATTGAGCCATCGGGGTTGAGAACATGGGTAAATAAAACGGCGTCCGTTTCAAAGGCGGGCGGCACAAGCGGCCCCACCTTCATTGGGTCCAAGACCTGCCAGATCGTCATGATCTCGGCCGTCCCCCCTGCAGGAACCGGCGAGGCCAGCCATCGCGC
>JBAPRX010000496.1:0-6401 GCA_049281335.1 Promineifilaceae bacterium (SeqCode)
TTATCCTACCCCCCGGATTACTCCAAATGTTGGCCTTTGTTGACGGCGAACGAACGACTCTGGAGATCCAGGAAGCCTTTTCTCGATATGTTGGTTTTCCCATTGATGGCGGCCTCGTTGAACGGACGCTGGCACAGTTAGATTCAGCCTATCTATTGGATAATGAGCGTTCACAGCAGGCAGTTCAAGCCCTTTTGGACGACTACCGCGCCCAGACTCACCGGCCACCGGCGTTGGCCGGTTTGAGCTATCCGGCCGATCCGGCCGAATTGACTCAAAGCTTTATCGAGTTTGGAGAGGGGGACAACCTCAATGGTTGGCCGTCCTGGCATGGGCGGGGCGTGATTTCACCTCATATTGATTACCATCGGGGCGGGCCGGTTTATGCTCAGGTCTGGAAGCGGGCGGCTGCGGCGGTGCAGGATACGGATTTGGTTCTGATTTTTGGAACCGACCACAATGGCGGTTTGGGAAAGATTACGCTAACTGAGAAGGCTTATGCGACGCCCTTTGGCGTGATTCCGACGGAGCCAGAGTTGGTGCGGCGGCTGGCGGAGGCGGTTGGGCCGACGGCTTTTGATGAGGAGATTCATCATCGTAAGGAGCATTCGATTGAATTATCGGCCGTGTGGATGCACTATACCCGCCAGGAAAACCCACCGCCGATGATTCCGATTTTGTGTGGTTCGTTCCATCATTTTGTGATGAACGGCAGCCATCCGGCCGAAGACCCGGTGTTGACCCGCTTTGTTGAAGCGTTAAAGCGAGAAACGGCTGGACGGCGGGTGTTGGCTGTGGCTTCGGTGGATTTGGCGCATGTAGGGCCGAATTTCGGGGATGATTTTGTGATGGACGGCGACCGGCGGGCGGCATTGGCAGAGAGTGACCGCAGTCTGATGGACGCCATTCGACAGGGGGATGCGGCGCGGTTTTATCGGGAGATTGCGGCCGTTGAGGATAGTAACCGCATCTGCGGCTTCTCCTCCATCTATCTCATGCTGCGCTATTTGGAGACGTCTGATGGGGTGAAGGTGGCTTATGAGCATTGTCCGGCAGATACGGCCGATAGCTCGCTGGTTTCGATTTGTGGGATGCTGCTGGAATAATTTGGACAGTAACAACTTTTCTGTGAAAGTGAAAAACCCAGAAAAATCAGAACGTTAAATACTAAAGATTGTCCAGCCGAAGGTAAGTTCGGCCGTTAGGTAGCATAAGCTATAAGGGGTGTGCAAGACATGCCTGGACTTTGGCGCAAATCCATTGACAACAATCGAGCCTGACAAACTTTTCTGGCTCTTGTTGATGTCCACAGTGAATCAAAGATTTTCTAGAACTAGGCAATTTGAGCAACAGGACACGATTGTTCTGGCCCTTTTACATTTGTGGGGCGGGTCTCATACCCGCCCCAACAAATTAAAGCCAGGCGCCTAAGTATTATTATGTTAAGCTACGGCTTCAACACAACAGGCATGTAAATCGAAAACACAGGTTCCTCAACGGTCACTGCGTTGGGAATAACTATGGTATCGCTATAGCCACAGCCGTCAGTGATGGTCAGTTCGACGTCATACGTTCCCGGCGTGTCGTAGGCGTGGCTGGTAACGGCACCGCTGCCGGTGTTTCCATCGCCGAAATCCCAGGCCCAGGTCACAAACGGCGTGCCGTTGGTAGTGCTGGTGCTGGTGAAGACGATCGTCTCGCCCGGCTCCACAGTTGTGAGTGATTGGATGAAATCAGCAACAATGGTCGGGGCCTGGATGGTGAATGCTACCGGCGGGCCAACCGGGCTGCCGGGGCCTTCATTGCTGCCAGTGACCATATAATCATCATTGACGGCCGAACCACTGCAAGCCAACGTCCCGACGAAACCGATATCGGCCGTTTGGCCCGCGTCCAAAGTTGGAACTATCCAGGAAACAATACCTGTGCCAGGGTTATAGCTGCCGCCACTTACCCAGGTCACGTTGGCTGGAACCATATCGGTGACGACAATTCCGGTGCCTACCAGGTTGCCTGTGTTGCTGAACGTCAGGGTATAGCTGACCGGCAGACCGGCGATTTCGGCGCTCTCGTAACCTTTGCTAATGGTAAAAGCCGGGGCAAAGATCGTCAGCGATGCAGACGAGGCGTTATTATTGTAGTCCGGTTCCACATCGTTGGGGTCATCAGAGTACATTTCGATATTGTTGGTCAGCAGTTGACCGGCTGCTGCCGTCTCGTTCACCTGGGCCACAATCTGGAACTGCCACGAGCTGCTATTCCAGACCTGGCCCCAATCCCAGACCAGGACATTGTCCGGCAGGATGACCGGTGCCCAGGGCTGGTTAGGATCCCAGGGGGCGGTAGCTGTGATGAAGGTCATCTCCGGCGGCAGGGTGTCGGTTATGGTTGTGTTCGGGCCGGTATCCCAGGGCCAGACGTTGGCGTTGCCGAATTCGACGGTGAAGGTGACGATGTCTCCAATTTCGGCCGAATTCGTATTGGCCCATTTATCGATGTAGATGTCGGGGCCGGACGGCATGACGATGGTGTGGCTGTTGTCGTCTGGGAAAACGTCCACCAGACCTGGGGCGCTCACATCGGCCGTGTTGGTGAAGAACAGCCCTCCCTGGCCGATGATTGGCCCATCCAGGTCAACATTGAAGCCTATCCCGGTGCTCCAGCCCGGTTCCAGCCAGTCCAATGTCCATAACAGGTGGCCTGCGCCGCTGTCGTCGGTAAATTCAACCCCCTGCCAGAAGTTGGTCCACCATTCACCGTTGAAGGTCGTTGAAACGGGGAATGAGTCGGTAATAGTTGGGGTATAGACCCGTTCAGTGCCGATATTGTCGATTTGAAGCCAGTAGTTCAACTGCCCTTCCCAGTTCCATTGGCTGTACTTCGTAATACGCAGGTTCGGACCGGGCGGGTAGACGGTTTCAAGCCAGGTGTCTACATTATCGTCATAGCTGTCTTCCATCGGTTGGGGGCTGACAACGGCCGTGTTGGTTAGGACCGTTCCTGGCGTAACGCTGCCGTCAATGTCCAGAACAACTTCCCAGTTTTCCCAGAACCCGTTCGCCAGGCTGGGAAACTCCCAGACTACATAGTCGTTCGTAACGACCGTCGGCGTCACCGGATGCTGGCCATATTCGTCGTTGTACCAGGAACCGTTATAGGTAGTGCTCACCGGCAGGAAGTCGGTTACCAAAATGGTGGTAGTAATAGGAATATTGCCATCATTGCCAAGATTCAGCCCGTAGGCTACCTGTCCGCCGGGAGCGAGCACACCCCAATTGAAGTTTTTGTCGAGGTGCAGGTTGGCATGCGGTTCGTTGGCGTTGCCTTCCCAGAAGGCAAAATTATCGTTCCATTCCAGGTCGTTGGCAGCTGTGATAACGGCCGTGTTTGTCAGATACATGCCAGGCAATGCTCCGCCGTCCAGGTTGACCTCCAGATATACCTCGTTGCACCAGAACCCTTCCATTGAATGGTAGCCGACTGCCAGCTCCTGCGCGCTGCTGGACAATTCATACCAGCCGGGACTTTGGGCCCACCAGGTCTGTAAGGTCATGGAGGGGTGTAAGGTGTCAGTGATGACAACATCGGTACTGGCGGTGCTGCCGTTGTTGCAAACATTTACGGCAAAGACGAAATCGTAGCCGGGTGCCGGATCCCCCGTCCAAGCATACTTATCTATGTTGAGGTGGGTATCATTTGCCTCCACATGGCCCAGCCATTGTGACATCCTCTCTTCAGGGCCGCTTTCGTTGAAGGGATTACTGGTTGTAATCTGAATCGTGTTCGTTACAGTATTCGATTCAACACCTGCTACGCCGACAAAGAGGTCAAACCAGCCGTAGGTGCCAGGAGGAACGGTTCCTAAATCCCAGGCCGCGTATTCCCCGCCGGGGATTGTGCCGGTGGTGACGGCGTAAGGGCTGGTATCCATCAGGTAGGCAAATCCTTCCAAAGTGTCGGTCAAGACAACGTTTTCGGCATCCGCGTCGCCATCGTTCCAATATTCAAGGTGGAAGACGAAGTTACCGCCTTCAGCTGGGGCGCTGTTGGCCCATTTGTTCACACGCAGGTAGGGGGTCGGGTCGCGGTAAACGTCAATCACCCGGTCAATATCAGGCTCCAGGTACATAACGGCCACATCTTTCCCCGGCACGATGTCCCACTCCCCGGCCCAGGAGCAGCTCCAGGTTGTGGACCCATCCGGCTTGGCGGAACTGCTTTTCGATTCCAGGTCAAGACCGTCATTCCAGCCGCTCCAGGGTTGGCACTCGACCGGCAGCGTTTCGGTATACCAGGAGACGTTCAGTGTACCAGTGATGGCGTCCGCAGCCACATCCAGGCTGCCGTTGACTTGCCCGATTTCCAGCAGATTGTAATAGCCGTCGTCCGATAGGAAGGTGACTTTGTCCCCCGGCATAATGTCCGGCTGTTCGGGCAACCACTGCCAATCCATCGTGTCGAAGCCGTCGCCGCTCCAACCGCCGTTCGGGAAGGTATCGGCTACGGCCGTAGCTTTCACCGAACCACTACTATCGGTCAGGGTAATCCAGAAGGTGTGTCCGGCTTCGTAATTGACGCCGACCCACTCGTGGGCGTAGTTGGCTCTCACCCAGGGAAAGCCCAGAACGTTTATGACCAGGTCGCCGTCCGGTTCGACGTACATGACGGCTACATCCTGCCCCGGCTCCAGATCCCAACTGACATCATCGAAATCGCACAGGAAGCTGCCCCCGTCAGCATCGGCCGTTGTTATTATTTCCGGTGGCCCCATTTCGACCCAGACCGCACAGCGAACTTCTAACATGCCCATAAAAGGCGCGTTGAGCGTGCCGCTGACGGTATTTTCGGCCGCATCCAGGTCGGCCGTTATGCTGCCAATTGGGTCAACAGATTCAATCTGGCCATCGCCTGCGGCAAAGACACTGTCGCTAACCTCAATATTGGGACAATCCGGCGCGGTTGACCAACTGCTACAGTCGGTCGAGAAATCGCCAGAACCGGAGGCCGTAACGAAGGCGGTGGCCTTTACAGCCATGGTGCTGTCCGTCAGGGTAACGACCACCCCGGCGCCGGGAGAGGTCCGGCCGTTGACCCAATCGTGGGCATAATTGACATATAGCTCCAGGAAAGGATAGGCGGCCGATGCCCCAACATGGTTGCCATCCGGATTGACGTACCAGGCCCAGACTTCGTCTCCCTCCAATATATCAAAAGCGCCGCTGAAATCGGCCGTGAAAGTGCCGGAAGCGGTGATAGAGATAGGCATGGCAGTGCCGGTTATCGGAGGCCTTTGGACTTCGACGTAGCCGTCAACTGGAAAGACGCCGCCGCTCATCGTGCCTGTAACCAGATCGGCCGCCAGGTCAACGTGGCCGTCAATAGCGATAATATCAACAACGGCCGAGAAGCCGCCGCTGCTGGTCACGCTGACGTTGTCGGATGGCACAATATCGGCTCCGGCCCACTCGCCGTTCATCCAACCGTCGGGACCGGCAATGCCGCTGCCTTCCCCTTTGTACCCGCCGCTGCTGTCAGTGACTGTAAAGGCAACGCTGGCAAAGGGTTCGTATTGCCCATCAACCCAATCATTGCTCTGGTGTACCCGGGCAAAGGTCGGTGTCGCCACCTGGGTGAAGGCCGGTTCAAAATGTTGGTAACCCGGGTAATTCAACGAAAAAGACGAGCCTGTCGTTTGAGGAACCCCGGAGACCGGACCCCGATTGTCGTGCAGCGTTCGGTCCAGCCCGGTTTGTTCGACCGGACTCGTGGATAATCCCGGTGCAGCCGCTTGCTCAGAAATGGCGGCAACCGGTTGCGGATCTAAAATATCAAGAAACAAAAAAAGGCCGGCAAGAGTGACGACCATTATAAAAAGAACAAGAACAGCCCTTTTCATTGGAACCTCCTAAAGGAATAATGTAAGTAATGAAGGGGAATCACGAAAAACGATTCAATTCCGTCCGTTTCTTTAGTGCAAAAGTTATGGGAGATTCAAAGACAAAGAGCGCATGACATATCCACCGGCACTCCGTTATTTGGGATTTAGATTCTATCCATAGTCACTCCTCAAGTACAAGGGAGGCAAACTGAACAAAAGCGAGTACCGACACTTCACCCCAGTATAGACTAGTGAAAGGTTTATCAAATTGCGAGTGCATTTTGTCACCTTTTTGGGGTTACAGATGTCATCATAGGTCCACACAATATTGTGTGGACCTACCAGGCACTTCCAAACTGACATTGTGTGTTTATTTACCCCACCAAGACCCCGACACCAGGCGACGGACCTCTTTGGCAATGTCGGCCCCTGGACACCCTGGAAGAATCTACTGGTTGATAATACTGCGCCGGTGATAGCCTTGAACAGCGATGTAGAGTCGGCTCTGGCCGATGGCTTCCTG
>JBAPRX010000497.1:0-8035 GCA_049281335.1 Promineifilaceae bacterium (SeqCode)
GTTTTATGGTGGCGCGGTGGGGACACCGGCCACAGCTAGAGAGGGGAGCGATTTACCAAATCGCTCTACTTTGGAAGTGGGGGAAATGCTGGCTCGGTCTGGAGACCGGCCAGAGCAGGTGCGGTGTGCAGGGCAATTTAGTTGTTTTGGAGAAAACTAAAAAACAGTAAATTTTCACTACAACTGGCATGTGTTTGAACCTCATAAATTGGAGAGATGCTGTGGCCAGCGGCCGTTTCTAATTGCAGATTGTAATCATTGACAATCGGCGAGTCATAAAGATAAACCTCATATCCAGATGGCCCATAAGCGGGTGCGCCACCGACAAGTACACGCTCGTCAATGCCACCGCCCCATGCGTGAACCTGGTATTCTCCAAGAGCGACCGGATACCCTTGAAGGTCGAAGACTAAACCTGCGATACCCAGCCAGTTACAGCCAGCGTTATTGGCATAATTCTGAAGGTAGATGGGGCTTTCAAGTGTCTTCAAAAACCAAACGGGGGAAAAGTACCTGATAAGCGGCAGGTAGTAGAACTCTGTGAGTTCACCTGGGTTGTTGTCAGGCACACTCGATTTACCTTCTTCGGCCGTAAGTGCGCCACTTCCTACCAGGGTGGTCAAAATAATTATTACCAAAATTGCTATCCGTTTTATCCAGTGGTTCATGCAGGTGTCTCCTCATCCCACTCCAATACATTAAATTACTTAGCTCTCTACTGCTTTTCTATAATACCTATACCAAAAAGTAGAATCTAGTGAGCTTTGTAACTAGATTTTAGTGAGCTTTGTGAATGATCTTGACACCCTTTATTCCATGTTATACTCTCCTGTTGAAAATGATTATGAATTCAGGTAAGACCTGAAAGTACACCCACAACATTAAAGAAAGGAGTAATTATGCCCAGTATAGATGAATTATTTGCCATGATGCCCAATGCCTTTGACGTCGAGAAGGCCAAAGATTTGAACGCAACGGTTCAGTTTGACCTCTCCGGTGAAGGCGGCGGGCAATACTATGTCCAGGTTGCCGGAGGCGAGGTTAGCACGGCGAAAGGAACGGCCGACTCCCCCACAGCCACCATTCACATGGCAGCCGACGATTATAAGAAGATGGTCGCCGGAGAATTAAACCCCGTGAACGCCTTTATGACTCAAAAAATCAAGGTCGAAGGCGACCTCAGCACGGTGATGAAATTCCAGACGCTGTTTAATAACTAGGGGTTAATGACCATCCGCAGTCTATTTGCGGATGGTCATTAACCTTCCTCAATTTTCTTCCATGTGGCTCATCGCCAATTGAATATATTCTTTCGGAACGGCCGTTTCTGGCTCGACGCCGAATAATTTTAGCAGCTCTGTGATCAGGGCTGCTTTTCGTTCTGCGTCGCTGCGGGACCAGGTACGGGACTTTATCTCCAGAAAATGGCCTTCCAGAGTGGGTTTCACAACCTTGTCCAGATTGATGGCAAAATCTGTCTCTTTGTATAGGACGCGCCAGCGGCGGCGGTCTTTGTGTACCTCAAGCTCCTGGGCCGGTGCAAAATATTCCCGGTAAAAACGCAAACTCTGTTCGGCGGGAGCGAGATAACGGGAACGGGAGAGCATCACGGCGTTGGGATATTCCTGCTCGTGGACTTCGCCGAGGAGGGTCAGCCGGGAACGAGCCTGATAAACCTTGTCGCTCTCGTCTACATACTCATCTTCGCGGTATCTGAGCCGGGAAGCGTCGGGGTCGTCTCCCTCGAACAGGAAGTAGTGGTCATACTGCTTATAGTGGGACTGTTTGGTTATCTCCAGCTGTCCATCAGACAGGATGGACAGCACTTTTTCACTGCTGGACAACGGTACTTTTACCTGGACCTCGAAGCTTTCCTGTCGCTGAACGCCTGCCAGGAGAACGAGCTTGTGGTAGGGACTGGATTCCCGTTTCAGAACGAAGGCGTCAATCTCGGCCGCAACGATCATTGCTTCATCCTTTATTTCGGCTTCATTCACTGTTATGAGCGCCTTGTCCCGCATCAGGAATCGGCCGTTGCAGACGACATGGACCACATCGGTACTCTTGGCGGCATAAACCAACCGGGAGTAAACGGCCTCGTCGTGGCTGTGGAAGTGGGGCCAGTTATGGAGGCCGGTCATTTCCACGACGGCAATGTCGGCCCGTTTTCCCGGTTCCAGGCTGCCGGTGATGTCGGCCATGTGAACGGCCCGCGCCCCGCTGATGGTTGCCAGTTCTAACGCCTGCCGGGCGGGCAGCACCGTCGGATCGTTGCTGACTGTTTTGGCTAACAAGGCGGCCAGCCGCATCTCTTCAAACATATCGAGGTCGTTGTTGCTGGCCGGGCCGTCCGTGCCTACCCCGACTTTTAGCCCCATGTCAACCATCTGTCCCACCTGGGCCATGCCGCTTGCCAGCTTCAGGTTGCTGGTGGGACAGTGGGCAATGCCAGCCCCGGCTTTCTTCAACTCATACATTTCGCCCCGATCCAGGTGAACGCAGTGGGCGGCAAGCAGTTTTGTTT
Source organism: Promineifilaceae bacterium (SeqCode) (assembly GCA_049281335.1). Lineage (GTDB taxonomy): Bacteria > Chloroflexota > Anaerolineae > Promineifilales > Promineifilaceae > JAKEFB01. The sequence goes on from JBAPRX010000497.1 coordinate 2,525, forward strand.
CTAACAGGCCATGCTTGGCGTTCCAGGGAACAACGGGCATCCTGTGCTCCTTGCGGCAGTTTTGCACTTCCAGGGCTGTCTCGCTGATGTGGGTATGGATCGGCACGTCAAAGGCTCTTGCCAGATCGGCACAGGCCCGCAGCAGTTCGGGGGTGGCAGTGTACCAGGCATGGGGCGCAACGGCCGGTTGAATCAACGCATGGCCGTTCCATTTCTCGATGAAGCGGCGGCAAAGGGTCAGGGCGTCTTCGTATGTTTCGGCGTCAGGGGCGGGAAAGACGAGGACTGTCTGGCCCAACAGCGCTCTCATGCCGACTTCGGCCGTTGTCTCGGCAATGGTTTCTTCAAAGTAGTACATATCGGCAAAGGTGGTCACCCCGGAGCGAATCATCTCGGCGCAGGCCACCTGGGTTCCCAGGCGAACGAATTCCGGCGTCACAAACTCCCGCTCAACCGGCATTAGATAGCCGAGCCAGACATCGAGGCGCAAATCATCATTTAGCCCGCGCAGGAGGGTCATCGGGACGTGGGTGTGGGCATTGACGAGGCCGGGAATAACGGCCGAATTGCTGCAATCAATGGTTTCGTCTGCTTCAAAACGGGCTGCCAGGGATTCGGCCGTTCCCACCGCCACAATAACGTCATCCCGAACGGCCACAGCCCCGCCTTCAAAAAGGTCATAATTGTCGTTCATGGTGACGACCGTTCCCCCGGTCAGTAAATAGTCTACCCTTTCAGACATAATACCTCCAGTAAGATTATTGACTCCCGTCTCATATAGTAAAAGTATCAGGTTTGATAGTTGTTGGTTCGTTATAAAATGTCAAACACAATATAAAGGCACTTGTCCAGGCATTATACGGTTTCAGTTCCCGGCTGTAAATGCTATAATTATTCTTCTGCACAGGTCTAGCGTTTCAACACCGGGTCGTTCAGCAATCCTAAAATGATTGTCAGGGCAGATTATCTTCCTGACGACCGCTCCCTGACTACCAAAACCGGCCGTGCGGAAAAGAGAGAAAATTGAACGATGTCTACTATTATTGAACTAATTGAACAAAAAAGGGATGGGGGAGAACTTAGTACCGAAGAGATCACCTGGTTTGTAAAAGCCTATACCAACGACGAAATACCTGATTACCAAGCGGCCGCTTTGATGATGGCAATCTTTATCCGGGGAATGAGCCGCCGTGAAATTGTTGACCTGACTCTGGCAATGGCTGAATCCGGGTACCAATTAGACCTTCATGACGTGCTGCCTTTTGTGGTTGATAAACATTCCTCCGGCGGGGTGGGGGACAAGACAACGCTGGTGGTGCAGCCGATTGTGGCTTCCTGTGGCGTGCCGGTTGGTAAAATGAGCGGCCGGGGTCTTGGTTCCAGCGGCGGCACACTGGACAAGATGGAATCCTTTCCTGGCTGGTCGTCTGACCTGACACTGGACCGGTTTAAGAAGCAGTTGGTGGAAGTCGGCCTGGTGCTGGCCGGGCAAACGGGTGATCTGGCCCCGGCAGATGGCAAATTATATGCTCTGCGGGACGTTACCGGAACGGTTGCCAGTACGCCCCTGATTGCTGCTTCTATCATGTCCAAGAAGCTGGCAAGCGGGGCCGACGTCATTGTTTTGGATGTGAAGATGGGCAAAGGGGCCTTCATGCCGACGGTTGATACTGCCCGCGAATTGGCCCGCATTATGGTTGACATCGGCACTGACGCCGGGCGGAAGACTGTTGCCCTCATCACCGATATGAATCAGCCGCTTGGTTATGCGGTTGGGAATGCCCTTGAGGTGAAGGAGGCTTTGGCGACGTTGCATGGGGATGGCCCGGCCGATTTTTGGGGCCACTGTCTGGATGTCGCCGGGTATATGCTCCTGCTGGCCCAAAAGGCCGATTCTCTGGAAGGGGCGAAGGCGTTGGCTTCGGCCGCAGTCGAAGACGGCCGTGCCCTGGATAAATTCCGCGACCTTGTGGCGGCACAGGGCGGCGATCCTGCCCTGGTGGATGCGCCTGAAAAGCTGGCCCAGGCTTCGCTGGTTGAAGCGGTTCGGGCTGAGCGGGGTGGGTATGTAGCCGGTATTAACGCCAGGGCCATTGGCTGGAGCTGCGTTCGATTGGGCGGCGGCAGGCAGGTAAAGGAAGACCAGATTGACCACGCTGTCGGGATGGTGATCCCGGTTAAGGTTGGGGACAAGGTCAGTGAGGGGGATTTGTTGGCGACGATTCATGCAAATGATGGGGAGAAGTTGGCGCAGTCGCGCCAAGATTTTCTGAATGCGTTAACCTGGTCGGATGAACCGGTGGCGCCATTACCTCACCTTTATGAGACGGTTGAGTAATTTTCTGGAAAAGGAAATAATTAATTGCTGAACTGTTAAATTCGTGAATTATTAACGGAGTCGTATATGGGACAGGGTTGGTATCCAAAGTAGCAGACCAGGGATACCTCATTAACGATTCAACAGTTCACGAATTCAACAATTAATCGTTATTTTCTATCCCCCTCATAAGCGCATAATTGTATCTTCGTTTGTTTCGACTATTTCGGCCGATAATGAGCCGTGTGACAATTCTTGGAGGGCATCTTGAAAGGGGGGGAATGCTTCGGTGATGAACTGGATAGTCAGGGTTATGTCGGCAGCGAAGGTTTCTTCCAGGATTCGGCCGTTATGTGCTTCGACTAATAACTTTACCTGCTCAAAGAGGGGATAAGGCACGGCCAGCATGGCAGTATGGGTCGGAACTTTTTCGGCGCGTGGAACCACTTCCAGCACCGCCCGAACCGCATCCCCGTAGGCCCGAACGAGGCCGCCGGTTCCCAACTTTGTGCCGCCGAAATAGCGGGTGACGACAACGGCCGCATCTCCCAATCCGCTTCCCTGTAACACGGCCAAAGACGGCCGTCCGGCCGTTCCTGAGGGTTCGCCGTCATCGTTGCAGTGGGCCGTTACCGACGGCCCATGCCCGACCACATAGGCGGGGACATTGTGGCTGGCATCGGTAAACTCCCCTTTCACCCGATCCACAAAAGCTCTGGCTTCTTCGACTGAGGAGGCGGGCGCAATGGTGGCGATGAAGCGTGAGTTGGAGACCCTGATCTCCACTCGTGTTTCTTCTGCTGGAATGGGATACCGTTTGCTCATCCTCTTATTTTAACGTGTATACTATAGAGATGGAAAACCACTTCATCTTGACCCCATACTTTATTGATACCCCGGTTCCTGACCTGGAACGACTGGCACGGCCGGATTGGCAGGTGAATAAGGTGATCATGCGCGGCGGCCGTCCGCAGGAACGGATGTTGGGCCTTTATAAGCCGCTGACAAAGATGGTTGCCAGACGGGCCGGACAAGGGGGCCGTCCGGTGAGTGTTGCCGGAGACTGCTGCACCACCATCGCTGTTTTGGGCGGCTTGCAGCGGGCGGGGCTGAATCCGACCCTGCTCTGGCTCGACGCACATGGCGATTTCAATACCTGGCAGACGACTCCCAGCAATTTTTTGGGCGGGATGCCGCTGGCGATGCTGGTCGGCCGAGGTGAACAAACGTTGATGGATGGGTTGGGGGTTGTGCCGCTGCCGGAGGAGCAGGTAATCTTGACCGACGCCCGCGATCTCAACCCCGGCGAACGGGAGGCGGTTGAAGGTTCGGCCGTTCACCATCTGCCCCATGTTGTTTCGCTGCTCAACTATGATTTCCCGGTTCGGCCGCTTTACATTCACTTTGATACGGACCTCATTAATCCCCAGGAAGCGCCCGCGATGAATTACAAAACGGCCGGTGGGCCGTCCGTAACGATGCTGCGCCATATCTTTCACCATCTGGCGGCAACGAGGCGGATTGTTTGTGTCTCTTTGTCAAGCTGGAATCCGCAACTGGATGAAGACGGCCGCAGCCGGGAGGTCTGTATGGCATTGTTGGATGAACTGGTTGGCGGGGCCTGATCTTTGAATAACCGCATCCTGATATGGGGGCCGATTGTTGTTTTGTTGGCCTGTCTGCTCTCCGGCTGCCTGGATAGGGACGGGGAGCTGCCGACGCCAACGCCGACTATCGAATCGCTGAGTGCTGTTGTCAGCACGGCCACGCCTCGACCTGCTGCTACGACGACGATAGTGGCATTGCCAACGGAGACGGCCGTCTCTCCCATCTCCCCGACAGTAACAGAAACGCCGTCTCCAACACCAACCCCCTCTGCCACCCCAACGCCGGACTATCCTATTTATAGCGGGCCGCCGCTGGATAGGAACCAGATTGGGATTCAGGTTCATCTTCATCGGGAGGATATACCGGGTATTTTTGACCATCTGCAAGCCTTACATATGGGCTGGGTGAAGGTTCAAGTCTCCTGGAAGCTGTACCAGCCGGAACCGGACCGGTTGGATGAGGTGCTTTTCGCGGAGTTGGATGAGTTGGTGGCGAAAGCGGCCGAAAATAATATCAAGGTCTTGCTGAGTGTTGCCAAAGCGCCGGAGTGGAGCCGCCCGACGACGGAGCTAGACGGCCCTCCGATTGATTATGACCATTACCGGGCTTTTATGGCTTTGCTGGCTGCCCGGTATACCGGGCGGGTGGCGGCGTATGAGTTGTGGAATGAGGCCAACTTGCAGCGGGAGTGGAATGGGGTATCGCTGAACGCGGCCGATCTGGTGGCCTTGATTCGGGCCGGGGCGACGGGGGTGCGGTCGGTGGATGGGACGGCCGTTCTTATCAGCGGCGCACCTTCTCCGACGGGGATCAATGATGGGATTACGGCCGTTGATGACCGCCAATATTTTCGGGAGATGGTGGCTGCCGGAGTGCTGGATGTGGTGGATGCGGTGGGGGCGCACCCTTATGGCTGGGCCAATCCACCTGATGCCACGGCTGCCAATCCTGATTCGGCCGCGACCAGTCATAATAACCATCCCAGCTTTTTCTTTTTGGATACGCTGCAAGATTATCATGCTATTCTGGAGGGGGCGGGACGGCCGGAAACGCCTATCTGGGTGACAGAGTTTGGTTGGGGCAGCTTTGACCGGTTGGAGGCTCCGCCGCCTGCCGGAGTGGAATTTATGAATGATGTCAGCGAGTGGCAGCAAGCTGTCTATATTTTGCGGGCTTATGAGATCGGCCAGTCATTGGAATGGGTCGGGCCGATGTTTCTCTGGAATCTTAACTTTGGCCCGACACTTGGGCCGGATTTTATTGAAACGGGTTTCAGCGTCTTACGGCCGGATGGGTCAAGACGGCCGGTGTATGAGGCGCTAACGACCCTTTTGGTCAGGTAGATAGTGGGAGTTGGAGGGAGATAGGTGGGTGGATGAGACAGGCGGGAACAAACTGTTTTTGTACAGCGAAGGTTTTGGCCCGCCTGTCCCACCCCTACCGGGTAGGTGGTAATGGGAATGCCAGAGATCGGCGTATACGGCCGTTTCTTCCATCCATCGTTTGTTGTCCCAACCCAATTCTGGCTGGGCAATGGCTCGGATTTGATCCAGCCAGGGCAGGCCGCCGTTGGGCAGGAGGAGGCC
>JBAPRX010000498.1:0-8044 GCA_049281335.1 Promineifilaceae bacterium (SeqCode)
ATTCGGTCATTTGTTCTAAAATATGATGGAGACATTGACACGCTGGTGAAAAGTTGAGACTTCGGAATTTATCCCTCAAATTACTGCGTACCTTTTATCCTCGCCTGTCCTCCTTGCCCCCTGCCGAACAAGATGCCGCAGCCGGTTATGCTATCCGGGCTTTGGTCTTTTCTCCACTGGCGCTGGCGGCCCTGGTTTGGTTGGTACTGATCACCGATCTGGCAGCTTTGCGTCTTGTCTGGCCTCTGGTCATTATCGCGTTCGTTCTGATGTACATTCTGAGCCGTCTCTGGTTCCAGACATTTTATCGAACAGAAAGCGGCGGTTATCGTTCAGAAGGGCGCTCTTTTTGGGGTGAGGTGCTGTGGTCGGCGGTGTTGGTTGGCGGGCCAACGGTGGCGTGGTTGGGGGTTATCCTTGTCGGCCTCGATTTTCTGATTACAGGTATGCGTGGGAGCATTGCATACCGGCTGCGTATCGTCTCGCGGAGCCTGCTGCGGCTGGCAATCGTCTTCCTTACTCTATTGGAAGCAACTCTCTACCGGATGTTGGGTGGGAGTTTTCCTCTGCGGGACCTGAGTGTCGGGGCGGTGCTGCCTGCCATCGGGGCAACACTGATAGGGTTTACGCTGGGGTCGCTTATTGTGGCCGGAGCGATGTCCCTGGTGCGGACAATGGCCGGACAGATTAGCTCGCGGCGCGTCTCAGGGATGTGGCTGGTTATGCAAGTTGGAGGGCCATTGATCGGCCTTATCTCGATTTTGGCCGCCGGGCTTTACAGCCTGTCTGGATGGGGAGGCTATCTGGCATTTTGGATGGTCATGGTTGGCGCGACACTGACCGTTGACCGTCTGAGCCGCACGCTCGAAGCCGTCCAGCGGCGTACGGCCGAGATGGCCGAGTTGGAGCGTTTCAGCCGGGCGGTGATCCAATCTGAGCCGGACACGGATTTTCTTTCGAAGCTTTTGGAAGAGCACGCTCCAAAGCTTTTCCCGAATGGCCGGATCAGTGCTGTGCTTTATCCAGAAAGCTCCCTGCTGCTTCATCCTTCCGGTTGGGAGCCGCCCCTACCACCGGATTTCCGAATGGCTGATGGGCAGTCATCGAACAAGCATGGAGGCTTAATCGCGCCGATCATCATGCCAGGTACTACTCACCCGGCAGGGCATATCTATCTGGAGACTCGGAGTCCGGGGGATGTCCCTCAGTTGTTGCCTGCTCTTCAATCACTGTCAGGGCAGATTGCGTCGGCTTTACTGCGCCTGGATGTCACCCAACAGTTCATTGCAGAACGTGTGGCAAGAGAACGAGTTGACCAGGAATTGGCCCTGGGCGCCAGAATTCAGACCAGCCTGCTGCCAACCGAACTGCCCCAGTCAGACCGGTGGAGCTTCACCGCCACGCTGACCCCGGCCCGTGAAACGTCTGGTGATTTTTACGATGTTTTCTCGCTGGGCGGTGGGCGTTTGGGGTTGGTGGTAGCCGATGTCGCCGATAAGGGACTTGGCGCAGCTTTTTACATGGCCCTGACGCTCACACTCTTGCGGACTTATGCTGTCGAGTCGGCCGTTCGGTATGCCCGCACCTACCACACCCGAATCGGGGCCGTGCTGGAGACGGTCAACGAGCGATTAATTCAGGATACAAACGCCGAGACATTTGTGACGCTTTTCTATGGCGTTCTTGATCTACGCAGCGGCAAATTATGGTATACCAACGCCGGACATAATCCGCCCATTGTAATTCGGCGAGACAAGCGGCGCAGGCCGCGTCTCCTCAAGGGGACGGGCATGGTACTCGGCATGTTTGAAGATCAACGCTGGCGAAGGCGAAGCCTCACATTGGAAGAAGGCGATTTATTGGTAGCCTACACCGATGGTTTGACCGAGGCGATGAATCCCCAGCAGGATGAGTGGGGAGAACATCGTCTGATACAGGCTGTACGCCACCATCGGGAAACTCCTTTAGATGCGTTTCAAGGACAAGTATTGGCTCAAGTGCATGACTTTACGGAGGACGCGCCCCAACATGACGACATCACGCTGATGCTTGTCCGCCGCGAACGGTAGACTCAGGGCAGGCTTTGATTTCTTGGGTATTGAATATCCGGCTAGTTTAGGGTAATCTTATGTAAGCTATGTTGGAGACGCCACTACTTACATTTCTGGTCGCCGTTTTCGCAATTACAACAGCTTTATTGGTCTTCTATGTCACGCGGCAACGAAGTCGGTTTGCGCTTGTTGACAATTTGCCGGAAGGCGTATTAATGGTTAGCCGGAGTGGTGAAATAACCTGGAGCAATCCGGCGGCCAATAAACTCCTGGGTGGGTCGGGCCAGACCATCATCGGCCGATCCATTATTGACCTGCTTCCGGGCGTTGAGCCGCTTCTGGTGGAGCATCTCTCTGAAACGTCGGAGCGTGTTGAGGTCGTGCTGAAAGACGGAACGGCCGATAATGGTTATGAGGTCCGGGCGACACCTTCCCAAAACAGCCAGGGTGAAACATCCGGTTGGCTGGTAACTCTCGTTGACCAGACGCTGTCGAGGCAAGTTGGTAAAGATTTACAGCGTCAGAAAGAACAGTTTGAGTGGCTTCTTTCTGTTGCCAGAGCGACGACTGAAGAACTAAACATCGAGGAGACACTCCAAAACGTTCTGGATGTGACGGCCGAATTGACTTCGGCCGAATATGGGAGCCTGATGCTGCTGGATGAGGCTGGCGTTGTTACCAGGGGGATTCTGGCCCTCGGCAAGCTGATTCCCGGCCAGGAGCAAATTACGCGCCGGGTTGTAGATAAGGGTCTTGCCGGGTGGGTTGTCCGTCACAGAGAAACCGCTTTGGTGGAGGATACGCTGCTAGATGAACGCTGGCTGCCCTCCGGAGCCAGCAGCTATCAGGCCCGTTCGGCGTTGGCCGTTCCCATTATCAGCCAACAAATTGTTGTGGCCGTCCTGACCCTGACTCACTCCTCCCCCTTTCATTTTAATCAGGAAGAGGCGTTTCTCATTGAGGCGGCCGGGGAACAGATGGCGTTGGCGGTTCGCAATGCCCAACTGTACGACCAGCAGCGTGCTTTAGCCAGACGACAGTCCACCCTGTATGAGGTTTTAAGGACGGTCGGCGGTCATCTTGATCCTGAAGAAGTTGCCAAAAAAGCGACTGAGATTATCACCAAGCTTACGGGATGGCCTGCGGTGGCTGTCTTGACGCCGGATGGGTATGAAACGGACCTGGTTGTTAGAGCAGCCACCGGATTTCTGACAGAGTGGATCGATGCCAAGGTCACTATCCAGAATGATGTTACGGGACCGGTGTTTCAAAGTGGGGAATATCAATACCGGCCTGAATTATCGGGGAAACTACAGGACGGTCAGTGGCCGCACGATGCTGTTTCCCAATTGGCGGTCCCTTTGCGGCGAGGGGATATTGTATTAGGTGTGTTGGAGGTTCACAGCCACAGTCCTCATGCCATGTCTGAGGAAGATATACGGTTGGCTGCATCTTTGGCAGAAGCAACGGCGCTGGCGTTGGATAATGCTCGCTATCATGGCGCGATGCGGAAACATGCCTCTGATCTGAACGCTCTCTATGCCGTCAACCGGATGATCGGCCGTACCCTTGAATTGGACGAGATGTTATCCAAATCTCTTTATTCCGCTCTTACTTCTCTGGGTTTTGGCTTTGGTCTGATCGGACTTGTCAGCCCCCAAATAGAACAACTGACGCTGGTTTCACAACGCAGCGTTCCGGTGGAGATATTAACCCAATTTGAAAATGGTGTTTTGGAAGATAGTTTCGCCGGATTTGTCTACCATAATAACAGAGGCATCGTTATTGATGATCTCGAAAGAGAGTCCCCGGAATTAAACCGGCTTCGGAAAGTCATGCCAGATTTTGTGACTCTCTTGCAACAGCTAAATGTCCGTTCTCTGGTGGGCGTTCCGTTGGATCACCAGCGTCAATCTGTGGGGGTGTTGTGTATGTTCAGCCGCCAACCCCACCAATACAATGCCAGCGATATGGCTTTGCAGGTGACGATTGGGCAGCAGATTGGGATGGCTGTTTCTCACTCCCGTTTGTTTAGCGCCGTCTCTGAAGAACGCAGTTTGTTACAGGCGATCATAAACTCCAGCCGGGACGGGATTGTGATGATCGGGTCGAACAACAAAGTTCTGGTTGTGAACCAAACCGCCCTGGATTTCCTGATCATTCAGGGGAATACCGATTATTGGGTAAATCGGCCGATTATGGATGCGCTTCTATACCTTCGCCACCGTTCGCCAAAGCTGGTGCGAATCTTCATTGATGAAGTTCGCCAGGATGATGGTGTAAACAATCGGTCGGGCAGCGGCGAGTTTGAGATTTCGTCACGCAGCATCCGCTGGCAAAATCTTCCTGTCTGGTCCGGTAACACTTTCTTGGGCCGCTTGCTGGTCTTAAATGACAGGACGGACGAAAAGGAGTTAAACCGGGTCCGTGAAGATTTGGTCCATACAATGGTTCACGATTTACGCAATCCATTGACCAATATCCTTGGCTCCCTGGAATTTTTAGGGGATCAGGTTGGCCCGACGCTCTCGGAGGATCTCCAACAGGTGATGGAAATAGCGCGAACCAACACTGATCATATGGTTAAAATGGTGAGCGCAATTTTGGAGCTTAGTCGGCTTGAAAGCGGCCAGATGCCGCTGGATCAAAAACCAATTTTTTTGCCGACGTTGATTAACAATGTCGTCAGAACCCAATCTCCCCTGGCGATGAACAAAAATATCGCTTTGAATTTTGAAGCGTCAAGTGATTTACCATTGGCCTGGGCAGATGGGAATTTGTTTGAACGGGTCCTTCAAAACCTTTTAGATAATGCTATTCGTTTTACACCACCCAATGGTGAAATTGATATTGAAGCCAGGCTGGAAAGCGCCCAGAGCAGTTGGCTGCTGGTTTCTGTCAGCGATTCCGGGTCTGGTATTCCAGAAGATATGAAAGAACGGATTTTTCAGAAGTTTACTACTGCCCGCCATGTGGAAAGCGGCACGGGGTTGGGGTTGGCTTTTTGCAAGATGGTCGTTGAAGCACACGGCGGCCGTATTTGGGTGGAAAATAATGATGGGCAGGGGACCGTTTTTAGTTTCATTTTGCCGCCGCTTCCGGCAACAATCGAAAGGCTAAAAAGCTAAATGACCGTCCGTATTTAAGGGCGCATTCACGCGCTGCGGAATTGCGCGGACGGTTTAAGCGTAAGCGGCCCCCTGATTAGATATTTTGCTGCTGGCCGTTTACTAAATACCAAAGGTCAGTGCCATGTTCCTAAAATATTTTTACGATCAAAAGTTAGCTCATGCTTCTTATATGGTCGGATGTCAGGTGACGGGGGAAGCATTGCTCATTGATCCGGGCCGAGATGTAGATATTTACCTTGACGCGGCCGAATTGAATGAATTTACGATTGTTGGTGCGGCCGAAACTCACATTCACGCCGATTTTGTTTCCGGGGCAAGAGAGCTGGCTGAACGAACCGGGGCCAAATTGTACCTCTCTGATGAGGGGGACGAGGACTGGAAGTACAGTTATCTGGACGGGTATGACCACAGCCTGTTGAGAGATGGGGACTTTTTCCAAATCGGCCGAATTCGCTTTGATGTCTGGCACACGCCGGGCCACACCCCGGAACACATCTCTTTTTTGTTAACTGACACTGCCGGGGCGGATGAGCCGATGGGCATCTTTACCGGCGATTTTGTCTTTGTGGGGTCGGTCGGCCGTCCTGATTTGTTGGAGAAAGCGGCCGGGTATGCCGATACATCTGTCACAGGGGCCAGGCAGATTTTTCACTCCCTCAAGCGATTCAGGCAACTACCGGATTATATGCAAATCTGGCCCGGTCATGGCGCGGGAAGCGCGTGCGGCAAGGGGTTGGGGGCTGTGCCGTCCAGTACGGTTGGCTACGAGAAGCTGTTCAATATCGCTCTGTCTTACGAAAATGAAGGCCAATTTATTGAGATGCTTCTGGATGGGCAGCCGGAGCCGCCTAAATACTTTGCGGTGATGAAGCGGGTGAATAAGGAGGGGCCGCCGGTGCTGCACAGTATGCCGCAGCCGGAACGGTTAACGGCCGAACAACTCCCGCAACTGATTGCAGATGGGGCAATGGTCATTGACACTCGACCTGAAGCGGCGTTTGCCGACGGTCATATCGCCGGAACGATTAACATCCCTGATTGGGCAATGCCTTCTTGGGCCGGTTGGTTGGTGGACTATGAAAAGCCGGTTTATCTGATTGGGGATGGTGGACAGGTGAAAACGGCCGTTCGTGACCTGATCTATATTGGCGTTGATGATGTTGCCGGGTATTTTGAGTTGTCTGCCCTGGACATTCTGGCGGCGTCAGAGCAGTATTTGCAGAGCTATGAAACGGTTTCGGCCGAACAGTTGGCTGACCTGATTCTGAATCATGAGGCGATCCTGTTGGACGTGCGGGCTGAAGAGGAGTGGCGGGCCGGCCATATTCCCGGCGCTCATCATGTGATGTTGGGGTATCTGCCGGAACATGCGGCCGAGTTTATCAATGATAAGCCGATTGTTGTCCAGTGTGATTCCGGGGGCCGTTCGACCATTGGGGCGAGTGTTTTGCAGGCGAGTGGGGCGGTACGGGTTATTAATATGGGGGGCGGCATTCGGGCGTGGTCGCGGGCGGGACTGCCGATTGAGAGGTGATCGTTAAAAAGAAAGCAGTAAAAAGTTATACGCTACTTTTTACTGTTAATGGCCTGGAATATTGCAGCCTAACTCCTCATTCATCTATTAAATCCACTGTTCATTATTCACTGCCTACGGCTCCCTGACTGCTGCCTACTGATTGCCATTCCTCTTCAATGATCCACCTAAAGATAGCATACAAATAAAATTACCTGTTATAAAATGTAAGTGGATTGCGACATTTTATATAGACACAGCAATTCTAATAAGTTAGGCAAGATTGGGAAAGTTACCCTGTAATTCGCCAAAAAGGCAAGAAATTAGCGACCAAACGCATCCCCAACCCCTTACTTATTATTAATTGTCCGTATCTACGAGTAGATGGAGAAACTGAATGATATCAACACAGTTTTTAGACCCGCCGGAAACGCATAACCAACCGGTCGGAACGCCCGATGATCTGGTGTTAGTCCGCCAGGCAAAAAATGACATGACCGCTTTTTCGGCCTTGTATGAGCGTTATGCGACTCAGGTTTATCGTTACCTGCTGGTACGGGTGGGCAATGTGCATGATGCTCAGGACTTGACTTCGCAAACGTTCATGGCGGCTATGAAGGGATTGAAATCCTATCAGGGACAAAGTCCGTTCCCTGCCTGGCTGCTGGGCATTGCCCGTAATAAAGCGGCCGATCTGTTTCGCCAACGACGGCCTGTGTTTGAGTTGGACGAGGCGGTGGAAACGGCCGACAGCGGAGAAGATATGGAAGACGTCATTGACCGTCAGATGGCGGTCGAGAAAGTTGCCCGAAAGTTGCAGACAATTTCGCCTGACCGGGCGGAAGCGCTTTCGCTGCGGCTTTTTGGCGGATTGGAAGTGGCTGAGATTGCTCGAATTATGGAGAAGCAAGAATCGGCCGTTCGGATGTTAGTGTTTCGGGGCTTGCGTGACTTACAGGCTCAGTTGAACGTGACCCAGGAGACGATGTGATTATGAAATCAGAACAACAATTAGCTGACGAACTGGATCTGTTCCTGACGGCTCGCTTGAATGGCAAGCCATTACCATCAGTTAGTGAGGAACTTTCTAACGATATAGCTTTTGTGAACGATCTTTTGGAAACGACTGCCCAGGTTGAGTCTGAACAACGTTTTTTGGGCGAGCTTCAGGCTAACCTGGCGGTCGAAGCCATCAGACACCAGCAAAAAGTAGACAAACTAGCAACACTCCCAAAGCCGGTTTCTAAATCCCCACCGTTTTGGGAAAACATTATTTTGCTGCTAAAGGAACAATTTACAATGAAACGCACAGTTTTTGCTTTAGGGGCGGCACTTGCCCTCTTTGTATT
>JBAPRX010000499.1:0-3654 GCA_049281335.1 Promineifilaceae bacterium (SeqCode)
AAAAGTATAATGGGTCTGTTCGAGTCTAGTTGGATAGTGTGTAAGAAGCAGTTGCTATCTATTTTCTGAATGAGAAATAACTCATCGTAGCCAGCAAATCTGAATTAATTGTTGTTAAGTCGTTCACCTTTAAGTTTCTTCTATTTAAAGAGGAGGAGAAAGTTTATGTTTTCACGGCGAATTGCACTTGGGGTAGTCGCTATCATCATATTGAGTCTGATCCTAGCTGCCTGTAGTGGTAACTCTCAAGCCGAAAAGGTTTGCGTTGTATTGGATACAGGTGGGGAAAACGATAAGAGCTTCAATGAATTTACGCTGAAGGGTGCTCGTGAAGCGGCCGAAGAAGAAGGGCTAGAGTTCGCCCACATCGTCTCTGAATCAGCAACCGATTACGAAAAGAATATTGACAACTTCATTTCAGAAGGATGCGGCATGATTATCACCGTCGGTTTCTTGATGGGTGACTCAACAGCCGCAGCCGCTCAAGCCAATCCTGACATCAAATTTGCCATTGTGGACTACTCCTACGCTCCTGGTGCCGGTTGTGCTGAGGACGTCGCCGACTGCTACACTGAAGAAGGTGGACTGTCTAACATTACCAGTCTGATGTTTGCTGAAGACCAGGTTGGTTATCTGGCCGGTGTATTGGCTGGCTGTATGAGTGACTCTGGCGTGGTTGGAACGGTATCCGGTATGGAAATTCCTCCGGTTGTTCGTTATGTTACAGGTTTCCAAACTGGCGCCAAATCGCAAAATCCTGACATTGAAACGTTGAATGTTTACATTCCTGACTTTAATGACCCCTCTACCGGTAAACAGGCTGGGGAAACCATGATTGCTGATGGTGCTGACATTCTCTTTGGTGTTGGTGGAAACACCGGGAATGGTGGTCTGTTAGCCGCTCACGAAGCCGGACTGATGGCGATTGGTGTTGATGTTGACCAATACAATACTTATCCTGAAGTTGCTGACAGCCTGATAACCAGCGCTGCCAAGAATATGGATGTTGCCTCCGGTGATGCCGTGCGGGCTTATGCTGCCGGTGATCTCCAAGGTGGTGTCCAACTGGCAACCGTCTCGAATGGCGGTGTTGGCTTGGCCCCCTATCATGACCTGGACAGCAGCATTCCAGATGCCTGTAAAGCGGCCGTAACGGAAGCTCAAGATGGCCTGGCAAATGGTACCATTGATACCGGGTACGAAGGGTAAGTAGTTCTGAGTCAGTTTATTCTGGTGATACTAGACTTGACTGCTTTTTCATACTTGACCATTTAGATTTTTGGGGGCCACTCATGAAGATGGGTGGCCCCTTTTCATAATTAGACAAGGTTTTGTCATGCCAGAACCTCCTGCGTTAGAAGCGCGTGGTTTAACCAAGCGATTCCCAGGTGTCTTAGCCAACGATGCCGTTGACCTTACCCTGATGAGGGGGGAGGTTCTGGCCTTGTTGGGAGAAAACGGAGCCGGGAAAACAACCCTGATGAATATGCTGTATGGGTTGTATGCGCCTGACGAGGGGGAAATCCTGATCAATGGCAAACCGGTAAAGTTTCTGTCGCCTAATGACGCCATTGCTGCCGGGGTTGGTATGGTTCACCAGCACTTCATGCTGGTTCCGGTGATGACAGTGACAGAAAATATTATGCTGGGGGTTGAGGAGACAAAAGGGTACTTGCCGCGCTTTCCAATGATAGATCGGTTGAACCACCGTAAAGCGGCCGAACGTATCACCGCCCTCTCCAAGAATTACAATCTGGCCGTTAATCCCAACGATTACATCAAGGATTTGCCGGTTGGCATTCAACAGCGGGTGGAGATTCTCAAAGCGCTCTACCGTCTGGCCGACATTCTTATTCTGGACGAACCAACGGCCGTGTTGACGCCCCAAGAGACGGAAGAGCTGTTCGCCATCATCCGAACGATGACCGAGCAGGGCACATCTATCATCTTTATCAGCCACAAGTTGAAAGAAGTGCTTAGTCTGGCAGACCGAATAACGGTGCTGCATCGCGGCCGTGTTGTTGGTTCGACTGTGCCGGAAGAGGCAACCGAATCGAGTCTGGCCGAAATGATGGTCGGCCGCCAGGTGATCTTGCAGGTAGAAAAATCGGCCGCCAAACCGGGCAAGACTGTTTTAAGCGTCCAAAATTTAGAAGTCCATGATGATCGGGGAAACCGGATGGTAGAGGAAGTCTCTTTGGAAGTCCACGAGGGCGAAATTTTGGGCGTCGCCGGTGTTCAGGGCAACGGCCAGCGCGAACTGGTAGAAGGACTAACAGGATTACGGCCGATTATTCGGGGAACTGTCGAGGTTGACGGCATAGAGACGACCCATTTTAAGCCGCGCAAGATTACCGAGGTTGGCGTGGCCCATATCCCGGAGGATCGGGAGAAGCACGGTCTGGTGATGGCCTATTCGGTTGCCGATAATTTGGTTTTGAACCGCTACTACCGCCCTCCCTACGCCAACGGCCCCATTTTGAACCAGGATAAAATCAATATAGATGGGGAAGAACTGGTTCAGAAGTTTGATGTCCGCACCCCGGATGTGTATACGCCGGTTAGCAGCCTGTCGGGGGGGAATAAACAGAAAGTGATTGTGGCGCGGGAATTTTCGCATCCCGTCAAACTGCTGATTGCCAACCAGCCAACCAGAGGCATTGATGTTGGCTCTATTGAATTTATCCATAATCAGATTATTGAACAGAGAGATAACGGCAGCGCGGTGCTGCTGGTTTCGGCCGAATTGGATGAAATCCTTTCGCTGTCTGATCGGGTAGCAGTGATGTTTGACGGCCGAATTATCAAGACGCTGCCCATTGAGGAAGCTACCAGGGAACGATTGGGGCTGTTGATGGCCGGTTCTGATATTGAAACAAACCAAAAAGCAGGCATAGAATGACTCAGGATCCGAACCAGGTAACGGCCGACCAACAAGCCCAGTTCTCTCTGCTGCGGCGGATTGTTCGTCCCCTGGTTATCCCGGTTCTGTCATTGGTGACAGCCTTTATTATTGGGGCGTTGGTCATTATCTTTACGGCCGAAAACCCCCTTGTTGGCCTGCAAAAGGTAGCCCAGGGCTATGGGGGAATTGTGGATGGCGCTATTCTGCGGCCGAACGGCCGTTTGAATACCCTGGTCGCCATGACTCCCTTGATTTTAACGGGGCTGGCAGTCGCGCTGCCTTTCCGGGCCGGGCTGTTTAATATCGGGGCGGAAGGCCAATATGTGATGGGCGCATTGTTTGGAACGTTGGTCGGCGTCTACGTTGAACTGCCGCCGGTCATCCATCCCATTGCTGTCATGTTGGCCGGTTTTACAGGCGGCATGTTATGGGGAATGATACCCGGTGTTCTGAAAGCCTGGTTGGGGTCGCATGAGGTGATCAACACTATCATGCTGAATTTTATTGCCACCTTCTTTGTGGATTATATGGTGCGCGGCCCGATTAAAGACCCCAACCCCTCAACCGTTCAAAGTCTGCCCCTTCTGGAAACGGCCCATTTGGCCCGTCTGACTGGCCGTCTGCATCTGGGCTTCTTTGTTGCGATTTTGATGGCGGTTCTGGCTTACTACTTTTTGTTTAAGACAACCTGGGGGTTCTCGCTGCGGACAACAGGGCAAAACCCAAATGCGGCCGAATATGCCGGTATT
>JBAPRX010000500.1:0-5770 GCA_049281335.1 Promineifilaceae bacterium (SeqCode)
GTTTCGGATTTTGCGGTCTGTCATCATTCCCCAATCCTATCCGGTATTGCTGGCAGTCACTGTTTTCCACATCGTTTTTGCCTGGAATGATTTTTTTGGCCCATTAATTTACCTCTCCACGAACCGGGATGCTCAGCCGATTTCTGTTATCCTGAGGACTTTCAACGGTGTGTATGGCAGCCGCCCAGAGTTAATCCAGGCTGGTTCGCTCATAGCGCTGTTGGCTCCACTTTTGCTCTTCATCTTTGCCCAACGAATCTTTGTCCAGGGCATTGTGATTACCGGTGTGGAGAAGTGAGTTAGTAATAGGTAATCGGTAATTTGTAATTGGGCGATTGGGTAATTACCAATTACAAATTACTTTACCTCTAAAAGGTGCATTATCTTAAAAGTAACTGTAATTGGTGGCGGGTCGACCTATACTCCTGAGTTGGTCAATGGTTTTTTGGCCCGTACCAATGAATTCCCATTAGACGAACTGTGGTTGTTTGATATTGACGAGAAGCGGCTGGAAGTCGTCGGCCGTTTTGCGCAGCGTATGGTCGAGGCCAAAGGCGCTCCCTTCAAAGTCTTTCTCTCAACCAACCGACCGGCAGCCATCAAAGACGCCGATTATGTGACCACTCAACTGCGTGTCGGCCAGATGGAGGCCAGGCGTAAAGATGAATATCTCGGCCGTCGTCATGGACTCATCGGCCAGGAGACAACTGGCGTTGGCGGCATGGCGAAAGCGCTGCGAACGATTCCCGTTATTCTGGATATTGCCAAAGAGATGCAGACATTGGCGAAACCGGGGGCGATGTTGGTCAATTTTACCAACCCCGCCGGACTGGTGACGCAAGCACTCAGCCAATATGCGGCCGAAACGCCCTCTGTTGGTGTTTGCAACGTCCCCATTACGGCCAAGATGATGATTTTGGATAAGTTGGAGGCCGCCATTGGTAAAGAGATTGACCCGAACACGGCCGAACTGAAAACGCTTGGCCTCAATCACCTCTCCTGGCACTATGGCTTTACCCTGGACGGAGAAGATGTCTGGCCCCAAGTTATTCAGCAAACTCTAGCCGAGTTGAGAGCGCAGGAGAAACCGGAATGGGATATTCGCACCATTGAAGTCCTGCGGATGATCCCCAACTACTATCTCCAATACTTCTACTACACCGGCAAGAAATTGGCTGCCCAGGATAACTGGCCTCCATCTCGCGCTGAGGAAGTCATGGAGATCGAAAAGGGTTTGTTGGCCCAATATGCCAATCCGGCTCTTAAAGAGCCACCTGCCGACCTGATGAAACGCGGTGGCGCCTGGTATTCGACCGTTGCCACGCAGCTTCTTAACGCCCACTACAACGATTTGGGAGAGACGCACGTCGTCAACACGAGAAATGGTGGCGCTGTTGCCGAATGGCCTGCCGACTGGGTCCTGGAAATTCCTTCAACCGTGAGGAAAAGCGGCATCACTCCTTTGCCGACCGAACCACTGCCGGTGGCCGAATTTGGCCTCATTGCGCAGGTCAAAACATACGAACTGTTGACCGTTGAAGCGGCCATTCACGGTGATCGGAATGCGGCTTATCAGGCTTTGCTTGCCAACCCGCTCGGCCCCGCTGCCGACAAAGTCCAGGCTGTTCTGGACGACATGCTCGAAACCCATAAGGATTACTTACCGCAGTTCTAAGAAAGTAATTGGTAATTGGGAATTAGTGATTGCCCAATCACCAATCACTAATTCCTAATTACCCAACTACCCAACAATGACCTACTACCTCGGCGTTGACCTCGGCGCAACAAAATCTCATACAATCATTGCTGATGAACAGAATCACGTTGTTGGCTTTGGTCAGGCCGGACCTGGCAACCACCAGGTCATTGGCTACCCAGGGATGCTGCGAACGTTGCGGCAGGGACTAGACCAGGCACTATCGGCCGCCGGTATTACTGCGTCCGATATTTGTGCCGCCGGTTTCGGTGTTGCCGGATATGACTGGCCTTCCCAAAAGCCGGATATGTTTAAAATTCTTAACCAGCTTGGATTGGACTGCCCGATGGGCCTCGTGAATGACGGTGTGCCGCCTCTCTTAGCAGGGGCAACAGATGGGTGGGGCGTAGCGCTTGTCTCTGGCACCGGTTGTAACTGTCGTGGATGGGACAAGAACCGCCAACGCGAGGGCCGTGTCACTGGTTATGGGTATCGAATGGGTGAATTTGCCGGTGGTTCCGAACTGGTGTGGCGGGCTATGTACGAAGTTGCCAACGAATGGACCAAACGCGGCCAACCAACTGCTATTTCGACCGCCTTCATTAAATTCGCCGGGGCTAAGAATCTCGCCGACTTGATTGAGGGGTATACCGAAGGTTATTACAGTGTCAATGCCAAAGCTGCTCCCTTAATCTTTGAAGCGGCCGAATCTGGGGATGCCGTTGCCCAGAAACTCATTCGCTGGACCGGCGTTGAGTTGGGGGAAATGGCAAAAGCGGTCATTCGCCAGTTGGAATTTGAAGCAGAAACCTTTGATGTGGTTCTTTCCGGCAGCCTTTTCAAAGGCGGCCGAATCTTGATTGACCCATTGTGGGAAACGATCAGCCAACTTGCCCCCAACAGCCGACTGGTTCATCTCGCCGCCCCGCCAGTCATCGGTTCGGTTATTCTTGCAATGGAACAAGTCGGCCGTTTTGGAACGGCCGAAGTCCGCCAGAGCCTAAACACCACCCTAGAGCAGTTCTATTCCGCAGGATAGGGAACACTGCATTCTGCGCAATTACGTTTTACGAAAAAGGAATCTCCCCATGAAAGTTTTATTCATTGGCGGGACAGGTATCATCAGTTCGGCCTGTTCCCAACTGGCAGTTGAACGCGGCATTGACATCTATCTCCTGAATCGGGGACGAAGCAGCCGTGTCCCACCCCCTGAAGCCAAAATCTTGACCGGCGACATCCGCAACCCCGACTCCGTTCGGTCAGCATTGGGCGACCATCATTTTGATGCCGTTGTCAACTGGATTGCCTTTACGCCCGAACATATCGAAACGGATTTATCCCTTTTCCGGGGCCGAACCAACCAGTACATCTTCATCAGTTCCGCCTCCGCTTACCAGACGCCGCCCCGATACGTGCCGGTTGTTGAATCCACCCCTCTTCACAACCCCTACTGGCTTTACTCTCGTAACAAGATTGCCTGTGAGGAGCGGTTGATGCGGGCTTACCGGGAGGAGGGCTTTCCAATGACGGTCGTTCGGCCGTCTCACACCTATGACAAAACTCTCCTGCCCATGCACGGCGGCTATACCATCGTGAACCGGATGCGGCAGGGCAAAAAAGTCATCGTCCACGGTGACGGAACCGCCCTCTGGACCATGACCCATCACCGCGACTTCGCCAAAGCTTTTGTGGGATTGTTGGGAAACGGCCGTGCTATTGGGGATACCTTCCAAATTACCTCCGACGAATGGTTGACCTGGGACCAAATTTTCCATATGGTTGCTGCGGCTGCCGGAACGAGAGCTTCTATCGTGCATGTTCCTTCAGATTTGATCAACCACTACGATCCTGATTGGGGTGCGGGTCTTTTGGGCGACAAAACCCACAGCATGATTTTCGATAACAGCAAGATCAAGAGTCTTGTCCCTGATTACATTGCTGCGATCCCCTTCGAACAAGGCGCACGGGAAATCATGGCTTGGTACGACGCCGACCCCGCCCGCCAAAAAGTCAACGATGAACTGGATGCAATGATTGATAAGATTCTTCAGGCTTATGAGAGAGCCTGGAGTTAGCAGGTAAATGGGTAATCAGGTAATTGGGTAATTTCTATCCTCATTTGCTTGATTACCCATTTACTTATTTACTCGTTTACCATGGCCCAATCAACAACCTTACTAAAGGCAAGCCACCAACCCCTAGCCGCCACGCCCCCAATGGGCTGGAACTCATGGAATATGTTCGGCTCACAGATCACGGAACGAAAGGTTCGGGAAACGGCCGATGCACTGGTTTCTTCCGGGCTTAAAGATTGTGGCTATAACTACCTCGTTATTGATGACTGCTGGTCCCAAAAAAGCGGCCGAGACAGCAACGGCTATCTTGTCCCTGACCCCGAAAAGTTCCTCAATGGCATGAAAGCCCTAACCGAGTACGCTCATAATTTGGGTTTGAAAATCGGTATCTATTCCGATGCAGCCGACAAAACCTGCGCCGGTTATCCCGCCAGCTATGGTTTTGAAGAACAGGACGCGGCTTTATGGGCCGAATGGGGGTTCGACTTCCTCAAATACGACTACTGTAACGCTCCCAACGACCAGGAATCGGCCGTTGAGCGCTACCAACGAATGGGAACCGCGCTCCAAAACTGCGGGCGCGAATTTCTCTTTTCGCTTTGTGAGTGGGGCGGCCGAAATCCCCATTTGTGGGGTAAATCTGTCGGCGGCCATATGTGGCGCGTCTCCGGCGATGTTTTTGACAGTTGGATCAACATCTGGATGCCCACCTGGAATACCTATGGTATAGGCATTGACGTATCCATAGACATTGCCCATGATCTTCATTCATATGGCGGCCCCGGTAGCTGGAACGACCTTGATATGCTCGTCGTTGGCCTCAAAGGTAAGGGTCAGATTGACGGCGGCGGCCTCTCTTTTCTTGAGTACCAGACCCATATGTCTATCTGGTGCATGGCTTGCTCGCCGCTCATGATCGGCTGCGACATCCGAACGATGGATCAAGAAACGGCCGCTATTCTGACCAACAGGGAAGTCCTCGCCATCAATCAGGACAGCCTCGGCGTTCCCGGTCGGCGGGTAAAGGTGTTCGGCCGTTGTGAGGTGTGGCAAAAACCGCTGGTCGATGGCGGAATGGCCGTTGCCTTGCTCAATCGCGGCAGCAGCGGTCAGGATGTTACTATCAAAGCCGGTGACGTTGGCCTGCTCGACACGCCTAAACTCGTCCGCGATTTATGGGCGCAAGAAGATACGGCCGACTTCACCACCGACCTGACCCGCCGCGTCGAACCCCACCAAACCATCCTGTTGAAAATAACGACATGACACTCAAAACAACACCGACTTTTGACGCTGCCAGACTCGGAACGGCCGAGTTGGACATCAATTACTGCACTCCCGACGATAAACCTCAATACATGGACATTATCGGGGCCATTGGGGCCAGCGCAGGCGGCGATCATGGCTTGCAAGGGCCAGAAACCAATCCAACACAAGAAGAAATTTCAACCGCAATCAGCGCCTTCTTCGAAGAAAATTTAAAGCCATGAAAGTAATGCAGTTCGTGGGATTAGTGACCGGTATTACCTTTCTGGTTGGCTGTAAGTCGGCCTCGGCCGTCCGAACCGCCATGATAACGGCCGAACCCACCTGCGACACGCCTGGTTCCATCCTCAACGACGAGATAGCGGAAAGCATCCGGGGCTACGTCTACTACTTCCAGGTTTACCTGCCACCCTGTTACGATCTGGAAGACGAACGGCAGTATCCAACCATCTATCTCCTGCCAGGGTGGGGAGGTAGTTCGAGAGACTGGTTTGCTGCCGGTCTTTCCGAAGTGGCAGACGAAATGATTCTGGATGGCGAAATCCCTCCCTTCCTAATTGTCGCCACCGGCAACAACGATGTAGACCTCTTGGGCGAAGTCGTTCACCAGGATTTAGTTCCTTACGTCGAGTCTCACTACCGGGTTCTGGCAGAACGGCCGTATCGAGCCGTTGCCGGTGGTTCCTTAGGGGGCAGCCGCGCTTACCGGCTGGCCTTACACAACCCTGGCACC
>JBAPRX010000501.1:0-5469 GCA_049281335.1 Promineifilaceae bacterium (SeqCode)
GTTTTATGGCTGCAACTTGATAAGAGGGTGGAGCGCGGTTTAGTCGAAAATGATTTTTAGCCGCTCTAGCTGTTGGTTGCCCTGGCGGTTTTGGGCGAGTAGTTCAAAGGTACGGCCGACTGCGTTGATGGTTTCGTGGTGTTGGGCGGTGGTGGCGACGGACAGGGCTTCTTGTAGGTAGGTTTCGGCCGTTTCCCAATCCTGTCCATTCAACGCTAACCGGCCCAGATTGCTGAGTATCATGCCCAGGCCACCCTGGTGGAATAAGGCGCGGGCAAGGGTTAGTCCTTCTTGCAGTCGTTCTTTGGCTTCGGCCGTTTGTCCTTGCAGTGAGGCCATGACAGCCAGATTATTGAACAGGGGAACCATATCTTCCCGGCTGTTAATCGCCTGTGCTTTGTGAAGGGCTTCCTTGTAAAGTAATTCGGCGCGGGCGATGTCACGATCCCGAATATAGGCGATACTCCCCAAACAGCGCAGCAGCATGGGCGTGTAGTGCGGCGCGTCTGGTTGGGCGAGGGCCAGGGCTTCCTGGTAGTGGGTTTCGGCGATGTCATAGTTGCCAAACTGGACTTGTGCGACGCCCAACTCTTTTAGCAGGGGAATGAGCATAGTGAGCCGGTTGTGCCGTCTTGCCAGAGCTAATCCGGCCTGGAAGTGGCTGCGGGCGCTCCTAAAGTCGCCCCGGCAGTCGGCAATGATGCCTTTTTCGGCTTCGATGGCACTCTGGTGGTAGCTGTCCTCCTGCTGTTGAGCGAGAGGAACGGCCGATACAAGATAGCTGTCGGCCTCCTCGTAGCGGCGGTAGAAGCGGGCGATCTGGCTTAGATAGAGCAGGATGGGCAGGCGTTGGTCGTCTTCGGCCGAGTTGAGGGCACGGGTCAACTGCTGCTGGGCGGCAGTATACATGCCCTGTATTCTCAAATAGGGGACGAAGGCGATGAGGAGGTCAATGGCAGCGGCCGTTTCGCCATTTTCGAGTGCACCGGTGATTACGGCCGAGATGTTGTCGCTTTCAAGGGATAGCTCCATATCGCCGAGACTGTGCTTTTTCAGAAACGTTGTGAAGTAGGATGTCAGGGGCGACCAGGGGATGCTGCCGGATAGCTGGTCGCGGGCGTAGTCTCGCAGCAGGGGGTGGAGTTGATAACGGCCGGATTGGCCTGATTGAACCAGGGAGAGGCGGTAGAGCGTCCGGAGATAGTCCTGGGCATCGGTCGGCTCCAGATCGGCGGCAGCGGCGGCGGCTTCAGGGCTGAAATCCTTGCCGCCAAAGCGGGACAGGGTGGCAAAGAACAGTTGCACTTCCTCTGGGGCCAGTTCGTAGCTGGCAGCAAAGGAGAGGCGAACATTCTGGTCTTCGCTTTGGAGTTCTTTGAGGCGGCGGGAGGTCTGTTGGAGGCGGGCGAGGAACTCTACGGCCGACCAGCCAGGTTCGTAGGCCAACCGGGCGGCGACGATGGCTAATGCGAGGGGCAAGTGACCGACATACTCAGCAATTGCTGCCAGGGACAAGGCATCGGCGGTGGCCTGTTCTGGGCCAAGAAAGTGGGCGAAAAGCTGACGGCTTGCTTCACTGTTGGCGCGGAAGGGGAGCAGGGTGAAGCGGTTGGCGCCCTGGGCAACGCGCAGGTCGTGGCGGCGGGTGGTGATGAGGACGGCGCATTGGCCGGTGGGGGGCAGGAGGGGTTCAACGCCTGTGCTGTCGAGGGCGTTGTCGAGGATGATGAGGGCGCGTTTATCAGCTAAGAGGTCGCGGACGATGCGGCTGCGGCTGGCGATGTCGGCGTATTGGCTGGCGTCGGCCCCGTAGGCCTGGGCGAAGGTGTGGAGGGTGGCCATGGCGTCGGAGGTGTCGAGTCTGGCCCAGAGAACGCCGTCGGGGAAGTGGGGGCGGAGTTGGTAGGCGAGGTGGGCGGCGACGGCCGTTTTGCCGGTTCCGGCCATGCCCTGGAGGACACAAATGGCGGTGTCTCGGCTTAGAAGGTGGTTTTTTAGCTGGGACAGGATGGTGTGACGGCCGACAAAGTAGGGCGTGTCGGGGACGGCCTGGAAGGGGGGGCGGTAGGTGGGGGACGGCGGTGGTGGGGCGGTTGACTGATGCCAAGCCCTTAATAGTCCCTGGTCGTGTTCCTGGCGGGCAATGAGTCGGAGTTCGGCGATGGTGGGCTGGTTGGCGGCCTGGAGGATTTCGTCGGCTTCGCTTTCGGTCAGGTGGAGGACGGTCAGGAGTTTAACGATGGGCTGCCAGTCGCGGGGGCGTTGGACTCGGCCGTTTAGCCAGTTGACGATGGTTGTGCGGGGTAGGCCGGTCAGGGTGGCGAGTTGGCCGGGGGTGTAGGCGGTGCGGGTGACGTACTGCTGTAGGGTGTCGGTGAAGTTAAAGGGTTCGGGCATGGGAGATATTAGCAACGAATTACACGAATGACACGAATTTGGTGGTTGGAAGGGGTTGGACACGGAGATGCACAGAGATGCAGAAATGCACAGAGGAGGAGTAAGTAACTGCCTTATTGGTTGGGAATTGGTTCACTTTTGGTCGGTTTTGACACCATACATGAAATTGTGTCTGTAATAAGATTGGTATTTAGCAACATTGTCTGGCTCTATCTTATCAACTTTTTGCTGAGGTTATCAATGTATCCAACAAAATTATTGATTTACCCATTTATGGTTTTCGTTTTGCTGCTGCTGGGGGCTTGCAGCGGGGATTCGGCCGAACCAACGCCAGAAGCGTCAACGGGTGAAACGGCCGTACAGGTGACGGAGGCGGCGACAGCCGAACCGACTGAGAAGCCGACAATGACATCGGAACCAACCGATACACCAACGGCCGTTCCAACGGAGACGCCAACACCAACGGAAACGCCGACGCCGGAACCGGATGTGATTGTATCGGTTCCCATGCACCGGGGAAATTTGCAGCGGACGGGGAGTTATGAGGAAACGGCCGTGAGGGAGCTTACCGGCCTCAAATGGCAGCTCGACACCGGCAATCAGGTCCATTCTTCGCCCATTGTGCATGAGGGAGTGGTCTATTTTGGCAATGATGACTGGAACTTCTTCGCCGTTGATGCTGAAACGGGCGAAGAATTGTGGCAGGTGCATTTGAAAGGCAACGTCTTTTCAACCCCCGCCATTGTTGATAATGTGGCTTATGTGGGTAATCGCGGCCTCCACGCGATTGATCTGACGACCGGGGAAATTCTGTGGTTCTTTGATATTGGCTTTGTCAAGATGCGCTCCTCGCCGGTTGTCCTTGACGGCACGGTCTATATTGGGGCTGAAAATGGGACTGTCTATGCAGTTGATGCCGCGACTGGTGAAGGGGTCTGGACCTTTGATGGCAAAGGCGGGTTCTTTTCTTCGCCGACGATTTATCATGACACCTTGTATATTGGCAGTGAAGGCGCCTATCTGTATGCCCTTGACCTGGTAACGGGCGAGGAAAAGTGGGAAGTGAAGATGGGCCGCACAATTTATGCGACCCCGGCTATTCTTGATGGCAGGCTTTATATTGGGGATTTAGACGGGATGTTTTTTGCGCTGGATGCGGCAACAGGGGAGGAAATATGGCACGTTCAACGGGCGAATTCGATTGTCTCTTCGGCCGCTGTAGAAGACGGGGTCGTTTACTTTGGCAATCTGGACCATCATTTCTATGCCCTGGATGCGGAAACGGGGGAGGAATTGTGGCGCTTTGAAGCCAACCATGAGATTTATGGTTCGCCGATTGTGCTGGATGGGGTGGTTTATTTTGGGAGTGATGATACTAACTTGTATGCTCTGGATGTGGTAAGTGGGGAGGAGTTATGGCATTACGGGACGGGGGGTTTTGTGGGGAGTTCTCCGGCGGTGGCGAATGGGGTGGTTTATTTTGGGAGTTATGATGGGATTGTGTATGCGGTTTACTAGAGAAGAGGATTTGCAACGAATTTCACGAATTTATCGATCAAGTTATTGAAACCCCCTCCAGGTTTAGGGCAAGGCAGACGGATGGAGTGTGTTGGTTTTTGTTTCGGTGGTTTGGAAACGGAGACAACGGCCGTCTGCCTGGCTCCTATCTGGTGGTTGTTTTTTTGTGAAAGCGCCGGGCGATGCAATCGGTCCGGCTACATTTAAAGCATCCTGTGATCAGGACTGAGTTGGGAAACTCACTTAGTCCTGCTCACAGGGTGCTTTACCGATTATGAGCTTACTTCTGAAAATCAAAAATTTCGCAGTTCGGGAACATATATGAAAAAGCATACCAGCGCACAAATTGTTGATGGGACGTATCAATTCTTCGTTTGACCGAAGGTAATGTTTGAACGTATCCATTTCGGATGCATTCTCCGGTATTCAAAAGTAATGTATCTCCGTCCCATCTGCATGAACTTGCATTACAGCAGTATGCCATAGGTACTTGTGCAATCGGGTCAATAATAACAACCAGTTTTTCTCGGTTGAACGTATCGATTAAGGCATTATTATGGGCTTTAAGTGATTGCATCGAATAAAAACGTGCCTTGTCGTTGAACCAGACTCCAAGCCCGAGTTGCAATTCTGGCAGGCGCGTGTCCTGTTTGCCCATGGACAAACGAAAAGGCGGTGGCATATCTCCTTCAGGAGTCAACATGGACCGCAATAGCAGGAAGTCCAGCAAACGCGTCCACCAAGTCTTCTTCGACGTGGTAAATAGGGCAGAGGGGTTGTTTTCCAGCACTTGTTCAACCAACAGAAATTGGGCAGGGATGATTTCCAGGCAATTGCCTTGCAATGGTCCCTGGATACACTCGCCAGTCGCATGTTCCCAGAAAGATCCTGTTTCGGCATCGCGGAAGATAGCCATACTATTGTAGATGCCCGTGGCACTGAAATGGTGTGTCTTTCCATTGATAACGGGATTAATCGCAGTACCCATGTTACAGGCAGAGCAGAAAAACACCGCCCAGGGCTGTTTGTTTAGTTCTCCTTGTGCGACATGGTGAAAAGCAACATCCCTAAGTGGGATGGAAAGCGTTTGATCCCCGATTTCAAACACCATTAAATGGGTTTGCGAGCTGACCACTTCCTGTTTCAAAGCCATCTGTAAGCTTTGGTAGGATTGAACCTTAATCGTGGGGAATACTTTATCTATGCCAGGCAGGTTGAAAAACGCATGGCTCGGATCGATAACCATGCCTGTTTTGGTCACGTATGGATTTTTACTGTTTGCAGTCATTTGTTTTGTATCGACAAAT
Source organism: Promineifilaceae bacterium (SeqCode) (assembly GCA_049281335.1). Classification (GTDB taxonomy): domain Bacteria; phylum Chloroflexota; class Anaerolineae; order Promineifilales; family Promineifilaceae; genus JAKEFB01. The sequence continues at coordinate 5,223 of JBAPRX010000501.1, forward strand.
TCGCTTTTCATGAGAAGTATCCCCCCTGAGTTACTTTATCCTTGATTTTGCTTTTTCGTAAACGGAACGAGCATGGGAACACGATGCCGGTAATCAATATAGTTTTGTCCATGGTAGCGAACAAGATCGCGTTCTTCGAACTGGATCCCGATCAGGATATAGACAGTGAATGCGGATGCAAAAAGCAGATGTCCTGTTGTCATGTGAGGCGTTGCCCAGGAACCGATGATAATTCCAAGCATAAGAG
>JBAPRX010000502.1:0-2662 GCA_049281335.1 Promineifilaceae bacterium (SeqCode)
TGGCCGGGTATCGCTGTGGCTGACCTCACCGGAAACGGCACATTAGAGGTTGTTGTCGGCCGAAATGGAAACAGCCTGACCGTGTATTCCAACAGCGGCAGCGTTGTCTGGCAGCGAAGCCCATTTAACAGCGGGGAAGTCCGCACCCTGGCTGTGGCCGACCTGGAAAATGACGGCCAGTTGGAAATAATTGTTGGCCGGGCCAGCGGCGGGGAAACTAAGCAGGTCAATGTTTATGAACCAGACGGGAGCGTTCGGCCGGGCTGGCCTGCCCGACATGATGGCGAAGATGGCTATGGATGGGGGATGTATAATGAAAATATCGCCGTCGCCGACCTGGATGGCGACAATCTGGCCGAGATTATCGCCCCGACCGACACCCACTATATCACGGCCCTGGATCGAAATGGCAACCAGTTGTTGGCTAATGATATCTACTCGGAAAGCGACCACAATAACAACGGCATCATTACCTGGGCCGAGGTGGGCGTCCATGTGGATCAGACGGCCGATTTACGGGGCTACGCCATGTGTGGCATCGAACACCGGCCGAACTTTGCTAATGTCGCCCCGGCTATCAGCGATGTCAACGGGGATGGGGTAATGGAGATTGTAGTCCCTGGCGATGTCTACAACTGCGCCATTGGCGACCCGGCAGGCGACCTCTACTATCTGCCCTGGATTCTCAACCTGGACCGCACCCGTTGGAACGGCAGCGGCTATGACTGGACTGTTATACCGGCCCCGGAACCGGGCAGCGGCCCGCTTTCCCAGGACTATAATGTGATTGAGAATATCGCCGTGAATACTGTCGTGGCCGACCTGGATAATGATGGACTGAAGGAGATATTGTACCCTTCTTATGACGGCCGTCTTCACGTTTACTGGCTGGACAAAACGGAACATGGCAACTGGCCTTATGATGTGCCGGGCAGCGGCATTCGCTTTGCGAGCGAACCGATTGTGGTGGACCTGGATAATGATGGCAGTGCCGAGGTTATCTTCACTTCCTGGCCCCAAAAAGGGAATAACCGGATCGGCCAGCTTCATATCCTGGATTCTATGGGCAATGTGCTGTACGCCGTCAATCTACCGGCCCCGGCTATCGGCGCTAACTGGAACGGGGGGCTGGGTGCGCCAACGATTGCCAATATTGACGGCGACCCAGATTTGGAACTGGTTATCGGTACCTCCCATTCCGGGGTCGTGGCTTATGATTTGCCGGGCAGCGAGAATGCCCGTATCTTGTGGGGCACGGGGCGGGGCAGCTATCAGCGCACGGGTACTGCCCCGGAAGAGCCGGTGGCGCTGGCCCTGACGGCAGCGCCGGCTGTCCAGCATATTGAGGCCTCGGAATCGGCCGTTTATACTCTGTCGCTGACTGGTGTTTATACCGGGACTGTTTCGCTTTCGGCCGATGTTCCGGCTGACCTCGTGGAAAACTGGTCTGATACGGACGTGATGCTGCCAGCCGAAGTCAGCCTTACTTTAACCGACACCCATTCCCCTGGGCCGCTTTTGCCCGGTTTGTGGTATGAGGTTGAGATAACGGCCGAAGGTGGGGCAAATGTTCAGATGGTTCCGATTAGCCTGTTGGTAGGGGGTTCGCAGGTTTTTCTGCCGGTTGTTCGGAAATAACGGATGGAGGCAACTGTTTGACTGGTCTCGCTCCTTGTTTGGGTGATAAATGTCATCAATCGCTTCACTTTCTATCACCTTTTTTCGAGGACTGGCCCTCAAATATTCAATCGTATTTTAATAGTGGGCGTGATAGGATTCTAACATGAGTGACAATGCAACCTGGATTAAAAAGATTCAGGGCAAGCCGCTGCCCTGGTTGATATTGGGTGGATTGGTAACGGCCGTTCTCTTCTTGCTCTTTCTTGCTCCAGAAGAAGCAACACTAGGAACCGGCATCCGCTCCGTTTATATCCATGTCTCCCTTATTTGGACGGGGATGGCCGGCTTTGTTTTGGCCGGATTGATTGGCCTTGTCGTTTTGGCTTCGGCCAATGAGAAACTAGCCCGGGTGATGCAAACGCTGGGCTGGGTAGCTTTTGGTTTTTACTTAGCAGGGATTGGCATGAGCACGATAGCTTCTGCAGTAAACTGGGGCGGTGTTTTCTGGCAGGAACCCCGCATGCTCGCCGCTTTCAACAGCCTGGCAATTGCGGCAATTTTTCTGGTCGCTATCCTGCTGGCGCCCTGGATAAGAGTGAGGGGCGCCATTCAGGCCGCCATTCCCGTTATCGTGGCCTGGATTACTTACAACGCCCCACTTGTACTCCACCCAGAGAATCCAATCTTCTCTTCTGAAGCAACGGGTATTCAGGTTGTTTTTATCAGCCTGTTTCTTCTTTTCGCTGCTATCGCTGCCTGGATTGTTTGGAAATTAGTTAAATAGGAGGCCAAGACCCTGACCGAATTAGCCGCGCCGTGCCTTTAGCGGCCGTGTTGTAGATGTCGGATGTTGTCAGAGGGAAAAAGGGGGAGGGTTCTTGATTTTCGGCCGTGTTTGGCCGGGTGAAAGCTTAAATGTGGGTTCGAATGTGATGCGGTCCGGGAGATCAGCGAAGGTGGGGCAAATGTTCAAATGGTTCCGTTTAGACTGTTGGTAGGGGGTTCGCAGGTTTTTCTGCCGGTTGTTTGGAAATAACGGATG
>JBAPRX010000503.1:0-5637 GCA_049281335.1 Promineifilaceae bacterium (SeqCode)
GGTTTTCTTTTAGCTTGCCCACATATAGGGGCGTTGTAGAGCGTCTGGAGCAAGGTTATTTTCCCGACTGGCAGCAGCAGGCAAAGCGGCAAGGTTTACTCCCCATTGAGCAAATGGACAGTTTAGATTAGAATCCTGAGGATGCGAAAACATTTGATAACCATTTTGAAGATAGTTGTTACGGTTGCAGGGCTGGGATACGTCCTTCTGACTGTTCCCATTGATGATATTGGAAAAGCAATTACTGACGTTCAATGGGGCTGGCTGGCGCTGGCTTTTGTCATTTCAACCGCCAGCCTGGTGCTGAGGGCGTACCGCTGGCTGCTCCTTCTGCGTGGTTTGAAGGTGGAAGTTTCATTCGGCCGTTTGGTGGAACTTTACTTTGTTGGCAATTTCTTCAACGCCTTTTTGCCCAGCGGCTTCGGGGGCGACGCCGTCCGGATTATGGAAGTTGCCCGCGACGTTCCAACCAATATTGCCGCCGGAACGGTCATTGTAGACCGGTTGACGGGGCTGCTGATGCTGTTTGTGATGGCTTTGCTGGCCCTGCCCTTTCGGCCGTCTGATTTTCCCCAAGATTTATTCTGGCTGGTTACGGCCGTGTCTGTGATCGGGATAATCGGCGGCATCGTTCTGCTGGAAGGCAGCCTTATCCGGCGCTTTGGCGGCTGGCTCCCGGCCAAATTGTCGCCGGTTGGCGACGGTCCAATTGCCAAATTATTGCAAGCCGTTCAAGGCTCTGGCTGGCGGGCGATTCTAGGGGCATTGGCCGTCTCAACGATCTTTAACCTGTTCCTGGCAGGTTGGTGGTACATCATTGGCCTCTCTATTGGCATCAAAATTTCTTACTTCTATTACCTGTTGGTTGTGCCAATCCTCTCCGTTGCCCTGCTTGTTCCTTCGGTCAGCGGGCTTGGCGTTCGGGAGTATATGGCTCCGCTGCTCTTTGCCGGGGCCGGGGTTGAGGCGGGATCGGCCGTTGCGATTTCGCTGCTGGTCTTCCTTACCCTGCGGCTTTCGAGCCTCCTCGGCGCACCAGTCTACATCCTCTCAACGCTTCGGCAGCGACAAAAAATTTCTGTCGAAACGGCCGAAGTTTCGGCCGAAGAGACCACTTAATTCATGCTGCACATCGCTGGCTCGGTGGAACACCGGCAAGAGCGGGTGGGTTGAGCGATTTGATAAATCGCTCTCCATTCGTCAATTCGTCAATCACACTACTTAGTCACTTATAAAGGATAATGGATAGACTCCTCGACAATTCAAGTTCAGCCCGCCGAAAATTCTTTTCAAACAATCACCGGCTTATTCAACATTTAGCGCAAAAGGGCCAAAATCCAACCGCCCTCTTTATTGGTTGTGCCGATTCCAGAGTTGTGCCGGAGCAGCTATTGGGAGCCAGACCAGGCGACTTTTTCATGCTTCGGAACATTGCCAACGTCATTCCCCCTTATAAGAAGGGGGATTTGGGTGTCGCCTCGGTGTTGGAATTTGCCGTCCTCACCCTGGAAGTGCCTCATATTATTGTCTGTGGGCATACGGACTGCGGCGGCATTAAGGGGTTAGACGACAAGCCGGACGCCAGTCTTCAGCCCGCTCTGGCCAACTGGTTAAAACTGGCAGCCCCAGCCCAGGAGGATGTGGATAAATCGGGTGGGCGAAAAGAAACGGCCGAACGCCATCAGGCGATTGTAGAACGGAATGTCGTTTTACAGCTCGACAATCTGAAAAGCTACCCCTTTATCCAGAAACGGATCGATGCCGGGAATTTATCGCTGCATGGGTGGGTTTACTATCTGGAACGGCCGGAAATTCGATATTACGATACTGAGCGCAATCGGTTTATCTAGGCTTTGCTGTCGGCCACCCACACCGATTCCCCCCGCAAAATGGCTCGAATCTGATCCGGAAAATCCCGAACGCTCAACGGTTTGGCAATAAAGCCGTCAAATCCGGCTGCTTTAGCCCGTTCCATCTCGTCATAGCTGCCGTGCGCCGTGACCAGGACCACCAACGTCTCTTTGAGCTTCTCGCTGGCCCTGACCTGTTTTAGGGCGTCGTAACCATCTTCAACCGGCAGCCGCAAATCCATCAAAACCAGATCAACTTTGCCCATGTTCTCTGCGAATTCGACCACTCCCCAACCGCTCGTCTTCCATTCGGAGCTGCCTACCCCAGTAAATGCTAATAGACGAGCCATCAAGGCAAAATTAGCAGGGTTGTCTTCTACAACCAAAACACTGGCGTCTTTTGGATTAATTGGTGTGTGTCTTTTTTCTTCTTGTGTCAAAAGAGCCGTACCTCAACCAATTCACCTGCTTCTAACCCACTCTTGTTAATAGGCACCTTTAGGATGCCGTCTGCCTTAATGAGGGTATAGATCAGGTTACTTTTCCCAAACACTGGTACTGCTGTTAAACCATCGGCCGTTTCTTCTAATCTGGCCGGAACGTAATCTTCCCGCCCGGACTCGCTGGCGATGTTTTGCGTGACTCTCGCACTTACGATACCTCGCCGGGGGGGAGAATGCAAGCCCTGAACTCGCCAGATGGCCGGAACGCCAAACATCTCAAATTGTATCATAGCTGAGACAGGATTTCCCGGTAACCCTAGTACCATTTTTCCCCCAATTACACCCACAATTGTCGGTTTTCCGGGCTTTGTTGCCACCCCATGCAGCAAAACGCCTGGTTTTCCCAGGCTGTCAATGATTTCCACCGTCATATCTCGGACACTGACGGAAGAACCGGCCGACATGACCAACATATCGTTGGCAGCCAGGGCGGTTTCTGCGGCCGTTTTCAATGCCTCCCACTTATCCGGCGCAATCCCCTGCAAAACCGGGATGCCCCCCGCCTGCCGAATCTGCCCGGCAACGGTGTAGCTGTTAATATCCCGTATCTGGCCCGGCCCGACCGTTTCTGTGGGTGGGACAACCTCATCCCCGGTTGCCAGGACAGCCACCCGGGGCTGGCTGGAAACAGTGATTTTGGTGATACCCAACGCCAGCAAGCCGCCCAAATCTTGGGGCCGCAGCAAATGACCGGCCGGCAAAATCTCCTCCCCCCGACGAACATCCTCCCCAATCTGGAGGACATTCTGGCCCGCTGCGACCGCTTTTAAGACTTCTATATCATAGGGGAACTGTTCCGGCTGCCCTACGGCCTGGGTCCATTCAACCTGGACAACGGCATCGGCCGTTTCGGGGATCATGCCGCCGGTGTGAACGAGGACCGCCTCCCCCACCCCTGGCGACCGTTCCGCCGCCGCTCCCATCTTCACTTCTCCCACAACCGTCAAGAAGGCGGGCAAAGCTGCCGACGCCCCGAAGGTATCGGCGGCCCGCACCGCAAAGCCGTCCATTGTACTGCGCCGGAAAGCGGGCAGGGCATGGGGAGAGGAGAGGGATTCGGCCGTCACGCGGCCTAACGCTTCTTCAGTCGGGATCGTTTCCGGGGGCAGGGTTGGGATTAAATGTCGAAAGAGTAAGGCCCGTGCTTCATCGGGCGGCAAGACATTAAAAAATTCAGCCATTTCAGGCCAGCATTTCCCGCAGTTGGCCCTCATCCAGAATTTGAACGCCAAGCTGCCGGGCTTTGTCCAGCTTGCTCCCGGCTGCTTCTCCTGCCAGCAGATAGTCGGTTTTATTGCTGACTGAGCCGGTTACTTTGCCGCCATATTCTTCAATTAATGCCTTGGCCTCATTGCGGGAGAGGGTTGGCAGGGTTCCGGTAATGACAAAGGTCAAACCGGCCAACGATTGAGGCGTGGTTGTTTCCTGTTTCTCAACCTCAAAGCGCAATCCGGCCGTGCGGAGCTTTTCCAGCAGTTGGCGGTTATGCTCATCCTCGAACCAGCTTACGACGGCTGCGGCCGTTTGGGGGCCGATACCTTCAATTGTCTCCAACTGCTCTTGACCGGCGGCTGCTATGGCATCAATGCTTCCCAGTTCATCTAACAACAGTCCGGCCACGACGCTGCCAACAAAGCGAATGCCTAAGGCGGTCAGGACTCGTTCGGCCGATCGTTCCTTGCTGGTTTCCAGTCCGGCAAGGAGGTTATCTACCTTCTTATCCTTGAAGCCTTCCAGGGCCAGTAGATCATCCCGGTTTAGATAGTAAATGTCGGCTACATCGTGGATTAGCCCCTGTTCGATTAACAGAGAACCTGTCTGGGAGCCGAAATTTTCGACGTCCATCGCGCCGCGACTGACAAAATATTCCACCCGTCGCACTAACTGCTCGGGGCAAGCGGCATTGTCGCAGTAGATGGCAACTTCGCCGGGAATTCTTAAGACCGGTTCGCCACAGAAGGGGCATGTTTCGGGCGGTTCGATGACCTTCTCGGAGCCGTCTCGCAGGTCGGCGACCGGGCCGATAATGTAAGGGATGACGTCCCCGGCCCGCTTTACCACGACTGTATCTCCGATGCGGATGTCCTTACGTTTGATTTCATCGAAGTTATGTAAAGTTGCGTTTTGAACAATGACGCCGCCAATCTCAACCGGTTCCAGGGAGGCATTGGGGGCCAAGACGCCGGTTCGGCCGACATTGACAACGACATCCAACAGTTTGGTGGTCTTTTCCTGGGCCGGGAATTTCATGGCAATTGCGCCACGCGGGTCTTTGCCCACGAAGCCAAGAGATTGGGCCAGCGGCTGGTTGTTAATCTTGATGACGATGCCGTCTATTTCGTAGTTAATTTCGTTCCGCTTTTCGATCCAGGTTTCGTAAAGCTCGGCAATTTCATCCAGTGTGGTGCAGTGGTAGATGTCTTGGGACACGGGGAAGCCTAATTCTCTTAAAAACGCCAACCGCTGCCACTGTTCATCGGGAACGGGTCCTCCGTCCCAGGCGATGAAATCGTAACAGTAGAGGGTCAGCGGGCGGGAAGCGGTCATCTTGGGGTCTAGCTGGCGAAGCGACCCGGCGGCCGTATTACGCGGGTTCATGTAAAGGGGTTCGCCCGCTTCCAAGCGGCGCTGGTTTAGCTCTTCAAATTTATCTATGGGGAAAAAGACTTCACCGCGCACTACCAGATAGGGCGGCGGCTCCGCGTCGCTCTCTGGATTAATGGGAATTTGCTTGGGCAGGGAGTGAATCGTCCGTAGATTGACGGTGACATCTTCGCCAATCTCGCCGTTGCCTCTGGTCGCGCCCTGGACAAAACGGCCGTCCCGATAAGTCAACACGACTGACAGGCCATCTATTTTCGGTTCAACTACGTAGTCTAGTTTCGTGTCGTCCGGCAGAAGTCGGCCGATGCGGGTTCGCCAGGCGTGTAAATCTTCTACATTGAAGGCATTGCTCAAGCTGAGAATGGGAGCCGGGTGGGCTACCTTCTCAAAAGCGTCCAACGGTTCGGCCCCGGCTCGTTGGGTCGGTGAGTCTGGCGTGAGTAGTTCGGGATTTTCTTGTTCTAATTTGAGCAGTTCTTGATATAGGGCGTCATATTCCCCATCGCTGATGACGGGAGAGTCGAGAACGTGGTAGCGATATAAGTGGTATTCAATTTCGTGCCGTAGCTGATTAATACGTTCTTCGGGGGCCATGTTTTTCCTTATCGTCCAAAGTGACAGGCAGTTAACAAGTTTTCAAGCACCCAAATGTCGAAGCGAAGTGCCTGTCACTTATCCGA
>JBAPRX010000504.1:0-6472 GCA_049281335.1 Promineifilaceae bacterium (SeqCode)
GGCGGGAGGTGTCACCGCCAGGGGCGGCGCTGGCAAATGGGATGACGATTGACTCGATGGATATTCATGATGGGCATAATTTGGTCAAAGGCCATGCCGGTGCGGCCGTTATTCCGGCCGTTTTCGCGTCTCTCTCGCTGGATAGAGACGGAGTAGTATCAGGAGAGGAGTTATTGACTTCGGTCATCGTTGGTTATGAGATTGCGCTGCGGGCGGGAATTGCGCTGCATGGAACGGCGTGTGATTACCATACTTCTGGCGCCTGGAATGCGTTGAGCTGTGCGGCCGTTACGGCGCGGCGAATGGGATTGAACCCGGAACAGACACGACACGCATTGGGAACGGCCGAATATCATGGTCCGCGTTCGCAAATGATGCGCTGCATTGATTATCCGACGATGGTCAAGGACGGGTCGGGCTGGGGCGCGATGGCGGGGGTGAGTGCGGCGATGATGGCGGGGGCGGGCTTTACGGGCGCACCGGCGCTGACGATGGAAACGGCCGAAGTCGCTGAAATCTGGTCGGATTTAGGCTTGCGGTGGCGGATTTTAGAGCAGTATTTTAAGCCCCACGCCGTCTGTCGCTGGGCGCAGCCGGCGGTCGAAGGTGCGCTGAAATTGTACGAAACAGGCCATTTCGCATTGGAAGAGGTTGAGACAATTGAGGTGCATACCTTTCATGAGGCGGTGCGATTGGCATTGAAACGGCCGCAGACGACGGAGGAAGCGCAGTACAGTTTGCCCTTTCCGGTGGTGGCGGCGCTGGTGCATGGTCGGTTGGGGCCGCTGGAGGTCAGTGGGGAGGGTTTGGTGGATACGGCCGTGTTGGATTTGGTAGAACGGATTGTGTTGGTAGAGGATGAGGGGTTCAATGAGGTGTTTCCGGGGCAGCGGTTTGCAAGAGTGGTTGTTTTGCTGAAGGATGGGCGGCGGCTGGATTCAGGGAAAGTGGGGCCGAAATGGGATGGGGTAGAGCCGCCGAGGGATGAGGAACTGTTGGCAAAGTTCAGGTGGCTGGCAGGTACGATGTTGGATGAGGGACGGGTGGAAGATTTGGTGGGGTTGGTTTGGAATTGTGAAGGGCTGGAAAAAATCGCTCCATCAGAAAGAGCGCTGGTGAGAGGACTTTGACCAGAAATGGAATTTGTCCTCAACACCAGCGCTCTGGTCTGCCAGAGGTGACAGTCACTTCCGCAAGTGACTGTCACCTGAGCGTTTACGGTTTTAATACGACGGGCAAGTAAATCGAGTTCGTCGCTGCTCCTGCCTGGGTTGATTCGGAAGCATCATTGTTGCCGATGTTGGCGTCTAACTCAGCCATCGAAACCGAGGCGTTATTTTCAAGTGTTCCGTCTTGATTGACGGTAACAACAATGGTAACGGTGGTCGTCTCTGATCCGGACATATCATCCAGGGCGCAGGTTACGACGCCGCTGGACTCGTTGCAACTGCCGGATGAGGATGTTGCTGAGTCAAAGCTGACGGAGCCAGGCAGGGTGTCCTCAACCGTGACCTGGGTGGCCGTTAACGGCCCGCTGTTGCTAATGGTCAAAGTGTAGGTTAGCTGCTCGCCGGTTGTGACCGGGTCGGGGGTGTCGGTCATGGACAGACTGAGATCAGTGACCTGGTCGGTGCAGCCCCAATTAACGGCGCTGCCGGAGGCTGGTGTAAATTGAACAGCTCGGCCGTTTACGAGGTTGGCCGAGTTGTTGTATGAATACATCTTGCCCACCGAGCCGTCTGAATTTTCCAGGCCAACCGTCGTTGGATCAGGCCAGCTCAAAGATTGATACTGGACTTTAATCTCCCCGGTATCCAGGTTGAGAATCATTTCGAAGGTTTCCGGGAAGCCGCTGGCCCAATGTTCAACGTCTTTATATTGAGCGACGAAGAGGTTGCCAGTCTGTAGGGTATAGATGACACCCTGAGAGCCATTGGCCGGGTTCAAATCTTCGCCCAGACCCATCACGTCATTATTGGGAGGCCCCTCAAAAGGCAGGTACATGAGGGGGATATTATAGGTAGTTGAGCCAAAGTAAAGGAACCCATTCGAGTTAACCCTCACAGAGTTATAACTTTGTCCAAAGTAAGTGAAGGGCGGGGACAAAGTGATAGGAACGGTACTGGCATCATCGCCTAAATTATAGGCAGTGCCGCCGGTGGCATCGATCCAATCGTACAGTGAGTAGCCAGCCTGGTTGTCAAAACAGGCATAGTTGATCCGGGAGGACAAATCGAAGTCCAGGGTTTGATTACCGCTGACGTTGACTGTCTGGGTCTGGGAATCAAAACCGGGATGCTCGGCCTGGATTTGGTGAGAACCATCGGGAACGACGATGCTGTAGTCACCATTGTTGTCGGCCATGACCGAGGCAGCCAATGGCTCTCCAACAACGCTGACCAGAGCCGGGACGCCTTCGCCTGTTACGTCGTCCGTGACCGTTCCACTGACGGTGTGCTGGGCCAGGGCGGGGAGGTTGAAGTCTTGGGTCGTGGTCATGTTTTGGGTGACGGCCACGCCGGAAGCTGAATCTGGCTGATAGCCGTAAGCGGAAGCGGTCAAGTCCCAAGAACCGGCACCGGCCACAACGTAATACTGACCGCTGCTGTCGGTTTGGGTTGTCAGGGTGTAACCCAGGCGCGAGTAGGTGACGGTGACATCGGGAACGGGACTGCCGCTGGACGTGACCGTCCCGGAGATAATACCTGCCTGCCACATCATGTCGGCCGCTGCTTTGACATCGATCCGTCCCCAGCCGAAGGTGTTGTTGGGGGTTTCGCTGCCGGAGACGCCGCCACAGGTTTGGCCGGATGTCATGGGAACGGCCGTTTTGCGCAGCAGTTCTTCTAATTGATCCACCTGTCCCCGAAGTTTTGGTTCCAGAGAAATGAGCAGCGCCACCGAGCCAGCGACATGCGGAGAAGCCATCGAGGTCCCGCTGAAATTGGCGTAACCGCCCCCAGGAATACTGGAGCGAACGTTGGAACCCGGCGCAGAGACATTTGGCCCGGTTTGCATGGTGACAGGATTGGGGCCACGGGCGGAGAAACTGGCAATATTGTCGTTTATATCGGTTGCTCCGACGTTAAACGCATATGGGCTGTCTCCTGGGCTGCCAAGTGTTCCACACTGCGATCCATTGTTTCCGGCAGAGAAGCTGGGAAAAATTCCGGCTGCTCGCAGATTGTCAATAACTTGATTGTAAATTGGGCTTGCGCCGTAGCCGCCCCAGGATTGGTTCAAGACATCTGGGCGCAAGGAAGGATTGGGATTGTTTCCGGCGAGATCGGTTGGCGCAAGCATAAACTCTTGGGCTTCCAATAGGGCATCATTGGTCGGGCAACAGCCGAAGGCGGCGATCCATTTTGCGCCAGGGGCAACGCCAATCTGATTCGCGCCACCGTCGTCCCCGATTTCAGTCCCCATTGTGTGGGTTCCGTGTCCGTTGTTGTCTGTTGGTACGGCTGCTACCCCGGTCGGATCATACCAGTTGTAATTGTGATCAAAGGAACCACCGCCGAGGTTGCCCCGGTAATTATCAACGAGGGCCGGGTGGGTGTAGTCTACGCCGGTATCTACATTGGCGGCAACGGCCCCGGTTCCGGTAATGCCGTAGGTACTCCACACGTCTGGGGCGCCAATCTTGGTGATACCCCATTCTGGGGAAACTTCCGGGGTTAAATTGTCGTCTACTATGACTTCGGGCGGCTCCAATTTTGGTTGGACCATGATGGATTCAATTTCGGGCATGGCGGCTAAAGTCCGCAGTCCGTTTTCGTTGGTGCGGATGGAAATGAGATTGACAATCCAAAATGTTGTTACATTCTCAACCTCGCCGCTTCTTTGTAATGAGGATAGCGCAGACAAGACTGGCGCTTGCGTTTGGGAAGCGGTTTCCTGAAGGGCGTTATAGACGGCCCAGCCACGTGCGTCCCAATCTCGGATTTGGGAGGCTTCTGTCAGGTCGGCCTGTTCGGTCAACATTGCCAGAATAGAGACTTTGCCGTCTGGAGAGGATTGCAGTTCTTTTAGGACGGCGGGATCAATCTTTTCGGCGTAGGCGACGTTGGCTGTAAGTAGACTATTTGAACTGTTGCCCCGGTCTGTTGGCCCTGAAATAAACAAGGTCATACTACAAAAGAGTAATATGAACATGAAAAGAATAAGAATCTTTCGATTATTAGATTGTTTCATCAGTTATTCCTTTGGTTCCCAGATTTTTAAAAGTGTAAGTACCTTGATGTGAATAAAAGTGTTAAAAGGGAGAAACTTGAAGATTGAAGTATATTTTATCAGATAATCAACGTCAACGACGGGGAAGATAGATGTTGTGCGATCATTGGTGTTGATGTTTGAGAGGGGATCCTCGTAAGGGAGATGTTGTGCAACCCTATATATGGGTTATCGAAAAAATAGGAAAAATTTAAGGTGAGGAAGGTGAGCAAGATGTGGAAGATGGGGAAGTTTGTGAGAGTTTGGCCGATAAACTGCGGTCGGCATGTTGATTTTATAGAGGTGGGTGGATAGAGATGTCGTGCTTCTGGGATGGTGTATTTTGTTATTGGTACTTTGTATCAATTATTTCGTGGTGAAATTGTTGACCTTTCACGTGAAATTCACGGATGGCTGAATGGCCTGGTGCAGCGGTTGTAAGGGGACACATCTATATGTGGGGCATTGCAGGGTGCCAGAGACTTTACTTTTGTAGAAGATGGGAGAAGGTTTATCATTAAAAATGATGAGATTTATTAGAGTTAGGTAAACCGCAAAAAGTTTTACAAGAAAAATGTGACTCATTACGGCGGTTTACTTGAGTAAATCAATTAAATCCTCGAAGTTAAATTGCGAGAAATTTCTGTGATTTACTTAAATGTGTACGGGGGGTACAAGGGGAGCGGTGGATTTTTGGGCTTTTTGTATCTTGTTGGTGGTTGGTTGGAAAAGATAATACGTTGATCCGACTGGCGAAAGCGACTCTAGCGCCGATTGCCAGAGCGCCAGAAGGCTAAACCAGGATTCATTTATTGTTCTATTATCCGAACGAACAGGAGGTTTGGACATGGGTTTGCCGAGGAAGGTTGAGTATTTGGTGATTGGGGCGGGGGTGCATGGGTTGTCTACGGCGTATCATCTGTCGAAGTATTTGAAGGCGAAGGGGATGGGAGACGGCCGTGATGTGTTGGTGGTGGAAAAGAGCAGTATTGCGGCGGGCGCTTCCGGGGTGGCCTGTGGCAATGTGCGCTGCAACTATTTTCAGGAGCCGATGACGCGGTTGATGATGCACTGCATGGATGTGTGGGAGTCGGACCCTGATTATTTTGCTTATAATTCGGTTGGCTATTTGACGGCTTCTTTTGCGCCGATGGCGGATGGGTTGACGGCCATTCACGAGCGACATAAGCGGCTGGGCTATCCTTCTGACCTGATTTGTGGGGAGAAGGAGGTGAAGAAGTATATGCAGGGCATTTTCCACGATTGGCAGGCGGAGAAGCTGGAGGTTGTGCTGCATGAACACCGGGGCGGTCATGCCTGGAGCAGACAGGCGATCCATGGGCTGGCGATTAAGGCGGAGTCGCAGGACGCTCAACTGGTTGTGGGGCCGACGGTGACGGGCTTTCAATATGATAATAGTGGGGCGGTGACGGTGGTTGAGACGGATATGGGCGATGTTGAAGTGGGCCATGTGGTTGTTGGGGTTGGCCCCTGGATTAAGGATTTGTGGCGGATGCTGGATTTGCCGGAACAGGTTCCTGACCCGCGAAATCCGGATCAGATGACGGATTTGTGGCGGTTTTTGGCGCTGCAGGAGGGGGAGATTGAGATCAACCCCTATATTCATATTACGAATGATGGGAAACGGCCGCCTTTGGTGCATGTGGATAGTGATGTGCCGTTGTATAGTGAAGACGGCCGATTGGTGTGGGATGAACCCTGGGGCATTTACTTTAAGCGGGATAAACATTCGGTGCAGGGTGGGGCGGTTCCGCTGGATGTGGGGACGGAGTGTGAGATGGACCCGTATGGCAAGCGCAGCCCGTATTACTGTGTGGATGATAATTTTTATGATTTGTGGGTGGCGTCGCTGGCGCATTGTATGAAGCGGTATGAGGGGACGCGGCAGTTTGCGTCGCATAAGCCATCTGGCGGGGTTGGGGCGTTTTCGGCCGATAATTTTCCGGTTTTTGATTTTATGCGGCCGAATGTGTATGTGATTGCAGACTCGAATCATGGGTTTAAGATGATTGGTGTTGGTGAACAGGTGGCGCGAATTCTCACAGGTGAAGAAAGCGAACTGCTTGAACCGTTCTCCTTTAGTCGGTTTGCGGAGCAGAAAGCATTACCCAAATCAAATGCGCCCTTCCCCTGGATGTAGTGAGTGACCGTCCGCAAATAAGGGCACATTAGTGCGCTGCGGAATTCTGCGGATGGTTTAGGAGTAAGCGGCCACTTGATTGAATGATTAATTGTTGGC
>JBAPRX010000505.1:0-17659 GCA_049281335.1 Promineifilaceae bacterium (SeqCode)
GATACGCCCAGGGCCATTGCTGTAGGAATAGCTGCACAAAAGATACACATAGCTTAACCTCCTTCGTAAATCGAATTGGTAATTCGATTATGCGATTTGCCAAATCGCGCTACATTTTCTTGTTTAAGGAATCCATGCAATCCCGCCAAACGCGGCAGCACCTTTGAGAAGGGTTAAACCGGATCCGTCCGATTGCATAACAAAAATACCGCCGGTACTCAAAAAACCAATGTATTGCCCATCGGGTGAAAAAGTGCCATAGAGACCGGTAATAAACACATCAGTCAGCCGTTCAGGCTGTCCGCCATCGGCCGATACCTGCCACCAATCTGAGGGTAAACTGTGTGCCTCGGCCCTTTGAACACCAAGCAGCCGGTCTAACAAGGACAATGGCTGTTGTAACTGGACATCACTAACCGCGCTAAAAACAACTGTTGTGCCGTCAGGTGAGAAAAAATGGTCATCCACGGCTAGAAAAGTGTCAGGCGAGAAAGCCGGAATCGCATTTTTCCCATCAACATCGGCCAGATACAAATCATTCTTAAAAGTTTCAGGATCAAATGTTAGAAAAGCCATTTTACTACCGTCGGGAGACACAACCGGTATGACAGCATCTTCCAGAATCCGTTCGGGCTGACCATCAGGAAGCGCTACCCGTTCCACGAAATACTGAAAAGGAAGTCCGCTGGCATCCTCAGCGTGTAAATTGCGAGTATAGTAAAGAAACTGACCATCTGGCGACCAGGCTGGTGTAAAAAAGCCGCTGTTTATCGTCTCATCCTCACGCAACACTGGTTGGAGCATATCCGAACTTTCCGTATCATTCAGTGGCAGAAGATAAAGACTTGTCTTGTCGGCCTGTGGCTCCCCATCCGGTGAGGGTGGGGCGTAGGCCAGGGCGACTTCACTATTCTCCGGCGACACGGCAAAGTTCACCAGCCAGCCATTTTGGGGCGGTTGAAAAAGGATCTTTCGCTCTCCGGTGAGGAGGTCCAGACTAACAAGCCCGACTCCCTGATCCTCCATAATGGTCATGTACAACAATTTCCCTGTCAAATGAAGGTTCGACCAGCTTGGCGTTAGCGTTGGTGTCGGGGTGATGGTGGGAACGGCCGTTTCTGTGGGAAGCGGGGTCGGCGTAGAGGTGACGGTCGCGGTGGGTATTTCGATGGTTGGCGCAGCAGCCGTACTGACCATTGGACGATTGACAATCGCGCTGTTCGGCTCGGCCGATCCTGCCGGATGCGGCGTTCCCGTTTCTCCATTCCTTCCTATAATTGAGCAGGAAGTAAGAAAAAATACCACCCCCAGCACAAACATTAGCCAAAGAAGAAACCGTTTCACCAGAAAATTATAGCATAAAGCCTATTGCCCAAGCCTATATGATTATTATTTTCTCTCACAATCCAAACAATTTGTTCCTTGGCGTCATAGCGCCTTTGCGTGGATTATTTCCGTGGAAGTTGGACAGCCTGGATTTTTCCATTTCCTTGACGAATGGTTTCCCTAAAATTATACTGACCAACACGTGTTGGCAACTTAAGTAAATTACCTATGAATACACAAGTAACACAGTCCAAACAGTTAACAAGACTCCCTTTATTTCTGCTTTGTTGCCTGTAAGGATAACGAGTGAAAAAATTTCTACCTGCCTTCTTATTACACGGAGCCGACTATAATTACGAGCAGTGGCTCGACTATCCCGATATTCTAGCCGAAGATTTCCGCCTTATGCGCCAGTCAAAGTGCAATGTCATGAGCATCGGCATCTTCGCCTGGTCGATGCTGGAGCCACAGGAAGATCACTTTCGGTTCGGCTGGCTGGACACGCTCATGGACAGGCTGGCTGATAACGGCTTAAAGGCGATTTTAGCGACTCCCAGCGGCGCGAAACCAGCCTGGTTGTCACAAAAATACCCGGAGATACGGTTGGTCGATCGGGGCGGGCAGCGCGAGCCGCAGTGGAAACGCCACAACCACTGCCCCACATCGCTCCTCTACCGCCAGAAGGTGGTTCAAATGAACACGCTGCTGGCGGAGCGTTATCAGGGGCATCCAGCCTTATTTATGTGGCATGTTTCCAACGAATACGGGGCTCACGGCTGCCACTGCGACCTTTGCTACGGAGCTTTCCGGCAGTGGCTTCAAAAAAAGTATGGAACGCTCGACGCCCTGAACGACGCCTGGTGGACGACCTTTTGGAGCCATCGTTACAGTGCCTGGTCCCAGATTGCCCCCCTCGATCCCTCTATACATGGTCTCATGTTAGACTGGATGCGCTTTGTCAGTGATCAGGTATTGGACTTTTACAAGGCTGAATGTGTCCCGCTTCGAGAATTCACCCCGGAAATTCCAATAACGACTAATTTCATGCGGCCGAATGTTGGCCTCGATTACTGGCAGTATGCCCCTCACGTAGATGTCGTTTCTTGGGACAACTATCCTCGCTGGCACAGCGAGCCTGATGATGTCGGCGTTGGAGTCGCTACCTCCTTCTATCATGACCTGCACCGGTCCTATAAAAAACGGCCGTTCCTCCTCATGGAATCCACCCCCAACGTCACGAACTGGCAGGGGACCAGCCGCCCGAAACGGCCGAATGTCCACTATCTTTCCTCTTTCCAGGCCATCGCTCATGGCTCAAACAGCGTTCAGTATTTTCAATGGCGGCAGAGTCGCGGCGGCGAGGAAAAGTTTCATGGCGCTGTTGTCAGCCATGCTGGACACGGCAATACTCGCGTTTTTCAAGATGTTTCAAAAGTTGGGCATGATCTTTCTCAACTTGCCGACCTCGTTCCTGCCTGCAACCAGGCCGATGTTGCCCTTGTCTACGACTTACAGAACGAATGGGCTTTAAACCTGGCCCGACTCCCACGTAGCGTGGATAAACAGTACCAGGAACGGTGCATTGCTCACTATCAGCCTTTCTGGCAAATGGGCATCACCGTAGACATGATTGACAGCGTTGTCTCTGATTTCTCTCCCTACAAGCTGATTGTTGCCCCTATGCTGTATATGCTTCGGGAGGGTGTCGCTGCTAAATTTGAGTCGTTTGTTCGCCAGGGGGGAACATTGGTCATGACCTATCTCTCTGGCCTTGTAAATGACAGCGATCTTGCCTTTATCGGCCGTCCACCGCTCCAATCGCTGCTCGGCCTATGGGTCGAAGAAACGGATACCCTTTTTGAGCATACGCCCCAGGCTGTTCGGCCGTTACCTGACAACGATCTGGGACTCTCAGGCAGCTACCCCGTTCACCACTATGCCGACATTATTCGTCTTGACACTGCCCGCCCGCTGGCCCAATATGAAGCAGATTTCTATGCCGGGCAGCCCGCCATAGCTGTTAATGACTACGGCAACGGCCGTGCCATTTATCTCGCCGCTCGCTCTGACCAGTCCTTCCTCATGGATTTTTACAGTGCCATCACTCATCAAATGGTTCTTCCTCGCGCTATGATCGCTCCCTTGCCCCTTGGCGTCACGGCCCAACGTCGCTGTGATGAGCAAAACGACTATCTCTTTCTGATGAACTTCAACGCCACGCCTCAGACGGTTAATCTCGGCCGTCTGACTTACCAGGATGTGCTTTCTAACGACTATTTAACTGGTTCTATCTCTCTGGAAGGGTATGGTCTGCATATTTTTCGTCCCGAATGATTTGCTATGCCATCAATAACGGCCCCCGCGCCGTTGCCTCTGAAACCAGGGAGCGAGTCCTAATAGCCATTGCCGATCTCGGCTACCGCCCTAATAAACATGCTCAAAGCCTTGTGCGTGAGCAGTGGGGGTCTGTTGCCAAACTGCTCACATCCGCCACCAACCTCCTGCCAACCGAATTGATTGTCCGCCAATCCTGTGGTGCAATGGGAGTCGAATCCTAACGAATCATCAATAGTTCCTTCTTGTTAATGGGAAATCTGGCGATTTTCTTATACAATAAATTTCAAGTAACTATATAAGCATCAGACACTTTTATCAGAGGTAATTGGAGCGGCCAATTAGTTTCTAAGTGCCAGGTACCTATAAGCCTACGTAGTTACGATCTTGATCCAGTTTGCTGCACTAAAGGTAAGCCAATGATTCCAGCTTGCATACTTATTCTTGAAGATGAACAAACAGTCGCCGACGCAGTACGGCACATGCTTGAGCATCTTGGGTATATAGTGCCGGACATTGCAACTACAGGGGAAGCAGCTATCAACCTGATCACCCAATGCCATCCAGACCTCCTCCTGATTGACATTCACCTTATTGGAGAAATGGATGGTATCGTCGCCGCTCAAATTGTTCGAGACCGTTTTGACATCCCTATCATTTTTCTGACAGGTGATGCTTCCCAGACGACCGTGAATCGGGCCAGACTTACAGAACCATTTGGCTACCTGTTGAAACCGCCTGGGGTTAAGGACCTCCAGGTGGCGGTTGAAATTGCTCTCTACAAGCACGAATCTGAGCGCCGATTGCGAGAACAAGAGCAGTGGCTATCTACAATTCTAAACAGTGTTGGTGATGCCGTAATTGCCACCGACGAACAAGGCCAGATTGTCTTTATCAATCCGGCGGCTGAAAGTCTCACGGGCTGGTCGCACGACGAAGCAGCTGGACAGTCTTTGAATACAGTTTTCCAGTTGGTAGACGGGGAAACTATGAAACCGATCTCCAATCAGTTTTCGAAAATCATGACCGGCCGCCAAATCTTTTCCTTTGGCGAGGATACCCTTTTGATACAGCGAGATGGAGAATCTCGCCCGATCGAGAATACTGCCGCTCCTATTGTCAGCAAACAAGGTAAAATCATAGGTGTCGTCCTGGCTTTCCATGATACAACTCAACGCAAATTGGCCGAAGGCGAACTGCGCCTATACCAGGAAAACCTGGAAACCCTTGTTGAAGAACGGACAACCGCTCTTGAAGAGTTGAATAATCGCCTCCAGCAAGAAATATCTGAACGGAAACTCGCCCAAGAAAAAATGACCTTCCAAACCCAACAACTGGCTCAGTCAAACGCCGAACTGGAGCAGTTCGCCTATGTCGCATCCCACGACCTACGGGAACCCCTTCGGAAGATCGAAAGCTATACCGAACTGCTTGCTAAACGATACCAGGGCCAGCTTGATGAACGGGCTGATAAATACATCCATTACATTGTGGATGGTACACAAAGGATGCAGCAGTTGATCAACGAACTGCTGTTGTACTCCAGGTTGGGGCGGTATGGGCCTGAGACTTCCCTGACTCCTATCTCTAAACTCCTCTCGGCCGTTCTTTCTGACCTGGAGTTGATCATCGAAGAGACTGATGCCACCATTATAGTTGATCCCCTTCCAACTTTGCCTGTAGATGCTTCCCAAATCAGCCGCCTTTTGCAAAACCTTATCGGAAACGCTCTCAAATTTCACGGTGACAGTCCTCCCGAAATCCGCATCTCAGCTCATCAACGGTCGGACGACTGGCTCTTTAGTGTGTCCGATAATGGCATTGGAATTGATCCCAAAAATGCAGAGCGTATCTTTCTGATATTCCAACGTCTGCACGCCCGCAACGAATACCCCGGAACGGGCATTGGTCTGGCTGTATGTAAAAAAATAGTTGAAAACCATAACGGCCGTATCTGGGTTGAATCCAGGCCAGGGAAGGGAGCCACCTTTTGTTTCACCCTTCCGCTTCCCGTTAATACTCCGGCAAGTCGGTAGACATACAGATAGTGAAGAGAGTATCTCGAAGAAGTACAACAATGGATTACAACACTTTCATGAATCTCAAGACGGCCGAAATCGCCCAAATTGTCCGCGAAAACGGTCCGAAAGTCTGCGTATTTCCCATCAACGGAACCCGTCGTTGGTTCCGGCTCGAATATCCAGACGTCTCACCTGAGGATTTCATGTCTACCTATTTGGAAGCAATGGTTCAGGTCCATTTGCGGCTCTGTCGTCTTTTCTTCGAACACGGCCTCGATACCCTTATCGCCCCCATGATCAGCTCCATTATTCTGGAACGCGGGCCCGAATACCTCCAGGTTCTCCCAAAAGGTTTTGCCTACCTTATCAACCACCCCGATTTCAAGACACTGTGCCAGGAACTTGAGATCCGTGTTCGTCTCTATGGTGATTACCGGGGCATCCTCGCCGGAACCCCACACGAACACCTGATTTCCTTCCTACAAGATATTGACCAAACGGCTACCAAACAAACCGAATCCTTCAGTCGCCATCGCCTCTTTTTAGGTCTCTTTGGTGATGATTCAATGAATACAATCGCCAACCTCACGGTTCGGTATTACCAGGAACACGGCCGTGTTCCTGACGAGCGCACCCTTGTTGAACTCTATTATGGCGAATACATTCCACCATCAGACCTCTTCATCACCTTTGGAAAAATCGCTACCTATGATCGTCCTCTCCTCGCCAGCGGCGGAGAAGACCTCTACTTCACTGTCGAACCCTCTCCCTATTTCACTCTGACCCAACTGCGCCGAATTTTCTATGATCATCTCTTTGTTCGGCAGCTTGGCAAAAAAGACCACAGCCAGAAGCAGGCTAAGAACTGGGAATTTATGCGAGAATTTTACCAGGCCAATTCTGGCAATATCCTGGGCCTCGGCAAGAGAATGGAGCAGGATGACACTTGGTACCCCTTATCCCAGGTAAACTGGCCTGATGCGTGATAGATTTAATAATGAATGATGGACAGCCCATTTCTCCCCAACAAAAAAAAAGGATCGCCATCATCGGCGGCGGTTGGTCTGGCATTTATGCCCTCAAAGCAGCCAGAGCCGATGGACACGAAGCGGAACTATTTGAAAAGGACAGCGCCGTAGGTGGCATCTGGCGCTACAATGAAAACAAGCCTGGTGGTGTCTGGCGCAGCGTGTATGCCGTTACATCAAAAACCTATCTTCACGCCTCAGACTTTCCCATGCCTGACGACTACCCTCTCTTTCCACATCATACTCAGCTACTAGCTTACATTGAAAGCTACGTCGAACATTTCCAACTATCGCCGTATATTCATCTCAACCATAAAGTTGAAAAGGTAGTGAAAGAGAATGATGCCTGGCTCCTAACCATTGACCGGACAGATGGACGGCAAACGCTCTCATTCGACGCGCTAATTCTATGTATTGGTCAGGCCCAGGTCCCCGCCTATCCCACCGAAGAATTCTACCACCACTTCACCGGTCCAACTATCCACAGCTATCATTATAAACACCCGGTTGAAGAAATGCAGGGGAAAAATATCCTTGTCGTGGGTGGTGGTGAAAGTGCCACTGATATTGCTAACGAACTCAGTCGTGTGGCTAATCAGGTATATTTGAGTATTCGTCATGGTCAGTGGTTCATGGATCGCCACACGGGCGCACGCACCCCTCTGGATACTCGCTTTGACCGCAGAGGTCGGTACCTTATCGGTGACTATGGGGGCAATTTCGTCGGTATGGCGATATTCAATGTCATTACAGGACTGGTATTTGGAAGGGGTGGACATGGTATTAACGAGTGGCAGCCCGAAACCTCGGTTATGCGTGGCATGGTGAATAAAAGTCGCAGCGTATTACAGCAAGTGGTAAACGGCCGTGTTATTCCCAGAAAAGGTGTTACCGTCATAGATGGCAGCGAAGTTTGTTTTCAAGATTGTGAAGAGCCAACCCATATTGATATGATCGTTTTCGCCACTGGTTTTCACCCCCTATATCCCTTTCTTCCCCATGCGAACCCCAACGAAGCCTATAAATATGTTTTTGATCCTACCGATCCTACACTTGCATACGTCGGCACCGCCCGTCCCGTCTTTGGCTCCATTCCTGCTCTGGCCGAACTCCAGGCACGTTGGGTCTCCGCCGTATTTGCTGGTCAATGTCAACTCCCTTCCTCGGCAGAGATGCAGCAAGCAATTGAAAAGGACCACCGCCGACACCGAAAGCTTTTTCCTGCTCACCACTACCGTCTACCGAACCTTGTCAGCCACTTTGAATATTCAGACTTTATTTTGAAGCAACTAGGTGCCCGCCCCAATTACCTCAAAATCTTCTTTACTGACCACAAACGCTGGCGAGTCTTGATGGCTGTACCCTGGACAGCCTTTGAAACATTACTAACTGACCCTGAACAGGGCCAGCTTGCCTATAACAACATTTACAAAATGTACACTTCAAAGCAAGGCGTAAAACGATATTCTCTTTTTAAATTCATACTCGTGCTGTTAACTTTAGGTTTTTTACCAATTGCTGCTGTGATCATATTATTTATCATTATCCTGTAATGATTTAAGGCTGACTTGTGGAAAATATTAACCGGATCATCCATGTTCAAACCACCGACCCAGAAGATACCCGGCAGCGGCGGCTTTTAAACATCCTTTTGCTTGGTGTTGGAACGGCCGCTTTCATTGGCTTGATTATCACTATCCTTTTAGACATCCTGGACCGGGACCCTGGCGGTGCGTTTGCCCCTATTTATTTTAGTGTAACTATGGTCATTGTTGGCATGATGGGGCTGTTACTAATTAACCGTTACGTTTCAAGATGGATAGCCGGTATTTTGTTTATTCTAGTAATAATCCTTTCTCTGGTTTTCGGTGACGCACCTGTGCAGGTAGTTCAAGGACGAACTCTATTTATGTTTGCCGTTCCCGTTCTTGTTTCCAGTTTTATTCTCCGGCCCTATGCCAGCTTTATAACCGCCGCAGTTATCAGCATAATAATCAACCTCATCGCATTTAGCACGCCCGACGTGATAGCCCCCATTTTTGTTGCTCCCTTGGGTCTTTTCATCATTGCTCTGGTTGCCTGGTTGGCAACCGACAGCCTGGAACAAGCCCTGCAAAAACTGCAAGTTGCCAATAAACAACTTGTCCTCCAATCGGCCGAATTACAGGCAACCAACACACTTCTGCGCCAGGAAATCGTTGAACGGATGCAGGCGGAGGAAAATCTGCGTCAACAAACTCAGATATTGGGTCGGACAAACGCCGAACTCCAACAGTTTGTTTATATCTCTACCCACGATCTGCGTGAGCCATTGCGAAAAGTTAGAACTTATTCCGAACTCCTTGAGAAGCGCTATCGGGGCCAATTGGACGACAAAGCTGACAAATACATCAACTATGTTGTTAGCGGCGCAACCCGGATGCAAGTCCTCATAACAGATTTGTTGAACTATCTTGGCGTAGGAGGTGTGAACGAAGTCGCCCGTCAGACCACCGATATGAATCAGGTTTTAGCCGGAGTCGCTGACGATCTCGACTTGTTAGTGCAGGAGAATTCGGCCGTCATCTCCCATGATCCTCTCCCAATCATTCAGGCCGATCCAATTCAAATGAATCATCTTCTTCAAAACCTGGTCTCAAATGCTATCAAATTTCACAGTGACCGCCCGCTAGAAATTCACATTGGTGCTCAACGCCAAAACGACGACTGGCTTTTCTCAATTGCCGATAACGGAATCGGCATTGAACCCCAGTATTTGGAGCAAATCTTCATCATATTTAAACGTGTTCACACTCAAGAAGCTGTCCCCGGTACTGGCATCGGGCTGGCAATTGCCAAGAAAATCGTCGAAAATCACAACGGCCGAATATGGGCTGAATCCACCCCTGACCAGGGTACCACCTTTTTTTTCACGATACCTGTATAAAATCAGTTACAATAGAAGAATACTAAAACCGTACGATTGGTTTTGTCTACATCAGCACAATTTCAATAACCAGGCAGATTACCAGTCAGCTTACAACTTAATATTCCATCCAGGTACAATAAAACAATGAGAAGCAAGCCAATCGAAGTACTAATGATAGAAGACGATCCTGGGGATGCTGATTTGACTTTAGAACTGCTAGGAGATGCCAATAGTGGGATAAATGTTAACGTCGTTGAAGACGGTGTGAAAGCCGTTGCTTACCTCAGAAACGAGGGTGACTACGCTTATTCAGTCCGACCGGATTTCATCCTGCTTGATCTCAATCTACCTCGAAAAGACGGCCGCGAGGTATTACAAGAAATTAAAAGCGACCAAAGTCTCAAAAATATTCCGGTCGTTGTCCTGACCACATCAGATTCAGAAACCGATATTGAAAATAGTTATGATTTGGGTGCCAACGCCTTTGTCACCAAACCCATTGGTCTGGAGGAATACGCAAAAGTAGTTAGCTCAATCGAAGAATTCTGGCTATCGATTGTTACCTATTCAGCCAGGTAATCGATAGAAACCGCATTTTTCAGGAAGCCAAAGCTGCATGCCCCAAGAAACAATTTCACTGCTCTTAATCGAAGACGATCCCATTGACGCCGACCTGTTTCAGGAAATTCTTGACGACGCGGAAAACAGCAACTTTATCATCACCTGGGTCCAGCGTCTCCAGGTTGCACTGGAGAAACTAGATCAAGAATACTTTGACCTGATCCTATCTGACCTTTCCCTGCCTGACAGTCATGGCCCCGAAACATTCATTCGTCTCAACGCCCACTCCCCCCACTTACCTATTGTCGTTCTTAGCGGCTCTGATGACGAAACCCTTGCTGTTAAAGCACTCCAAGAGGGCGCTCAAGATTATCTTGTTAAAGGAAAAGCCAATGGCAGTCTCATCATCCGTTCACTTCGATATGCTATTGAGCGAAAACAAGCCCAGCAGGCCCTCCAGGCCAGTGAGGAACGATATACCCTAACAGCACGCGGGGCTAATGACGGCCTTTGGGACTGGCATTTAGACCTAAACATTGCCTTCTTTTCCTCTCGCTGGAAAGCGATGCTTGGTTTCGGCGAGGATGAGATGAATGACCATATTTCGGAATGGTTCAAGCGTGTTCACCCTGGTGACTATAAATCACTGCTGCAAGCTGTCGGGGACCATATAATAGGCAAAACACCCCATTTGGAAAGTGAATATCGCATCCGTCACAAAGACGGCCGTTATCTGTGGGTACTTTGTCGTGGTCTCGCTGTCCGTAAGCCAAACGGCCGTGCCTATCGCATTGCTGGTTCCCAAACCGACATCACCCGCCGCCATATTGCCGAGCAAAAGCTCAAGCACGATGCCCTTCACGACACCCTCACCCGCTTACCAAACCGCACCCTCTTCACCGACCGTCTCACCACTGCCATCCATAAACACCAAAACGAAAGTAGTTACAACTTCGCTGTTCTATTCCTCGACCTCGACCGCTTCAAAGTCATTAATGACAGCCTTGGCCATCTCGTCGGCGACAAATTATTAATCAGCGCCACCCGACGTTTACGAAGCTGTTTGCGAACCAATGACACTCTGGCCCGGTTTGGTGGCGACGAATTCGTTATCCTTCTAAACACTTTCGAAGATACTCAGACAGTTGAACAGATCGCAAACACCATTCACCGTGAATTAGAGCAGCCCTTCATCATTGATGGGCACCATCTTTTCACCAGTGCCAGCATCGGCATTGCCGTCGGCAGCCGCCGGTATGACCAGCCCGAAGATATGCTGCGCGACGCTGACACTGCCATGTATGCCGCCAAAGCCGGAGGTCGGGCGCGTCACGTCATCTTCGAGATGGGGCAGTTCAAAATGGCTCTTGCCCGATTGAGCATGGAAAACAGCTTGCGCCAGGCACTTGACAACGATGAGATGTTCATTTTTTATCAGCCCTTTGTCTCCCTGAAGACAGGCCAGATCGTTGGTGCAGAAGCCCTCCTGCGCTGGCAGCATCCTGAATATGGCTTGCTTATGCCCAAAGATTTCATTCCTCTGGCCGAAGAAACCGGGTTGATTCTGCCGCTTGGACAATGGCTGCTGCGTAATGCCACCCGTCAATTAAGCCAATGGCATGCCAGCGGCTTCACCTCCCTCCGAATTGCCGTCAACGTTTCCACCCCTCAAATCCGCGATGAAGACCTCATCACTCTGGTTCAGGAGGTTCTGGAGGAAACGGCCGTTCCCCCTTACAGTCTCGAACTCGAAATCACTGAGGTCACCGCCGTTGAAAATAACAGCCACCATATCAGTGTCCTGAATCGTCTCCATAATCTAGGTGTGAGCATTTCGATGGATGACTTTGGCCTCGACTCATCCCTTAACTGTCTCAAAAAGCTCCCTGTAGATACCCTCAAAATAGATCAATCCTTCGTACATGGCATGGATCAGGACGGCCGTGATCAGGCTATCATCAAAGCCATCATCGCCATGTCCCGAAGTCTTGGTATACGGGTCATTGTCGAAGGGGTTGAAAACGAAGACCAGCTTATCTTCCTACACGGGGAATACTGCGACGAAATTCAAGGTTTCCTTTTTAGCCACCCTGTGCCTGCCAAATTCATGACGGAACTCCTCGAAAGTAAAGACATCTATCACCTTCGGCTCAACAAGACTCACGACTCCCTGGCCGCTTCCATTCAGGACCAGGCTGCCCAGGGTGTTAGCTATGCCCTGGTAGACGAGTTTTTAACCATTGTCACCAGCAATCCGCCGATGGCTCCCTGGTCAGCCGTTCGCGGCAGAACCGTTGAAGGTCTTCCCCTTAGTGATGTTTTCCCTGAACTAGTAGGGACCGAACAGACCTTGCTAAACCTCATTCACCAGCAGCCCGACGACCCCATCGAACCTTCCCGTATCTATCATCAGATTTACCGTTCCTCTAACGATTCCTTCGGCCGTTATTTTGACCTTCGTATCGAAACCTTCCAAGGGGCAGCCAACACCCTTCTTGTTATCGTCACTGATATTACCGATAAAGCTCGCCTTGAATCGATGCTCCAGCAGGAACGGAATGAACTCCGGCTTCTGATGGCAAAATACAAAGAAGTTGAGGAAAAACTAAACAGCCGTTAAGCGAATATCTACCTTCGGAGCCGTTCCGCTGCCTGTTCAGCCGTTAAATCCCGTTGAGCCTCCGCTAACATCTCATAGCCCACCATAAATTTTTTTACTGTCGCTGAACGCAGCAGTGGTGGGTAAAAGTGGGCATGTAACTGCCAATGTGCCTCTCCATTTTCTGAACTTCGGCCGAATGGCGCTCCGTGCCAGCCCATCGAATAGGGAAAAGATGTTTCAAACAGCGCATCATATCGTGTCAGCAGCCGCTTCAAAATATCCGCCAACCTATCCCGTTCTCTGTCATCCAGGTCGGGCATTCGTAAAACGTGACGGCGCGGCATCAATAAAACTTCAAATGGCCAGACGGCCCAAAATGGGACTACCGCCAGCCAATCATCATTTGCCAGCACCAGTCGTTCTTCTTGTGCTTCTTCCAGCATCGCATAGTCCATCAGCAAAGGACGGCCGTTTTTATAAAAATATTTCCGCTGCCGTTCATCCTCTTTCCTGGCCTCATTTGGCAGGATGTCCTCTGCCCAGACCTGACCGTGCGGGTGGGGATTCGAGCTGCCCATGACAGCCCCTTTGTTCTCAAACACCTGCACCCATTGATATTGTGCTCCCAACTCGGCCGTCTGCGACCCCCACGCATCTACCACTCGCCGAATATCTGCCAGTTCCATCTCCGGTAGTGTCAGGTCGTGACGGGGTGAAAAACAAATCACCCGGCATACTCCCGACACACTTTCGCTTTGGAGAAGCGTCTCCCTGCCGACCGCCTCCGGTGTGTCTGGCAGTAAGGCAGCAAAATCATTCTTAAAGACGAACGTCGTTTTATAGTCGGGATTTCGAACACCCCCAGCCCGCGCATTTCCCGGGCATAGATAACAGGTCGGATCATAAGGCGGGCGATTATCCGGCGGAACCCTTTCCACCTGTCCCTGCCATGGCCGTTTCATCCGGTGCGGCGATACTAAAACCCAGTCACCGGTCAATGGATTGAACCGCCTGTGAGGATGTTCCTTCGGATCGAACGAATTTTCTGTCACAGTTGTATTTCTCTCAACCTGGGGATTTTTTATTGCTTATATCGTATAGATCCAACTTCCAATCGTTGCAGCGGATCAAATTACCCGGTGGATACTCAAATTCAGACTCTTCCATGAAAGTAAAGCCTGCCTTACGGCATATGGCATTGGATGGTGCGTTTTGAATTGATGGAAAAGTGTGAAGGAAGCGGTGTGTGTTTTCTGCGCGTGCTTTCCCAACGATTAAGATCGTTCCAGAGGTGGCGACCCCCTGGCCCTGGAACTCTGGGAGAACGCTCCACCCGGTTTCCCAAACGATACCACCACGCCACTCTGTTTCCCAAAATCCAACGGACCCTGCGGGAACCTTCTCGTCCCCTACGAGGATAACGTACATGCAGCCCGGCCCTGTGTGGGTGAACAGGCAGTACCGTTCATGACGGTCACGTAATTGTGTTGGTGTTTCTGGCCCACCCAGATGAACGGTCATTGCCGGATCGCCTAGCAACCGTTCCAACAGAGGCAGATCGCCCTCAGACCAGGGTCGAATGTCAACTGCTATTGCCATTCTTCTATTTTACTTCATTTACTGTATCTTGGCCTTTTTCTCCACGCCTAACCCGTCAATGATCAGCGTCCACACTCCTTCAAACGCCACATCAATTCCGGGGTTAGACCATTGCCCCGCGTGGGCGGGATTATGAAAGCGGGCCGTTGCATCAAATACTGCTCGCCCTGTAACGGCCGAATCTGTCGTCGAAAATTCACCGCGTTCCACCCCATCCGCTATAATCTTCGTTAACTGTCCAACTAAATGAGTAACGTGCGCCTGTACCACCTCTCGCGCCTCTGCCGCCAGGGTTAAATACATCGCAAATAGCTCCGGATCCTCCAACGCCTGCCGTCGTTTGGCCGCAATCAACGAATCAAGCCACCGTCGCAGCTGCTCGGTAGGTGGACCATCTTCGGCCGTTATTGCTTCAAGCGGTTCCACCATTCGTGCCAACCACTGCTCCGTCACGGCATCGCGTAAAGCCGCCTTGCTGGCGAAATGCCGGTAGACGCTGCCGTGACTGACCCCCAAAGCGCGAGCAACATCAACAACCGTTGCCTTCTCCGGCCCAAAACGGCGTAACACTTCTTCCGCCGCTTCCAAAATCTGTTCGGCCGTTAGCACCGAATCGCTCATCCCTATCCTTCCTTGTCCCGTTCGCTGTCCAGCCGGGCCATTATTCTGGGGGCATACCGTTCACCAGCTACAGCTTCTGGTGGCACAGCCTGCTCAATTTGGGCCAGATCATCGGATGTTAGCGTCAGGTCAAACACCCCCAACGATTCGGTCAAACGGTCTCGTCGTCTGGCACCCACCAGCGGCACAATGTCCAACCCGCGAGACAATACCCAGGCAATGGCAATCTGAGCCACCGTTGCCCCCTTTGTCTCTGCAATCGCTCGCAGTGCCGCCACCAGCGAAAGGTTATGTTCCAGATTCTCCCCACTAAAGCGAGGTAAATGGCTCCGAGCATCAGATGTCCCAGCCCGTTCTTTTGACCAATGGCCACTGAGCAGCCCCCGCGACAGTACCCCATACGCTGTAATCCCAATGCCCAACTCCTGGCAGGTCGGCAGAATTTCCGCTTCGATTCCCCGTGAAAACAGTGAGTACTCTATTTGCAAATCGCTGATGGGATGTACTGCATGAGCACGGCGGATGGTTTCAACGCCTACTTCGGATAGGCCTATATGTCGGACATACCCTGCTTCCACCATCTCCGCAATCGCGCCAACTGTCTCTTCAATCGGAACGGCCGGATCGAGCCGGGCAGGGCGGTAAATATCGATATAATCTGTTCCCAATCGTTGTAAACTATAGGCCAGGGAGGTCTTTACTGCTGCTGGACGGCAGTCGTTGCCCAAAATCTGGCCGCCAGGATCGCGCAAAAGCCCAAACTTAACGCTGATAATCGCCTGTTCTCGATTTCGGCCGTGTAAAGCCTCTCGCAGCAGCATTTCATTGTGGCCCATGCCATACCAATCCCCTGTATCCAGTAATGTAATCCCCGTATCCAACGCCGCTCGAATCGTGGCAATACTTTCTCCCTCATCTGCCGGTCCATACAGAGCAGACATTCCCATCAAACCCAATCCAATGGCCGAAACACGCGGCCCCTTCATGCCAAGTAATCGACTGTTCATCAAACGCGCTCCTTTTGTAAATTGCTCATTTATTCATGGTAAGCATATTATTTCCTAACAAATAACAAATGTCAATATGTGTCATTCGTTACATCTGGGTCACTGTAAGGGGTAAGATAGGCGGCCATTGACTTTTTAATTCCTAAGGTGTTCCATCCACCTGTCTAACCTATTTTTAACCGGTATAATCATGTGCTGGAAGAGCGATTTGCCAAATCGCTCTTCAAAATTATTTGACAAACGGAGGCAACATTGGAAGGAAAAAAAGTTCGTATTCGGCCGGTTCGCCGCGATGATTTACCCTTTTTAGAATCCTGGGTAAACAACGTCGAAATATTGAGCATCTTCAACGACTTCGGCTTTGAAGGCCATAACAGCATGGAGTCCGCCTTCGAGAAAGAAGGGCTGATCAGTGACCATCAGGCCACAATTATTGTGGAGACATTGGAGGGGGAGGTTGTCGGCGGGATGAGCTACTATCAGACGATGGTTGGTCCAAGAGAAGCTCACCGCATTTACGGGATTGGGCTGCATTTATCGCCGGAACACAGGGGCAAAGGCTACGGCACAGAAGCCCAAATACTCCTAGCTGATTATCTCTTCAACACCTACCCAATTGCCCGCGTGGAAGCTGAAACAGATGTCGAAAACTTCGCCGAACAGCGCTCCCTCGAAAAAGCAGGCTTCACCCGTGAAGGCGTCAGGCGAAAGGCCCAGTGGCGTCACGGCGACTGGCACGACCTGATCCTTTTCAGCAAGCTGCGTGGCGAGTAAGGCTTCTGCTACTTGTCACCGAAGGTAATAGGTATCAGAAGCCTTCTCAGCTTCCAAAGGTCTATAAGTACCTGGTACCTTTAGAACTTACTTCCAGGTGTTTTCAATTCGTTCTGCTAATGCCGAAATATCTACCGGCTGGGAAGTATTCACTTCAATGAGCGTTCCAAAGCCGAGCCAGTCATCAAACTCAGCGACCTGCTCGGCCGTAATTTTGTGCAGAGCGTGGGCCGGATGACGCTCTCCGGCCATATCACGGGCAGCATACCGGCGAATGGCTTCTTCCGGGGAACAGCGACAGCGAACTTCAATAATCTGCCCCTTCAATGCAGCAAGGTGAGAGCGTTCAACAGTATTATTCGGCCGAAAATTAGCCTCCAACACCACCTGTGGCGCACGTGAGGCCAGCTTCCACAGCACTTCCCAGGCTGCTATCCCAATTTTTCTGGAGAAAGCGGCATCATCGGGATGGCCGTTCAACGCTTCGTACAGTGTTTCCTTAATATCATCCTTTGCAATCAAGGTGAACTGAAGCACATTGGCCAGTGGCACAGCCAGCGTCGTTTTCCCTACGCCTGGCGCTCCCGACACCAGAACAATCTTCTGTTTAGGTACTGCCATTTGCATACCTGCTCGCTTGTTTATTGTTTTCTCTTTCCCGCCGGGCGAGATCAAGGACCAGCTCAATAAAAGGCCCTTTCTCATAAAGGTATCTATCTCTGTCGTTTGGGAACCGTTTTGCTAACTCTGTCTTTAATCGGCCGTATTCACCGGCTACCTCTGGATGCTGCCGAAGATAATCCCGAAATAGCATCTGGTTCTCCCAATCCGGCCCATCTATTTCGTTCATATGCAAGGGATGGGTGCGGGGACTGCCC
>JBAPRX010000506.1:0-9352 GCA_049281335.1 Promineifilaceae bacterium (SeqCode)
TCCGAACGGCCGTCCGAGGTATTACTTGTTGAATAAAGATATGTCACGCCAAGACGCCAAGATGTTCTCTTTTGTATCATTTCTTTGCGACTTTGCGCCTTTGCGTGAAATTATTTTTCTTTAACCATGCGACTACTTGAAAACCTCCGCCTCGCCCTAAAAGGGCTGACCGCCAATAAGCTCCGCGCCTTCCTGACCATGCTGGGCATCATTATCGGCGTAGCGGCCGTTATCACTCTCCTTTCCGTCGGCAAAGGGGTCGAAGCTTTTGTGGTGGAGGAGTTTGAGAGCCTGGGTAAGAACCTGCTCTTCGTCGTGCCAGGCCAATTCTCGCCCGATCAAGGGCCGCGCCGTCCGGCGGGCGGCGGCCTGACCAACGACGATGTCGCCGCCCTGTCCGACCCCTTCAACGTTCCCGACGTGGTCGCTGTGGTGCCGGAATTCGGCCGATCCGCCCTGGTCACTTACGGCGGCAACGACGCTCGTTCAACCGTGACAGGAACAACGGCCGACTTCCCCTTCGTCCGCGACTTCTACCCCATTGCCGGAACCTTCTTCAACGAACAAGACATCGCTGCCAACGCCCGCGTCGCCGTCATCGGCCAGACCGTTTACGAAGAGCTGTTCCCCAACGGTGAACTGCCCATTGGCGAAAACATCAAGATCAACAACACCAACTTCCGCATTATCGGCCTGATGGAATCAAAAGGCGGTTCCGGCTTCAACGACCAGGACGATCTGATCTTAATCCCCCTTAGCACCGCCCAGCGCCGCCTCTTCCAGGCCCGCCGTTCTGATGGCAAATTCCGGGTAGACTTCATCTATGCCAAAATGGCTAACGAGGAACGACAGGAAGCGGCTATCGTCGAAATCGAACTGACCCTGCGCCAAACTCATGATATTCGCTACCGAGACGAGGACGACTTCACCGTTGTCAGCCAGGCGGAAGTGGTCAGCGCCTTTGGGGAAGTGACCAACATTTTAACCATCTTCCTGGGCGTCATTGCCGGTATTTCGCTCCTGGTCGGCGGCATCGGCATCATGAACATTATGCTCGTCTCCGTCCGGGAACGGACGCGGGAGATCGGGCTGCGGAAAGCAGTCGGGGCCAAGCAGCGGGACATTTTGTGGCAGTTTTTAGTGGAGGCGGTCATGTTGTCCATGTTGGGCGGGCTAATCGGCCTGATTTTAGGCGCAGTAGGGGCCTTGGTCATTGCCCACTACGCCGACAGCCTTCGCCCCACCCTGGCCTGGGACTCCGTCGCTCTGGCAATCACATTTTCGGCCGCCGTCGGCCTCTTCTTCGGCATTTATCCAGCCTCAAGGGCAGCAAGATTGAATCCGATTGACGCTTTACGTTACGAGTAATCAGTAATTGGTAATTCGTAACAGTTGCGTTCATTACGTTTTACGTTTCACGGTAAAGATTACACTTTAGAACTATGGCTTTGTTTCAAAACATCCGTATCGCCTTGAACGGGCTGGAAGCAAATAAATTACGGGCCGCGTTGACTATGCTGGGCATTATGATCGGCGTCGCGGCCGTTATTACCTTGCTTTCTATCGGCGACGGCGTCAACCGCTTTGTGGCCGACCAGTTCATTGGGCTGGGAACGAATCTCGTCTTCATCGTGTCAAGCGACGACCCCAACCAGCTAGAATCCACCCTGACGGTACACGATGTGGAAACGCTGTCCGATCCGGCCGTTGTGCCTGATGCGGTTGGCATTGCCCCCATCTACTTCCGAACGCTCAACCTGCAATACCAGGGAACGGAATACAGCAGCATTATGCGGGCCACCACCCCGGCCTATGCTGCCGTGCGCGGCTACGAAATGACAAGCGGCCGTTTTATTGACGACAACGACTATAACGGCCGATCCCGTGTCGCCGTACTGGGGCCGGAAACGGCCAAAAACCTGTTCCCCGACGACATAGACCCGGTTGGCGCTGAAATCAAAGTCCAGGGCGTCACCTTCCGCGTTGTCGGCCTGCTGGAATCGAAAGGGGGCAATGTTTTCGGCAGCCAGGACGACCTGGTCATCATTCCCCTGACCACCGCCCAGGAACGGCTCTTTAACGGCCGCAGCCAGCGCACCGGCGACCAGTTGGTGGACATGATCATGATCCAGGCCGTCAACAGCCAGGGCGTCCAAAACGTCATCATTGACGCCGAGAATGCCCTGCGCCAGAACCACAACATCACCTTCCGCGACGAAGACGACTTTCTGATGCTGACCCAACAAGATTTTCTCAGCGCCTTTGGCGAAGTAACCAACGTCTTGACGCTGTTCCTGGGTGCAATCGCCGGAATCTCCCTGCTGGTCGGAGGCATCGGCATTATGAACATCATGCTCGTCTCCGTCACCGAGCGCACCCGTGAAATCGGCCTCCGTAAAGCGGTCGGGGCCAAACGGCGCGACATCCTGGGTCAGTTTTTGACCGAAGCCATCGTCATGTCCTTGCTGGGCGGCTTCTTGGGCATTATCCTCGGTGTTGCCGGATCGGCCGGAGTCCATTTAGCCGTACCGGAATTGAACACCTCGGTAACGGCCGAGTCTATCCTGCTGGCGGTCGGTTTTTCGGCCGTTGTCGGCCTTTTCTTCGGCATCTACCCCGCCACCCGCGCCGCCGCCCTCCACCCGATAGACGCGCTGCGCTTTGAATAATACTCTTGACAGTTCCCCCCTGACCCCCGATACTTCGCCCCATGCACGTCGCTATCAACGCTTACTTCTGGAATCGGCCGAATACTGGCAGCGGCCAATATACCCGCCAACTCGTCTACCACCTCAACCGCCTCGTCTCCGACCTGACCATCACCCTCGTCTATCCGCATATCGCCGGGCAGCCGCCCATCGCTGATATTCCCCCCAGCGTTCGCGTCAAAACCGTCGCTATCAAACCTGGTCACCTGGAAAAAGTAAAATTCGAGCAGCTAACCTTCCCTCGCATTTGCAAGGAGTTGGCCGTTGATCTAGCCCACGTTCCTTATTGGGGCAGCTCGCTCCAATCCCCTGTTCCCACCGTCGTTACCGTCCACGATGTAACCACCCTCCTGGTCCGGGAATACCGCCGAGGCTTGCGCCCCCGCCTATACACCGCCCTGGTCAGCGCCGCCGCCAGAGCCGCCGATCACGTCATCACCGACTCCAAAGCCAGCCAGGCAGACATTATCAAGCACCTCAAAATCCCGTCTGAGCGAGTCACCCCCATTTATCTGGCAGCCGGGGCAGCATTCAAGCCTGACAGCGAATTCCTGATGGACATGGCAATCTTGAAAAAGTACAACCTGCCCGATTTTTACATCCTCTACCTGGGCGGCTACGAGATTCACAAAAATGTCGCCACCCTGCTGCTGGCTTATACCTATGTTGCCAAAGCCTTAGGCGAGGATTATCCGCTGGTATTGACCGGAACAAAGCCGGATGAAAGCTCACCCCATATCCCGCCTTATGATGCCTATATTGCCGAACTCGGATTGACCGATTCGATCCAATGGGCCGGTCAAATTGACGAGGCCGACAAACCGGCCGTTTATCGTGGGGCGCAGACCTTTGTTTTTCCCAGCCGCTATGAAGGGTTTGGCCTCCCTCCCTTAGAAGCGATGGCCTGCGGCACGCCTGTCGTCACCAGCAACAGCAGCTCCCTGCCAGAGGTCGTTGGCGACGCCGGTTTTGCCGTAGACCCGGACGACGAACGGCAAATGGGCGGTTCCATCATCGCCACCATTGTACAGGAGGAATTAGCGGCCGAATTTAAGCAGAAAGGCTTGCAGCAAGCCGCCACCTTCTCCTGGGAAAAGACCGCTACAGAAACCTTGATGGTTTACACGGAAGTTATTGATAACGCTTAGAGGTGACTGGCACTTGCAACAGCATTTTGACCTCCAACTCTCCTATAAAGTGCCAGTTACCTTCGTGGTTTTAATGGAAATAATATGAATGAAAAACGATTAGCCGTCGTCACCGGCGGCAATAGAGGCATTGGCCTGGAAGTGTGCCGCGAGTTAGCCCGGCGGGATATTCGGGTCATCCTGACAGCCAGAAGCAATAGTAAGGGACAGGAAACGGCCGAACAGCTAACGGCCGAGGGGCTGGATGTTTCCTTTCTCCAACTGGACGTGACCGACCAAAACAGCGTCCGGCGGCTGGTAAAGACTCTGGCCGATCAATACGGCCGTCTCGACATCCTGGTCAACAACGCCGGTATCTTTATAGATAGGGGCATGGCTGTAACCGAAGTAGACCTGGTCCTGATCCGCCAGACGATGGAAACAAACTTTTATGGCCCCCTCCGTTTATGCCAGATGCTCGTTCCCCTGATGGCCCGCAACAATTACGGCCGAATCGTCAACCTCTCAAGCACCCAAGGATCGCTGCACCACATGGGCGGCACTGCTCTGGGTTACAAGACCTCCAAGACAGCCATCAACGTTCTGACAAAAGTGCTTGCTGTTGAAGTACACAGCAGAAATATTCTGGTCAATTCAGTTGATCCAGGGTGGGTCAAGACAGATATGGGCGGCTCCCACGCCAGCCGTTCCCTGGAACAGGGTGCAGAAACGGTTGTCTGGTTGGCAACGCTGCCCGATGACGGGCCGAGTGGTGGCTTCTTTCGAGATAAACGGCCGTATGACTGGTAGAAAAAGAGAATAAAACACTATTTACCAGTAATTGGGTAATCGAGTAATTACTCGATTACCCAATTACTAAACAGCTTTCTTGATAGTAAAGTAGGGTTGCTAGATTAAAAATCCTCTTCCTCTTCTTCCCAATCTAACGGCTCATCGTCAAAGTCGTCATCCTCATCATCGTCAAAATCATCAAATTCATCGTCCTCTTCATCATCCCAGAAATCATCCTCAAAATCTTCATCCTCATCATATTGCGCCCAATCCAACTCTAAGGGACTGACGCTGATGATTTCCAGGTCTGCGTTACAATGAGGGCAGGAAACCCACTGTCCTTTTTTCGGCTTAGGGCCGATCACAATCTTCTGTCCACAATCGGGACAAAGCGCTGTTGCCATTGAATTCTCCTTAACAATGGTAAAATGGTGTGAAAGTGTGAAACTGTCAAACTAGATACCGGGCTGTCCGGGTAAATGTTTACCTGGTAATTTGGGCATCTATTGACCAAAACCCCATCTTTTGGGAATAGCAACCATGTTAGTGAAACATTGTGCAAAAAGTGTGCCAAAGAAATGCAAAATCAGTGACAAATAAGGCTGCCTGGCACTTTTTCAAAGCATAAACAATAGATAAATGCCGCTGTAAGTGACAGGCACCTCTAGATGTTTTCAGTAACGAATAAGGGTGAAGAGCAATGTTAAACTGGTACCTGGGAACAATGGGATTTAGCTATAAAGATTGGAAAGGGGTCTTCTATCCTGATGGAACGGCCGTCCGCGATTACCTGGCCCACTACAGCCAGTTCTTCAACGCCGTCGAAATGGACTCCACCTTTTACGGCCCGCCACGAGAAGAAACTGTCTCTCGCTGGGCGCAAATAACGCCGCCGGAGTTCAAAATATGCCCCAAAATGCCGAAAGAAATCACCCATGAACGGGGGCTGGTCACAACGGGCGAGGCGGCCGAACTATTTGTAGATAGAATGCGGCCGTTGGGGGACAAGCTGGGGCCAATATTGATCCAACTCCCGCCAGATTTTGCCTTTGACCAACGATATGTTCTGACCGCTTTTCTGGCTCATTTGCCCACTGATGTCCGCTACGCAGTTGAGTTTCGGGACAGCTCCTGGCACGCCACTGAAACTGGCGAAATCTTGCAGCGATACCATGTTTGTTGGGCCTCAACCGAATACCTCTATCTACCCCAACGAGTGTATGTGACGACCGATTTTATTTACGTGCGCTGGATCGGCCATCACGGCCGTTACGACCTCAAAGACCACGAACGGGTGGATATGACCCCCCGCCTGCAGGAGTGGTACGATGACATCCAATCTCGTTCGGCCGAGTTCAACACCGTCTTCGGCTTTTTCAACAACGACTACGCCGGTCACTCCCCGGCCACCTGCAACCGCTTCAAGGAGATCGTCGGTCTACCAACCAAACCGTTACAGCCGCCAACACAAGGAAAATTATTCGACTAGAGAGGTAATTGGTGATTCGTCATTGTGTAACTAAATCGCCCAATCACCACTTACCAATCACCAGCCATCAATCACCTATTATGATCCAAACCCCACCCCTGACCCGCAGTAATCTCCTGACCAATCCTTTTGAGCAGTTTGCCACCTGGTTTGATGCGGCCATGTCGGCCGACATTGAAAACGCCAACGCCATGACTCTCGCCACTGCCACCAAAGACGGCCGACCCTCCGCCCGCCTGGTGATGCTCAACAGGTATGATGACAAGGGCTTTGTCTTTTTCACCAACTATGGCAGCCAGAAAGGGCAAGAACTGGCTCTAAACCCCCAGGCCACACTGGTATTCTATTGGGTGCAGTTTCACCGCCAGATACGGGTTTTCGGCCGTGTTGAACCTGTCACGACGGCCGAATCAGACGGATACTTTCACAGCCGACCACGTGGCAGCCAGATCAGCGCCCTGGCCTCAAACCAAAGCAGCGTCGTTGAAAACAGGCAGGTACTGGAGCAAGAAGTCGCCCGGCTCTCGGCCCAATATGAAGGAAAAACCGTTCCCCGCCCGCCGCAGTGGGGCGGCTACCGGTTGGAACCAGAAGAATTTGAGTTCTGGCAAGGCCGCGCCGACCGCCTGCACGACCGCTTCCGCTTTACAAAAGTGGATGGAGAGTGGTTGATTGAAAGATTGGCCCCTTAAATAGTGAAAGTTGGCAGAAAAAGTTTTCACCGTTCACCTTTCACTGCTAACTGGCTTTAGCCTCCGGCCAAAGCCTGGACACCGGCAAACACCGCGTGCTGGGCCATATCGAACCAGGCGCCGGGTATGACGCCCAATATCAGCGTTACGACAACGGCAATGGCAACGGCCGTATTCAAAGTGGCCCAATTGGAAACCGGAGCCGGTTCCCCTTCCTGGTCAAACATGAAGGATAGATAGACAATCCGCAGGTAGAAATAACCAGACACCACGCTGGTAACAGCCCCCACGACCGCCAGCCACAGCAAATTCGCATCCAACGCCGCCCGGAACAGGAAAAACTTACCCGAAAAGCCACCCGTTGGCGGCACACCGGTCAACGAAAGCATGAAAAAGGCCAGCGCCAGGGCCAGCATCGGGCTGCGCTTCGCCAACCCCTTGTAATCATCCAGCATCAATCCCTGCCCATCTTTCCGTTCGACGGCAATGACGACCGCGAATGCGCCCAGATTGGTAAAGAGATAAGCCAGCATATAAAAGAGCGCGGCGCTTATGCCCGTATCGCTGTTAATTCCGGCAGCAACGCCGATCATAATGTATCCGGCATGAGCAATGCTGGAATAGGCTAACATACGCTTCACATTCGGTTGAGCCAGGGCCACAACATTGCCGACGATCATGGTCAGGGCCGAAATGATCGCCAGCGCCGGAACCCAGGTGTCGCTCAAAGAGGGCAGCGCATAAAGGAAAATGCGAATCAAGGCGGCAAAACCGCCGACTTTTGCGCCAACCGACATAAAGGCTGTAACGGCCGTTGGCGCACCCTCATAGACATCCGGCGTCCACATATGGAATGGAACAGCCGCCACCTTAAAAGCAAACCCGACTAAAAGCAGGGCTGCCCCGGCCAGACCCAACGTTCCACCATCCCCGATCTTTACCAGGACATCGGGCAGAGACGTCGTACCCGTCGCGCCATAAATCAAGGCAATGCCAAAAAGGAGGAAACCGGAAGAAAAAGCCCCCAACAGGAAATATTTCAGGGCCGACTCTTCAGACTCCACACGCGGCCGTGCGAAGCCCGAAAGCACATACAGAGGAATCGAGAGCAGTTCCAGAGCCAGAAAAACCAGGATCAGATCATTGGCCTGGGCCATCAGCATCATGCCACTAATGGAGAAGAGCAGGAGATAGTAAAACTCGCCCCGTTCGATATTGGCCTTGCTCAAGTAATTAACGGAAATAAGAACCGTTAGAATCCCTGTCACCAGGAAAATACCGTTTAAGAAGACGCTGTAATTATCAGCCAATACCATCGGAGCGCGATCAACGGCCGTAAACGTGCCGCCGCCATATCCCCATAGACCGATAGTTTGAATTAACGACAACACAAGGCCAACCAGACTGAGCCAGGCTACCCATTTCTTCTTGTCATCTGGTATGACCAAGTCAGCAATCATTAAAACCATTGCCCAACCGGCCACAATTAAGACCGGCAGAACAACCAACAAATTAATACCTGGCGTTTGGAACATTTATACCCCTAAATTGCTTCGATCCTTTTTTCACAATGATAACACAACCAATCTCACCGTTGCAAACCATCCACCGAACCCATTACGGCCGAGGAAAAGTATGTTGGTGAATCACTGTCTGATGGTTCAGGAGATGAACAAAATTATACCCCGGATCATGCGCCGGATCATAAAAAGGGTCGGTGTTTCCAGGCCAGGCCCCAAACTGGGAAAAAGCGCTGGCGCTACTGACGTAAAGAATTCCATCCCGAACGATTTGCATCGGTTGGTGAATGTGACCGTGAAACACGCCGCGCAGCCTGCTCCGGGCCGGAAGCAGCGCCTCGTGCATCGCTTCTCCGTTCTGAATAAGCATATTGCCATCCATCCAGGGTGAATTCAGGGGCAAGGCTGGAAAATGAACGAAAACAATCAGGGGCGGGCCGGTCGGCGTCGCTTCTTCCGCCAGCAGTTCCAGGTCAGAATCGGAAAGCAGCCCTTGCGGGTCAATTTCGTCCGGGCCTCTAGCATCGAGAACCAGGAAGCGGAAGCCTTTTACTTCAAAGGTGTAGGATAGGCGGGATGGATCGCGCCCTGCATCTACTTTTGGCCCCATCGGTAAGTAGTGACGAATATCGGCCGAACGGTCATGGTTGCCGGTGACATAGTAGATTGGCACTTCCAGTCCGGCAAAAGTTTCGGCCGCCAGTTGGTAAGAAACCGGATGGGGATTGGTGACGACATCCCCGGTATGAATCACGAAATCCGGCCGTGTTGGCAGTGTGTTAATAACCTCCACGATCCGTTTGGCACAGGGCAGAGAATAATGACTGTCACGGCTGTAATCGGCCGTTGGGCCAATATGGGTATCGCTAATTTGTACGAAATAAAGAGGAGCCTCTAACATAAACATGATATCCATAAAAAAGAGGGTATTCCCTCATCGGGAATACCCTCCAAATTACTAAGAATTATCTGTCGTTTAGGCAGTTATTTTACGGCGAATAACAAAACCAAGACCAAGTACAAC
>JBAPRX010000507.1:0-4982 GCA_049281335.1 Promineifilaceae bacterium (SeqCode)
GGTTTTCTGGTTGTAGATCAGACATCATGTTTTAGCCTGGTTTTTTAGCAACGAATTTCACATATTATGAGGGATTTTTTAGAGTGCATATGCTTGCATAAGTGTCTTGGAGGTTTCCACAAATCGCTTGGCTTGTTTGCATTTCTGGTATGGGCCGAGACTGAAACGGACAGCGGCTGCCTGAGGATTAATATTAACCTACAAACAATCGCTGTCCGTTGAAAAATCAGTCTTTGAACGCTTGTTTTTTATATCGTTCAATTAGAAGGTGATGTCCAGTAATCCTTCGGCAATGTTGCGCAGGCGTTTAACATCCAGTTCGCTCAGGTGCATGGCAATCTGAACGTAGCTTAGATTAATTGGCTCGACCACAAATTGTCTGATGTCGGGCGGCAAATCATTGAACCGGCGCTGCATTTTCTGCCAGCTTTCGTGTTGGGCAAGCGGCCCACGCGCTTCATCAGAAAAGTAGTCCATATTGACGCCGAAATATTTGCCCAGTTTTTCTAGTTCAAAGAGCGGAACGGCCGATGCCCCAGACTCGTAATTATTGACTTGTTCAACCGTCGTGCCGAGGTGTTCCGCAACTTCTTCGACAGAGTGTTTGGATTGCAGACGTGCTCGCCGGAGAAGGACCCCAATAATGCGCTGGCGAATCTTGGCAAAACTCTCATAATCGGTTTGTTGAGGGATCTCAGGGGAGGCGTTGCCCCAAAAGTAAGCCATCGGTACATTTAGATACATTGCCAGCACTTCTAAATCGGGTAAGGCTGGTGTGTATTCACCTGCTTCTGCCTGGATGAAGCGTTCCTCTGAAATAGTTAATATTTGGGCGCAATCGGCAATAGATCGGCCAGCACGTAAGCGGGCATCTCGAATCAAATCCCCAAGAAGTTTGGCCCTTGTCTGGTCTAAATCATTCATTCCCCTATCCTTGAGCTGACATAAAATTAAACGGGATATTAGCATAATGCAGCGAAGTCGCAAGTGAATACGCTGTAACTTTAGCCTGTCGGTTACTTACCTGGTACTCATGTCAATTTCACACTAGATTTAGGTTAGGGTGTTATTGTTATAAACGAAGTCGCCAAACAAATGTTCAGCCCCGGTCACTCCCTCCTGGATCGGGGCTGAACGTTTTTATGGGGGTTGCCAATACCGACAGAGTGCTGGAAACTTAGGAGCTATGCACTACTTAATTGACGGCCATAATCTTATAGCAAAAATGCCGGATATTTCGCTGGATGACCCGGACGATGAGGTTAAGTTGATCCTTCTGTTGAAAGGGTGGGCGGTTGCCCGGCTTAAACGCGAGGTGACGGTTATTTTTGACCATGGGCTGCCGGGTGGCTACCAACAGCGGCTTTCGACAAGCCGGATTGAGGTTGTTTTTGCGCCGGAGGGGAAAACGGCCGATTCGCTGTTGATCAGCCGTATTAAGAAAGTTCCGAATCCACCCGAATATACATTGGTGAGCAGTGATCGAGTAGTTCTGGCGGCAGCAGCGGCCCGCAAAATGGCGGTTCTTTTGTCAGAGGCGTTTGCTGAACTGCTGGTTGGGAAGGAAGAAGCGCCACCGAAGCCAAAAGTTGAGGAATCTGAGAAACCCGCGCTCAGTTCTGAGGAAGTGGCAGAGTGGATGGAACTGTTTGGGCCGGAGCCAGAGTTGAAACCACCGCCGAAACCGGTCCGCCGCAAGAAAAGTGGTCGGAAAAAGGCAAAAGCTGACCCGGCTAACCAGGATCGTTCCCCGGAAAAGGGGAAGTCTGGCGAGCGGAGACTGGGCCAGGATGAGGTGGACGAGTGGCTGGATCTCTTTCGGAAA
Organism: Promineifilaceae bacterium (SeqCode); assembly: GCA_049281335.1. Lineage (GTDB taxonomy): Bacteria > Chloroflexota > Anaerolineae > Promineifilales > Promineifilaceae > JAKEFB01. The sequence goes on from JBAPRX010000507.1 coordinate 1,826, forward strand.
AGGGGGAAATAGGGGCTAAAAAGGGGGTTTTCGGCCGATTTCTCATGTGTTTCTTATACCTGTGTAATGCTTTATTTATATTTATCACCTATTATATTAGCAAGCTTGGTTAGGTAAGAGGAACTCCTCCCCCAAACTGGCACGAGAGAAACGCGACTGGAACAGCTCTGACCAAGTCTAGGGAATTGCCTACCCCTCCCTCGAACTGGCATGAACCGAACAAATGCTCAAAGCACTTCCCTCCTGGTGCGAGAGCGAGAATGAACCGCCCCCTTCCCCAAGGGGGCGGTTTTGTTTTTTATGGGTGTTAGTAGCCAGTAGTCATTAAATAGCGGACAGTGAATTGTTGCCGTGATGGTTATGAGCCGGTTTTTTCGGGTTTGGGTTTGACCAGATCGTTGTCGGTGCTGCTGCCATTGTGGGGCGGGTTTCGCAAGCCGGAAACGAGGGCCATGATACCGGCGGCATAGACGCGGCTGCCGTGACTGATGCGGCGGCGCATTTCGTTTAACCGCTCTAAGCGGCGAACAGATTCACCTTCTGTAAGTTCATATAGTTCAACGAGAACGCCACCTGTTCCTTTAGGATGAATAAAGGCAATCTTTTTACCCCCGGTTCCGATAGTTGGTTCCTCATTGATGAGAGGAACCCCTTTCTGTCGCAGGCGCTCCAGAACATTCTCTATATTGTCTACTTCAAAACAGATATGGTGCATTCCAGGCCCGCGTTTTTCCATGAAACGGGCCACGCCGCTGTCAGAAGTACAAGGCTCCAATAGTTCGATTTCGCTTTCGCCAGAAGGTAAAAAAGCAACATCTACGCCCTGGTCGGGGACATGCTCCATATGTTGAAGGGGCAGGCCGAGGGCTTCCACCCAGAAGGTTGTGGCCTCATCCAGATCGGGTACGACGATGGCTATATGGCTGATCTTTTTTATCATGCTTCCTTCCTTTAGTGACCGTCCGCAAATAAGGGCGCATTAATGCGCTGCGGAATTGCGCGGACGGTTTAGGAGTAAGCGGCCCTCTGATTAGATATTTTATTGCTGGCCGCTTACTTAGAATTCATAGGCGGGGCGGTATTCACCCCAGATGTCCCGGAGGGTGTGGCATATTTCGCCGAGGGTGACGTCGTTTTCGACGCAGGTGATGAAGAGCGGCATAAGATTATCACTCCCTTCGGCCGTTTTGGTCAGTTGTCCCAAGAGTTCGGCAACACGGCCGTTATCCCGATTGGCTCTCAGGGCCGCTAACTGCTGGCATTGGGCTGCTTCAATGGCAGGGTCTATCTTTTGCAGCGCAATGGCGGCGTCTTCCTCTTCTAAAAATTGGTTCAGGCCGACAACAACCTCCTCTTGCCGTTCTAAAGCGCGTTGGTATTTATAGGCTGCTTCTTGGATCTCGCGCTGAACATAGCCGGTTTCGATGGCGGGCAGCATCCCGCCCATGCCGTCTATAGCTTCAATATAGCTGACGGCGCATTTTTCTAGTTCGTCAGTCAGATATTCGAGATAGTAGGAGCCAGCAAGGGGGTCAATGGTGTCGGCAACGGCGCTTTCATAAGCAATAACCTGCTGTGTGCGAAGGGCAATGCGGGCTGATTCTTCAGTGGGCAGGGAGAGGGCTTCATCTCGGCCGTTTGTGTGGAGACTTTGGGTTCCGCCTAAAACGGCCGCTAATGCCTGCAATGCCACCCGGACAACATTGTTTTCGGGCTGCTGGGCAGTCAGCGTGCTGCCTGCCGTCTGGCTGTGGAAGCGGAGCCGCCAGCTTTTGGGGTTTTGGGCCTGGAACCGGTCGCGCATGATTTTAGCCCACAGGCGGCGGGCGGCGCGGAATTTGGCGATTTCTTCCAGAAAGTTATTGTGGACGTTGAAGAAGAAAGAGATCTGGTCGGCGAAATCGTCTATATCCAGCCCCTTATCAAGGGCAGCCTGGACGTAGGCGATGCCGTTAGCGAGGGTGAAGGCGATCTCCTGGGCGGCGGTGCTGCCCGCCTCCCGAACGTGATAACCGGAGACGGAGATGGTGTTCCAGCGAGGAACTTCGCTGGCGCAGTAGTCGAAGATGTCAGTGATGAGGCGCATGGACGGCCGAGGTGGGAAAATGTAGGTTCCCCGTGCAATATATTCTTTCAGAATGTCGTTCTGGATTGTGCCGCGCAGCTTGTTGAGGGGGACGCCCTGCCGCTTGGCAACGGCAATGACCATTGCCAGGAGAATGGCGGCGGGGGCATTGATGGTCATGCTGATGCTGACTTTATCGAGAGGGATACCGTCAAGCAGGACGGCCATATCGTCCAGACTGGGGATGCTGACACCAACTCGGCCGACTTCCCCAACCGCCATTGGGTCGTCAGCATCGTAGCCGATCTGGGTTGGCAGGTCAAAAGCGACGGAGAGGCCGGTCTGCCCCCGGCTCAAAAGGTATTTGTAGCGTTGGTTGGATTCGGCCGCCGTTGCAAAGCCTGCATATTGGCGCATGGTCCAAAAACGGCCGCGATACATCGTTGGCTGAACGCCTCTGGTAAAGGGGTATTCGCCGGGGAAGCCGAGCTTCTCCTCGTAATCACCGTCAGCGGGCAGATACAGGCCGTCTACCGAAATGCCAGAGCTGGTTTCAAAGGCTTCTTTGCGCTCCGGGAAGCGATCCAGAGTGGGGTTGAGCGTTTCTTGTTCCCAACGTTTTTTTTGTTGTTCTAGTTCATTCATTGTTTATTACATCGTTAGTTGTTGAAGCCTGAGCTTGTCGAAGGCTGGCCGGGCTTCGGGAGGCTCAGCCTTCATTGATGGCGGCAGGCTTGGTCCTCGTTGAGTCACTCAAGGCGTGTCGAGTATAGGTACAGCAGCTTCTCCTGGAATTAAAGTTGTTAAATCTACGAATAGTTCGCCTGATTTTTCTGTTATTGGGTACTGATCAAGATTTCGTCTGGCGGGGCCTTCGAGCAGTCGGCCGTCCAAAGTAAATTTGCTGCCGTAGCAGGGGTCTACAAATCGGCCGTTGGCCTCTTCCCAGGCAAAGAAGCACCGGTGATCCGCTTCCAAAAATGGTGTTCGACGGTCCAGGGCCAGCCAGCCTGTTTCGGTATGGACGATAAAGAGTTGTGTTCCTTCGACTGTGATAGGGTACGGCCGTTCAGTTGAAGGAAAATCGGCCGT
>JBAPRX010000508.1:0-3981 GCA_049281335.1 Promineifilaceae bacterium (SeqCode)
CATCTATACCACCCCCTGGGATAACTACCTCGTCGCATCAAATATCTGGCGGTACGATCCCAACTTAGTCACTGGACTGACCCTCGGTTGGGTTCCCATCGAAGAATATACCTTCTTCATCATCCAACCGATTTTGGCAGGTTTGTGGCTCTGGTTCCTCACCCGCCACCTTCCCCCACCCGCACCAGAAACCCCGCTCAAAACCAACCTGCGCCGCCTATTACCCCTTCTCGCCCTAAGCATCTGGATAGCGGCCGTGATCCTTCTCATCACCTCCTGGCAGCCTGCGACCTATCTATCCCTGGAACTGGTATGGGCCTTGCCCCCCATCATCCTACAATTGGCCTTTGGGGCCGACATTTTATGGCGGTATCGCCACCTGGTTATCACATCCTTCCTCCCACTAACCCTTTATCTGAGTACCGCCGATGCCATCGCCATCAACGCCGGAACCTGGACCATCAACCCCGCCTATTCCCTAAACATCCTCATAGGCGGCACGCTCCCTCTCGAAGAATTCCTATTCTTCCTCCTAACCAACCTCCTGATCACCTTTGGATTGGTTCTGCTGTGGGCTAAAGAAAGCCGCCAACGACTGGGTCAGCTTCGCCGCCGCCTCATCAGCCGTCACCCCACCTCCCCAACTCCTCAGAACCAACCCTTACCAGACAACGGACACTAAACCACACATATGTCAACAATAATCTGGTTTATCATCTCCTTTCTAAGCGGTTCCCTCCCCTTTTCACTCTGGCTCGGCCGTCTGGCAGGCAAAGACATTCGTCAATATGGTGACGGCAATCCAGGGGCTACGAACACTTGGAAAGCCGCAGGCCCATTTTTGGGTATGGCGGCAGTCGTTCTCGACTTCAGCAAAGGGGCTATTCCCATTCTTCTCGTCAACTTCGTTCTCAACCTGGAAGGCTGGTCATTAGCCGTCGTCGCCCTGGCACCCATCCTCGGCCACGCCTTCTCCCCCTTCCTCCGATTCCGGGGCGGCAAAGCCCTCGCCGTCACCTTCGGCGTTTGGTGCGGCCTCTCCCTCTGGCTTGCACCAACCGCCCTGGGAATTTCCTTCGCCCTCTGGCTATTCATCCTCAAAAAAGACGGCCGTGCCGTCCTCGCTGGAATGCTCTCTCTCCTAATCCTACTCCTGATAATCCGGGCCGACACCGCCTGGCTCCTCATTTGGCTCGGCAACACCGCCATCCTCGCCTGGAAAACCAGATTCCCAAATCTCCATCTACCAGATAATTAATTTTTCTTTGCCAAATCAGTACATGAACGACATCTGTTTGGCCTTTCAAGACTATGCAGTGGGGCCGGCTGAACAGCTTTAACCGACACAATCACGGCCGAATCCAACAAACGCCTCATCCAACTCCTCATTATTCACCCCAGAGACCTGAACGAAGTCATCCAGGTAATCTCGAAAATGCCTCCAAACAAAAAAGGGCCAATTGAAGTACGGTCAATGGTAAATCTTAATTTGCCTTTATGACCCGATTATTAGACGACTCGGTGCAACCTCTGCTTTATGTTATCGTATAGGGTGCGGGCGGGAAGCTTGTATAGTTAACAAATCAACCAACTGCCAAACTTAAATAAGGAGATAACACAATGGGCAAAAGTCATGTAATTGATTATCAAATTTATGGTGACGATCTGCAATTTGTTGAAGTTGAACTCGATCCCGGCGAGACAGTTATTGCCGAAGCCGGAGCTATGGTCTATATGGAAGACGGCATTAATTTTGAAACCAAAATGGGCGACGGCTCCAGACCGGAACAGGGTCTCTTGGGCAAACTTGGCAGCGCCGCCAAACGCGCCGTGACCGGCGAATCGCTCTTTATGACCCACTTCACCCACCAGGGCCAGGGCAAAAGCCATGTCGCCTTTGGGGCCGCCTATCCCGGCAAAATCATCGCCATTGACCTCGACGAAACCGGCGGCGACCTGCTCTGCCAGAAAGACTCCTTCCTCTGCGCTGCTCTCGGCACGGAAATCTCAATTGCCTTCAACAAGAAGCTGGGAACCGGCCTTTTCGGTGGCGAAGGCTTTATTCTGCAAAAACTCAAAGGCGATGGCATGGTCTTTATTCATGCCGGAGGAACAATTGTCGAAAAACGATTAAGCGGTGGCAAACTTCGAGTAGACACCGGCTGCATCGTCGCCTTTGAATCCCACATCAACTACAACATAGAACGGGCAGGGAACCTCAAATCCATGTTATTTGGTGGTGAAGGGATGTTCCTTGCAACTTTACAAGGAACCGGCCGAGTCTGGCTCCAATCCCTGCCATTCTCCCGTTTGGCTGACCGCGTGCTGGAAAATGCCCCCAAAGCAGGCGGTCAAAACACTGGTGAAGGCTCCGTAATCAAAGGGGCAATGGACTTGTTCCAGAGCTAGGGCGGTAAAAATACGACCTATATAGCAGGTTGATTAGGTTGATTATTAATAATCAACCTAATCAACCTATTTCTTACATATTCACAAAATAGCTGGCACAAGCCTCATCCAGCAGTTCCGGCGTCAGCCGAGGAGGAATCCGCTCATATTCACAGATAGCTACCAGCGTATTCAAAATATCCCTGGGGTGAACGGCCTGCATAACCTGGTTCCCACTTCGATACCATTTGTTCAAGAGGTGCATAAATCCATCTTTATCAAACGGCACATTGGCGATCTTACACATCGTCGTAAAAATCTGGTAAAACAGCTTCTCATCGGGGCCGCTCACCTCCACCTTCATCTGAATACGACGCATGAAAGCCGCATCAACCAGGTCGCTCGGATCCAGGTTGGTTGCAAAAATAATGAGCTGGCGGAACGGCATTTCAATTGCCTGACCTGTCTGCATCCGCAAAAAGTCAAAGCCGCTCTCCAAAGGAACAATCCAACGATTCAGTAACTCCTCAGGCGACATCCGTTGACGGCCGAAATCGTCAATAAGCAGCATTCCCCCATTGGCTTTTAGCTGCAAGGGGGCCTCATAAAATTTAGCAATCGGATCAAAGCGCAAGTCCAATGACTCCATTGTCAATTCACCACCGGCCATCACGCCAGGGCGCTGGAACAGCCCCCACCGTTGATCTGTTTTATTGAACTGACCTGTCTTACCGCCTGATACACCCCCATCGAATTCCCCTGGAATTCTATCTTCCCAGGGAAAGTGAATTAATGGATCAAAAATCTGAACGATTTGGCCTCCAGCAACCAGAGCATAAGGCAAGTAAATAGGTTCGGAACCGGCTAACAGTTTGGCAAGCGCCTGAGAAATAGTCGTCTTACCATTTCCAGGCGGCCCATACAGAAATAACGAAGAGCGGGCAGAAACCGCCGGCCCAACCCGCCGATGGAAATTATCCGGCAAAATCAGGAACTTCAACGCATTCTTTACCGATGCCGGACTAATGTCTGCTCGGCCGCTGGTTTGAAAAAGGAGCGCCTGTTTATATGTCTCAATATTAACGGGAACAGCGCCAATATACTGGCTCCGTTCTAAAGCATCACGAGCGCGTTTTGTTCCTGCTTCCGTTAAAGTATAGGTGTAGCTCAATCGGCCGATCTGACCGGTTTTTGAAACCTCTATCAGATGCTCTTGTTGCAGACGAGCCAGGATTTCATCCAAAAGCTGAGGATGTAACTTTAAAACTTCTGAAAACCGGGCTACATTGACATCACCTTCATTGAATAGGAGACGAAAGATCAAATCAGTAATGATAGAGCTAGGAACGCCTAGATCGTCCTGTTTCAAGACAGGCTTTAGAATATCTTTCATACTGGTTTTGAGCGTCAATTCATTTCTCCCTGAACTGTTGTGTCAGGCGCAACGGCCGTAACAGCCTCAGCAGCCTCCTGCGATTGCCCATTTTCCGGCCGCGTTTCATTTACCCTGGAAAGAGAACCTTCCCGCAGAATAGCGACAGAGGCGACAATATCCCCCTCCTTCATATCCATAACAGAAACACCCCGCGAATA
>JBAPRX010000509.1:0-26634 GCA_049281335.1 Promineifilaceae bacterium (SeqCode)
ATCCAGATGTATTCCCGTTCTCAAATTGATACACAAAATATTCGAGTGTTCGCTTTTGTGTGTCAATTGCCAGGTAGTCATCCGATCCATCAAACTGAACGGCCGTATTAGCAATTCCGTCTACACCAAATGTGGGACAGGAAGAACCGGAACAGGTTGCATTGTAACCACTGTTAGAAGCGTCGTAGGCAGTCGTAGCTCCAGCCACTTCATCCAGGTCTAGAATTGTAACGGCCGAACTAAAGGACTGAAAAGCCTCGGCCTGGGTAAAACGACGATTGTGGAAACGCACGCGATCCAGAATACCATCATAGAAGTTATCTCCGGCTGTCCCCAGTACAAAATCAGTGCAATTGCTCGTGCAATTAATATTGCTAAAGCCGTAACTGGTTGTAATCTGAATGTCGCCATCTAGCCATAGAAATTGTGCGGAACCATCTGTGGCCTGAATGACGTGATGCCACTCTCCGTCCGCATAATTCGTGCCAGAGGGAGAACAAGATATACCATAAATCGAACCACTAGAAGCTCGTTGGCAAACCTCCCCGTTGTTCAGGTAAATGTCAACATGACCGCCCAGGAATGTCAAAATGTCACAGTCCTGGCAGCTCGTCTTCATCCAGAATTCGACTGTGAATTCATCGGTCGGTTGGGTAAAGGAGTTGGTAAGCTGGTCATTTGACCCATCGAATTGAACACCGTTCCCATACCGGCCTTCAATGCCGCCCAGCGGGCAGGAATTGTTGTCCAAGTCACAAGTGGCATCATGACCATACTGCGAGGAGTCGGCATAGGTATTGGAAGTCGCTGTTTCCTCAAATTCGAGGTCTAACAACGGATGAGGCGACCGGCAAGCAATAGCTACTGCTGAATCCGCATCGGTGGTGCTAACCAACTGCTCACTGCCACGTAGACTGCCGTCCGGGCCAATTGCCTGATAGTGAATATTTAAATCACCAGGCGCACCATACTCATTCTTTGACCAGACAACAATCCAACCACCGTTCTGAGGATCAGCACAGACAGCTGTATCGGCATAAGAATGAGAGTATTGATCAACAGTATCGAGATATATTTCCTCAGAGGAACCATCTGCAGTCAAGCGTCGAATGCTCATATAATATGCATACGCATTGTAAACATCGTCATCCATATCACGGTAAAGGACGAGTGCCTGGTTACTGAGTGGATCATAAGTCAAGGTGAGTGGGACTTTCAAGTTGTAAACATTTGCGAAGATTAGTGCCTCTCCAGGAATAGTTGTCACCGGTCCAACATTAAGTGACGTATCAATTTCTGCACGATACATTATGGCATTAGGACTATCAAACCAAACGGCGAGATAGTTTGAACCGGTCCAATCGATCCCTATAGAATTATCACCATCATTATCAAGCTCCCAAACCTGTTGAAGGGACGAAAAGGAGCCGTCCGCAAATACTTGCCGGACCCAGGTGCTTGCCACTGTTCCGGGATTTTGTGTCCAACCAACCATGAAATTACCACCATCACTGGCTATCGCTGGCGCGGAAACTGTAACGCCATCGTAATCAGGTGATTTGATTGATGATAGAATGCTGATCTGGTCAACGCTGCCGTTTAGCATAATGCCATTGATGACACCGCCGTTGGGATAATTCGGTTCGCCCCAGACAACAAGACAAACGCCACTATTATTGCATGCTACTGACGGAGCGGTAAAAATTCTATTGGTGGAGGCATCAATTGAGTCGAGAACGGCCGAATCACTTGGATTGCCATCATTCCCGGCTGTGTAAACAGTGATATATTTTGTGCCGTTGTCGTCTATCTCTAGCGCTGTGTATATATACAGATCGCTAAAGCCGGGGGCAACGGTCGCATCGAGTGACTTGATGTCGCCACCAATCGGGGCCATAGAGTTGCTTTCTACCGGATCCCAGGCCCAGACCACATCTTCAAAGGCCTCTAGATCCATGCTGCTGGTAAGAACCCCGGTGGCGCTGCTGCTGCCAATGGGAGCGATTTCGCTGACCAGCGTTTCGCTGTAACCGCTGTTTAAGGCCACATCGGCCGTAAGTGGGATGCCAGCGAGAAAGTTTGGCAGTTGCAAGGACACATCACCAGCCAGCAAAATGCCGTCGCTGAGATTATTTTCCGTCGTCGTCGAATAGACAAAACTAGTGGATGGACTTACAAAGCCATTATTCGTGTTGTCATCCAGGTAAATGGGTACCGGGTTTTCATTATAGACATAAGGGCTGAAAAGCAGGGGGTTATCCGGGTCTGCCCAGGGCGAGCAATCTGGACAGGTGTCCTGAGTCAACTCAAAGAGGTCGGTCATACCGTCACCATCATAGTCGGATGAATTCGGATCGCTCCAAACATTGGTGAAGGAATTGATACTATAGGCGAAGTACCAGCCACCAGTTAATGCTGGAATAGACTCATCAACCTGCGCTGCTTCGTCAATATCCGGCAGACCGTCATTATCAGAGTCGGGATTTGCCGGGTTGGTCGCCAGGAGCAGCTCTTCGCGGTCTGAGATACCATCTCCGTCGGTGTCCATCAACATCGGATCCAGCACTTCGCCGCCGTCCTCAACTGTCAGGGAGCGCATTGAAATCTCAAATTTGTCAGACAAACCATCCCCATCGTAGTCCCACTTTGAGTCGTCTGGATCGATTCCCCCTTCTCCTAAAGGCAGCAAGCCGTCACCATCAGCGTCTGGAAAGCGCAGGTTTCCGGTACTCCAGGAAGTTACATCTACAAAGCCATCAATTGTGGCTGGATAGATATCGAAAACAAAAGTGGAGCCAACCTCAGTAGAACTGGTCCCGCTTACGTACTTGTTTTTACAGCTTGAAACAACTTTCCAACATGATTCACCAAGAAAATCATAAGCCGAGTCCAGATAGAATATGTTCGACTTGTTAACACCGGCTGTAAGGGTTGCCTGGTAGGTTACGGTGTCATATACCGTACCTAAATAAGGTGTATAGACATCGTTTACCGTAATCGGCGGCGACACTGCCCACTCATCTGAACGGTCGCCGTGAGTCGTAGAGAGGCCAAGCTGGTAAGCATCATAATGGTCAAATTCATAGACGAGGCTGTTAGAACGGAATTCATCTTCGCTAATTGACATATCAACTGACTGGGTTATGACTGTGGTGATCGGCATTGAATAAATCATCTGATTTCCGGCCACCATGCCGTCATCAGGATTTACCAGTTTGGTTGATACCCCACCGGTAAATACCCCTGCATTGACTGATAAATCGAACTCATAGAGAGCGCTGGCAATTGCATCTGTCAGCTTACCTACAATAGAGAAATTTATGCCCAACGCCAGCAAGATAAGGTCCACAACGGTGGCAATACCCAACAAGAGAGCGCCAATACCGGTGAGGTTGATGACAAAGATAATCAGAGCAACGATAATGGCGGCGATTGTTTGGGCTAACAAGGAATTAAAGCCAATTGACCCGAAGTGAACCTGTCCGCTCAACACAAGGGTCAAGAAAAAGGCAGTGGCTACTAAGATGCCAATGATTAAACCCAAGATATTGTATTCTATGGATGGGGACCCTTCTCCTCCAAATACGGTTAAAACGGCGTCGAGTGTGTTTTCAGCTTCACCAAGTTCTATCAGACTCTCGACTTGACTGATCATACTTCTAATTGGTTTGATGATCCCCAGCGCAACAGCAAACACACCAACTGCAACTCCCCCGGCTATAAGCCAGCCTGTACTAACGCTGTCGTGGGAAACAAACTTACGAAAGAAATAATAGCCAGCCACAGCAAGGAGGGCGAGGGTGGTTAAAACGGTCAGACCGATGCCAATATTCCCAAATGACTGCAATTTTGAGTACAGGTAAGCAATATCATTTTGTAACTGGGTGGTGAACCGCTGCAAAACGCTGATATCTTCATCCAATTCATCAACGGCCGCTCTGACGATTCGGCCGATTGTTGAACTACCTCCGTAATAATAAGCAATTACTTTTTTAACCCCGGCTCCAACCAGGCTGGCAATTTTAAGTTGCAAAGGAAGGTCATTTATTTCGTATGGCTTTGGAATAAGCGAGTCGCCAAATTTGATATTAGACACTTCACCGTTGTACATGCCTAAATAGAGCAGTTTGCCCATCGCCACATCAGCCGCTACGTCATCGGATCCACCCATATAATCAGGTAGAAGGTTATCCAGATTGGTCCAGTAAGTATTAATATCAGCCGCAACCCAACCATCTGTCGTTGTATAAGAATAGGGCGCCCACTTGATGCCGTTAACTTGCTCCACCTGGATAATACCGTTGCCGCTCCTGGCAACATCGGCCTTTAGAACATCACCAGACCAGGATAGATTGCTGCTGCTCAGGCTAACAGCCCGGAATTCGTGTTCCCAGGCAAACATAACCGTGGGCGTAATGGGTTCATTGTCAGTCCAAAAACTTGTAAAGTTATTGTTGAGTGCATCGACTGTTTGGGTAATCGCTGCATCCAGCATCGCCAATTCAACAGCCTCATAGCTGTTTTCCACGACAGAATATACATTCGACAAACCCCAACGTTTTTCCTCAGGAACATTGGTATTCGTCAAATGATTGAAACGAGTGTAAATGCCGGTAACAGTCAGGTCCAGCTTGCCGTTACCACTCAAACATTCATTGTTCGTGTCTATAGTTTCACAATCGGCTCCGGCCATAAAGGTGCGGTCCAGCCCATAGGCCATTTCATAGAGGTTATCCATATAGAGCGGGCTGTCAGTTGTTTCGGTTGGATCTTCATAAATGATGGCCATATTGGTGCCATGTTCTTCACTGATTTCCATGCCGGTTAAATACCATTCTTCATCGTAGCTGTGGATAATCTGGACGTCATTATATTTACTATAGGTGTCACAAATACCATTTTTGTAGGTATCGCAAACGTCAACCAGGGCTTGAACCAACCAAACCAGGCGCACAGATTGGGCGTTGCCCCAGGAGCTATCCGCCCGGTAATACATTGCTCCTTGGAAAGCAACATTTTTCTCGCCTGTATTCTCCGTCACCAACTGCATCGGAACGTAGGCCGTCACACTGTCATTTGTATTCGTCAGGACCGAAATGCCGAACATATCCAGCGTCGCCATATCCAACAGGTTATTGGGCGTTCCGGTCATTTCAATTTCCAGCATTGGAACCAGGCGCACATCCCCCAGGCTGTTGGGCCAGGGATTGGTGTCAGGGTTAATATCGTAGAAAGTTTTGCCGTCAGCATCTTGCATCTGCCCCTGACGGTCATTATCGGCCCAATTCAAAACATTGTTGGTATACCAAAGGTGGTCGGGATTTGTCGGGCTTAACTGGAATTCAACCTTTGTAAACAGCCCTTCTTCCAGGTCATTCACAATTAGTTGGAAGGGACTATCTCCGTCAAAGATGTTGCTGTTTTTTGTTGTTGAGAAAGGAGAAAGATCCAGGTCGTCTGGCACACCGTCATCATCATTGTCACTATCCCACACATCGGGAATGCCGTCGCCGTCCGTGTCGTCTGGCTTACCATCAGCATTCACATCCATGAACCATTCAGTGCCATCTCCTAAACCGTCACGGTCTGTATCAGGATGGAGCGGATTTGTGTACCAAATCTCGCCGCCATCTTCATAGGAAAAACCTTTGACCTCTAAACCATCATTGACCCCATCCTGGTCAGTATCGATTGCTCCAGGCAACGTGCCAATGAGACATTCTTGAAGATTTGTCAATGAATCGCCATCGTTGTCATCACCAGGGTTTGTCTCACACGCGCTGTCAAAATATTTACTACTGCTGCTGGTGGCAGTAATAATACCGCTGCCCATGATGCCGTTTCCATTGACCTGCGGCCGTTCCAGACGAGATTTGGCCGCATCCAGAGGGTTGGTATGGGCGTCAAAGCCGGGATCGGCGAGCGCCTCCTGCCAGGATGCAGCTTTATCCGCTTCAGCCTGTTGGGATTCCTGAACGGCTTGCTTTCTTTTCTGCTCTTGATTAAAAGCTTCAAGGTGAATGCTGCTTAGCATGGGTGAAACGAGCATCGAGATTGAGACACTCAGTACAACGGCCGCATAGACCGGCTTGGCGTGGCTGTAGCGCGAAACAATGAGCATAAGGGCAATAATTACGACGATTGCCAGGATCGCAAAAAAGTTCTCCGGAACGGCCGCTTTCTCAACCACCTTTTTACCCTGATGCAAGAAATTGGAGAGCGGAGATGGCTGGGTGTTGGAAGAGGAAGAGACGATTGTCTCTGGATATCCTTTAAAGTGCGAAAACTGGACATCGACCTGGAATGTTGTTTGCTTATTCAACCCTTCAAACGCATCTTCTGGAAATGTTAGCTCAAGCCTCTGGCTGACAGGCAGCCCATTTTGACCAACCCACAACTCACCCTGTCCCATCATTTTAGAATAGATCTCTGGTATATCCAGTTTCATTCCCGGAGGCAGTTCACCGTGTTCTCGCATCTGACTGTCCAGCAAATCACGCATATAAACGGCATAGTGGGGTCCAGAAATATCAAAGGTAAAGCGGGTGATCGTCATATCGCCCAGAGGAGTAGATTTTGTTTCAGGAGCGTAGCGGACAACGTTTTCAGCGGCTACAAGGAAAGCCGTAAAATCCCCACCAGGGGCAAAAGTGCCCGAAAAATCATCCACCAACTGCCAGGCTCCTGTACCCTGACGAGCGTAGGTGGTGCCGCCTTCCACTTTAATCTGGGTTCCTGTTTCCGGCAGTAGAACACTGCCGCTGCCTTTCCATAAGGTCAGTTCCATTACATCGGCCGTCAGGTCTGTCTGGCCTTCAATATGCGCCTGCGACTTCTGTGTGGATGGCTCATTGGCTGACGGTGACGGCCGATTTTGCGTTGTCTGGGTCAGGTCGGCACTAAAATGATAAGCGCCAGCGTCGCGCACATGTTCCCAAACAGTCTGTAAATTATTGGCGTCTGGTTCGTCTGCCATTGCAAATCGGGGAAAACCGATTACGGCAATAAATAGGGACAGGCAAAAAATCAGGTAAAGATAGAGATGTCGCTTCTTCATTAGGAACCCTCCAAAATATGTATGCTTTTGAGCAGGAAATGTTGCTTTGATGGTTTGCGGATTGTTTGTCATAACATCATATCTGATATGGACTTTAAAATATGTCGGCCGTTCTCGACAGTTTTGTAGCCCAATCTCGACATTAGATAGATATCATCGATTGTTGTTGATTTGCTGCCTGGAGCTAATTTCAGCCTAGATATTAAAAAGGTGATCGGATTATTCTTTCAGCACCCCCACCTGTTGCCGCAACCATTCTTTTGGAAAGTTCAATTCAGCCAAGAGTCGAGAATGAACTACGATTTTGTCGAGAACGGCCGACATACTTAACGGCCGTTTTTCAATATGATACTAGCTACGAATCGCCCAACACGACACTAGAACAGGTTATGAAATTATGGAGGACACCAGATGTCTATTAATAAGAAGAGTTTGATACTACTGGGACTTTTAAGCCTGGTTTGGGGGGGATACTTTCTTCTGATTGAAATTGCGGACGACTCATTTCCGCCTTTTGTTATCGCAACAACTCGCCTAGCAATGGGTGCCGTTATCCTATTGGTTGTCCTAAAAAGGCAGGGCCTACGATTACCGCCACTGGGCCGGTCGTGGGTACCGTTTCTCATTATCGGCTTTTTTGAGGCGCTTTTGCCAACCTTGCTCCTTTCTATGGGAGAAGATCATATCTCCCCAGCCCTGGCCTCCGTTCTCTTTAGCACGATGCCGATTTTCACCGTCATCATTGGTTATATCTGGCTATCGAGACCATTGACCCGTAATAAAATCGTGGGGGTTGTGATTGGTTTCATCGGCACGCTTATTGTTCTTATTCCAGATTTATCGCTTGGTGTCGGAGAAGGGATCGTTTTGCTGGGGGCGCTGGCGGTACTTATAGCCTCACTTGCAAAGTCGGTTGCCGCCCTTTATTCACACCAGGTGCTTGAAAACAAGGAACCCGTTGTGGTGGCAACAACGATGATGAGTTCTGCGGCCGTTGCCGGGCTTCCGTTTATGCTTATACTTGAGAATCCATTCCAAATACGGCCGACCAGTGAAGCGCTCCTGGCACTGGCCCTTATAGGGGTCAGCTCCGCCGTTGGCTTCTTGATGTTTTTCTGGCTCATCAAACATCGCGGGCCAACATTCGCCTCGATAGTCCGCTTCAACGAACCTCCAATCGCCATCCTCCTGTCCGTCTTTTTTCTGAGTGATTCGCTAAACATCACGACCCTGGTCGGCGTGATCACCATCCTGTTATGTATCGCCATCATGAATGGCTATTTAGATAATTTTTGGGCGAAAATTATGCCGAGGAGAACGGCCGTATCCGACGCTTAGTGCTTTGCTGAACAATGGACTATCAACCCTCCAGAATGGCCTGAACCCAACCTGGCTTTTCAAACTGGGAACAAGTCTGCACATTACCCCAAACCTACTTATTGTGAACCGGTCTGACGTTTATAAGTTAAAATTTGACGGTTTATCGGTACATTTTCCAGGAATGATTGCTTTAGGCTGACATCCTCTAAAAGATTCGCTTGCTCGTTCAGCAGGTTAGCCGCAAACTCGAGGATCATTCTGCTGCGGTCGTCGCCATTGGCTTCCAAAACCTGATAACAAATTAGATAGACCCGAAACGGGTCTTGGACGCCTTTCAATTGGCGAACTAAAGCGCTGTTTCGGCCGTTTGCAATCGTTAATTGGGGAAACGGCCGTTCTTCCACATCTTGTTGCTCGGGCAGTTGCAAATAGGCCATCACCCGTTCAATATAGGCGGCGGCCTGCGCCAAATCATTTTGATTCAAATAGAGATGGGCCAATAGCGCTTCATTTTCGGCCGTCAGGTGTGGCTGCTTCAGCTCCCGGCGGATGGTTAATGATTCCTTGCAGCAACCAACCGCTTCTTCCGTTCGCCCCGCCTCTGCCAACGCCAGGCCATGAGCTGTAAGCGCTAAAGCATGCAGGTCACGATCAGAGGACTGTTCCGCCAAAAGCAGCGCTTGCTTGCTCAGTTGCAGCGCTTCCTGAAAATCACCAAACTGGCAGGCCAACATCGAAAGATGAATCAAGGCTTCGCATTCACGGTTTTGACTACGAACCTGACGAGTTAGCGATAACGCCCGCTTAAAATAGTTCTGGGCACGCTCCCATTGGCCCAGACGAGCAAAAATATTTCCTAATATCAATAATGCTTCTCCTTCACGTACCACCTCACCTAATTCCTGGAAAATGCTTATCGCCTGTTGCCCCAGAGTAAGAGCTGCGGTGTAACGTTGTTCGTGAAGGGCCACTGCACTTAAACCGTTAAGCACCAATCCTTCTCCAAAGTAGGAGCCAATTTGCCGGTAATCATTGAGCGCTTGCTTGAAATGCACTCTCGCCTCCAGATACTTTCCCTCCAAAAGAGCAAGCGAGCCTAGGTTAACATAAATCGCAATGTGAGGTAATCCTTCAATATCGGCCGCCTCATACTGACGAAGAGCCTGGACATAATATTGACGAGCCTGATCAAAATTCCCCGTAAAGTTTTGAATAATACCCTGTTGAACCAATGCTCTGATTTTAAGGAGATCATTATGAGCGTACTTGCTTAATTGAAGCGCAAGATCCGCCTGTTCTTTAGCCTCTTTGTAACGACCCTGCCGCCAAAGAATTGTTCCCCAGGCAGATCGGGCCTGCAACCGAGCATCAATATCACCCGTAATCTGACTGTATTTGATGACTAATTTAATAGCGGCAATCGCCTCGTCAATCACAGCCAATTTGACAAAGAAGCGAATTTGCTGTCTCAAAAGATAGTCGGCCAGACGGTATTTTTCCAGTTCGGCCCGTGAAAGGGGTTCGGCGATTCTCTCCGGGGGAAGATCGCCAAGCGCTTCAATGGCCTTCTGAAGCAGTCGTTCCGCTTCACGAGAATGCCCACTCAGACTAAAATAGGCTACCAGAGCCGGAGCGGTTTGAGCAATCGCCGGTACATCCGGCGAGGATACAATTGAATGCCAGGCCAACCGGATATTATCAATTTCTGGTCGCAGCTTTTCCACACCCACACCACCTGTGGGACTGTCCAAAATTGTTTCCTGGCTTTGCAAAAGAGTTAGATAATAATTGTTAAATCGCTCTCTAAGACGTTGGCGTATTTGGTGACCGCCGGCATATAATTTTTCGGTTGCAAATTGGCGTAATAGGACATGCATTTCAAAACGGCCGTTTTCATTCCTGCGCAAAAATGATTTTTCAACAAGCGACCGCAAAAATTGTTCGGTTGTTCCAGCTACTTCGACAGCCGCCTGCATTGTAAAAGAAGCAGGGAAAATGGCGATATTCCTTAATGCCTCTCGTTCTCTTTCGTTAAGTAAATGCCAGGAATGGTTAAAGACCGCTCGCAGGCTGCGCTGCCGTTCGGGAACATCCCGAGAGCGTGTTTTGAGCGAATCCAGGTCTTCGGCAATGAGTTCGGCAATGTCGCTAAATGAGCGAGTGGCCGTCAGATTGATGGCCAATTCAATTGCCAGGGGAACCCCCTCTACCAGGGCGCATATTCGGCCGATTTCCTCAATATCCTGTTCCGATAAAACCAGCGAATGGCGAACCTGTTGTAACTGTTGAATAAACAATTGGGCTGCCGGATAGCTTTCCGGCATCGAATCAATGTCTACCTCCGACGGGATGGTCAATCCCCGAATTTCAAACACCCATTCCGCCTTTAAATTCAACCTTTCGCGGGAAGTGGCCAAAATTTTGACTCTCGGTGCTTGTTGTAAAAGGGTCCGCATAAAATCGGCCCCGGCCAATAGATGTTCAAAATTGTCTATGATTAGAAGCGCCTGCTTACTGTTGAGATAGTTCAGCAATTGGCGCTCGATATCACCCGAACTGAAAGGCGGCATGGGCAGGGCGGCAGCGATAGCCGCCGCTATATCATCAATCGCCTGCACGGGAGCCAGCGAAACAAACCAGATCCCATCTTCATAATTTCCAATCTGCTGTCGGGCCGCTTCGATTGCCAGCCGGGTCTTGCCCATGCCTCCGGCCCCGGTGATGGTCAGCAGCGCACAATCGGGGTTGGCTAATCGCTCAATGATGGCGCTGATTTCATCACGACGACCGACAAATTGAGTGAACTGGCGCGGCAGATAGTAGGCCGACTTGTCCACCATACCATCCCGCTCGGCACCACCGATCAAGAATGATTCGCCCGCCGCCTGGCTATCTCGAATTTGTTCGTAAAGGGCGATCGTTTCCAGAGCTGGTTCTGTGTCCAACTCCTGGGCCAGAATCCGGCGGCAGATTTTATAATGGGCAAGCGCATCATCTAACCGGCCACTCATAGCCAAGGCCCGCATCATCTGGCGGTGGCCAGCCTCGCGCCACGGTTCCAGCGCAATCTGTCGGGCGGCATATTTTCGGGCCAGCCCGTATTGCCCCTGCTGGCTGTAATAGGCGGATAGATCGTAAAGCGCGGCTAATGATTGTTGGTGGAAACGCTCTCGATAGACCAGCAGCCATTCATCAAAAGGGAGTGCGTCCGGAAGGGAAAAACCTGCCAGGAATTCGCCCTGATATAGGTCGGCCGTTTTTTGCAGCCGCACAATACACTCGGCACAATTTTGGCGGGCCTGGTGTTGGTGACCAGCACATTCGTTTAACAAAAGTTGGAACTGGGCAACATCCAACTGCAAGCTACCAGGGTGCAAGCAAGCGATTTGACGGTCTACAGTAAATAACTTGTCACTTAATTCGGCGTCGAACGAGTGTCGCAACCGGTAAAGGGAGTTGCGTAGGTTGTGTAAGGCATCGGAGTCGGAGTATTCGGGCCAAAGCAGAGCAGCCAGGGATTCACGGGGGTGGGGACGGCCGTTCTCGACCGCCAGATAAGCTAACAGCGCTCGAATTTTATCAGAGCGAAAAGAAATAGATTCAGCCACCGCGCTGCTGACTTGTGCCTGAAAAGCACCGAAAAGGTTCAACCTCAGCACGGTCATCGCATCCAACTGCCAGAAAATAGGCAGCGCTGTTGGGGACGTTCTGGGGACGGCAATAGAATATGATTGATTCTGTCTAAGTTTTTGTTCTCAATTTGGTGAAATTGTGGGAGCAGCATTTCAAATGACACCTTTAATAACCGAAGGCGAACCAGATCGACCAAGAAAATATTATTCCTACTTGCTGCGCCTTTGGAATGAAGGTTCGGAGATTAGCTGGCACATCTATTTACAAGATGTCAATACAGGCATTCAACTTAAATTTACGAGCTTAGAAAGTCTGGTTGTCTACTTACAGGCTCAAATAGACGCTGAACAACCAGGATGAGTCAAACAACCTTCAAAATCTGTGCCTGACAATTGTATCACAACTTATTTTTAGTTTTTCGCTGGCAGCGCGATAATTCGACTTTGTTTTCCATAGGTTTGATAAATCGCGCTTCGAATGATCCGTTCGATCTACGAAGGAGTAATGAACCTATGCGTCCTCAACCCCAAGTCCAGGTAAGAAAATGGCTTTTCCCATTATTTATCCTATCGCTCTTACTCGTCGTTTTCAGCCAACACACGCCCCACCTCGAAGCATCCCCTGAACAACAACCAACGATACAAACGAATAACCCATCTCCAGATGCGGCCGATGCTGTTCAATCCGCCTGGGAGCGGGTAAGGCAAGGTGGCGTTTATGATTTTAGCGCTGATGTAACTCAGTACACCATACCACTGCCCAGCGTGACTAATGTTGGCCGAGGCGGTAAAGAAACCAGCTTCTACCTGGAAGGCAGTACCAATTTGCCGGATGAGCAAATGAACCTCCGCCTCTGGTCGCAGGGGGGCAGTGTCTTGCAGCCAGGAACGGCCGTTGAAATAAAAACAGACGGCGACACCGTATTAGCCCGACAAGGTGAGGAAGGTTGGCAAGAGATTGAAGATTTCCGGGGCTTGGTTGCCCCCAATGGCGATTTCATGTCCTTCATCTCGGCCGCCGAAGCCGTCACCTATCAGGGAGTCGTCACCCTGTCTGGACAACAATATGACCATTACACCTTTGATGTCAACGGCCCGACCTTCGCCGCCTTTATACGGGATAATTTGGCCCAATCGCTGGCCGAACAAGGCAAGCTGCCGCCCGGAATTGAGCTGAAATCACCGGCCGTTTATGCTGATATGACCGGTACGGGCGAATTATGGATTGACTCTCGTGGTTTACCCTTGCGGCAAACCCTCCACCTGCAATTTCCACCCCAGGAAGAAACCCGAACCGAAGCCTCTATCACCGTTCACTTCAGCAACTTTCCCGCGCAAGCTGCCCATCAGAACGGACTACCATTGTCAGAAGGATTAGCTGCTGCCCTGGATTTCGGGAAAAGTGGCGTTAGCGGGGTGGCCGGTCAAACGGCCGCTTTCAGCCTCGCCGTTTTATTATCGCTGTTGATCTTTGTCGGACTGGTTTTAAGCAGTCACAGACGCAAAGTTTATACGGCCGTTGTCACGCTCTTCATCGTCGCCATGCTCACCTCACCCTTCATTCAGGGAACTCATTTGTCCGCTTTTTATGATGAACAGGCCGCCGTTCAGGAGCAGCAGGAAGCGGTTACAGCCGAAAGCGACATGACCAAAACGCTTCAGATGCTGCAAACCCAACCAAGCGAGACTGGCAAACCAGCCCCAACCCAGGCCAATCTGGCCCGCATTCAAAATGACGACGGCCAGGATACCGACCAGGACGGACTGAGTGACATTCAGGAAACGTTCCTGGGAACCAGCCCGGTTTTGGCGGACAGTGATGGGGACGGCCGTTTAGACCTTGAACAAACTGCGATGCTGGCCTTAAACGGCAACCCCGACAACGACGATGATGACGGCGACGGCCTGACCAACTACGAAGAATCGCTTCTGGGAACCAGTTCCAGCACGGAAGATTACGATCAGGACGGCCAACCTGACGGCTTTGACTCCGACGGCGATTCAATCAGCGACCGGTTGGAAATTGAAGGTTTCACCCATAACAGCAAGGTCTGGTATCTGGACCCACTGGAGGAAGACAGCAACAAAGACGGCTTACCAGATACTCTCGAATGCGAGGTAAATACCGGTAACCAGCTCAACTGCCCCGATACGGACAACGACGGCGAGCCTGACGTTTTTGACCAGGACAATGACGGCGATGGCATTCCTGACAAGATGGATCTTTCGCCCAATGAAATGAGCACCACTCAATTTGACCAGGCCAATCCAATGCAGTTGACCATAGACGGCTTGACAGCCGGAAAATACAACTATGTTGAATTTCAGATGATTCCAACCAACCGGGATCATCTCTGGTATGCCTTCAACGTCCTGGATTGGCCTGGAATTGATGATTTGGGTCAGATGCGGGAAGAAGATAAGGAAGGGGTCACTTTTTACGACTTATGTCTGGCAGGGGTTATGGATGGCGTCGGAACGGCCGAGGGCTGTTCCTTACGAGATGACAATGGGGATGTTCGCCTGGTTCCGATGTTAGAAATCGTTGTTCCAGACGGTAAAAACATGCTGCCATCGAGCGATGTCCTAGACGATTACGGCATTGTCGCCCAAAGCCTGGACAAAAGCGGCAACAGCATCGTTTATGTTCCTCTCCAACTTACAACCGATCCGTTGGGGGAAAGCCATAAAGCCTTTTATGGCAAAATGATCTATTTACCGACCGCTGCCGACTGGGGCGCAGCCCACGAAGTACGGTTAGTCTGGGTGGTGCAGGCGTTGGTAGATTCGGTTTGTGTGGCGCTAGCTTCCGACGGGAGCTGTGAAACATTTGCTGATAACCGGCTTCAAGTTATACATGCCTATTATGATACCTGGCAGTTGGGCGGTCTGACGGTGCGAGAGGATCATGGGGTGGATACGGCCGTTATCTATGAAGACCCGGCTGTAGACAACGATTTGAACAGTGATTTAAGTCTTATGTTTCTGTCGGCCGGCTTAGATGACACCTTTGTTGGCGGCCGTAACTGCGACCAGGTGACAGTCGAGGGAAATTGTATTGCTGTTGGCGGGCGAGATGTGGATATCGCTGAAATTGCCCGCCGTTTTGATCATGACAGCAATGGCTCCGTATCTGTGACCAGCCGCTGGGGAATCAGCAATACCCTTTCGGTTGAAGCCTTTTCCTATGAACATATTGACCAGGCCATGTTCAAAACAGCGACAGAGGTAGCGCCCGCCATTCTGGACAGCGCCTTTTCGCCCTATTGGTCAGGAGCCAATCCAATCAGCCCAACGCTGATGATGGCCCGTGAAGAACGTTTTCGGAGCAGCAATTTGGACCTGGCAGCAGTGGGAGATGATGTTTCCTGGAACGGCCGTCAATTGACAGTTGATTTGAATGCCGGAGGCGGAACGCCGGTTCAAATTATTACCGCCCTGAATTGGGCACCCTACCAATTTAATTATACCCTCTCCCAATGGGAAGCTTACCCGATGACAGACTATTGGGAAGAGTTGGAACGACGGTATTCGGCCGAAATGGATGGTTCCTCCGAAGACCCCACCACCATTGCCGGTCAAATTCTGACAACCCAACTGTATTACGTCACCCTTAGAAACGGAATTTACAACCTGGTCGGCAACCACATCGGCAGCGGCGAATTAAACTTCGATCCAACCCCTGGCTCCTTCCGCAGCGACATTCAATTAGAAAGTCTTGTAAAAAATGTACTCACAGGCTCCAGAACCGTCGCTGTTGTGGCAATGAAAACAGTTGTTATGTGGCGCATCGCTCCGGTTAACGACTTCTTTCTCTACCTGGGTAATATGTCCAAACTGGTTAACAAACTGGCCGATCTGAATCAAAGTTCGCTTTATGCCAAATCGCTAAAAAGCATTGGCGTAGAAGACCCGCTGCACGCCTTATGGAACAACTTCAAAAACGCATTTGGCAAACACATTAACACCAAAACCCGTATGACCGGCTGGGCAGCCGTGATAATTATTGCCAGCGGATTTATTGGGGCCGCGCTTGCCCTCTCCAGCAAGCCGGGAAATGGGGCTGACAAGGGCGCGACCGTAACTGGCAAAGTGGCGGCGGCTATGATTGTAGTCGCCGGTACGATCATCTTGCTCAAAGGGCCATTCACAGTTCTGTTTAAGGTCGCCAAAGACATGAAGGCTGCCGGGTTATCCAAGATCACAATCACCAAATCTATCCTCAAATCCAAACCAGTCCTCTTTGGCCAGCCGTTCAAAGCGACTATTTTCGGCCTGGTATTGGATGTGGCGATTGCCTGGGGCGTATTCGCCTATCAGGTTGCCAGCAACGGACTCCAGGCGGGCAGCATGCAATATAATACCCTGCTGGCAACCACGATTGCCTCAACGATTCTGGCAACCGCTTTTTTCCTTCTAACTTTGACCGGGATCGGCGTTTTGTTAGTGCTGCTCCTTACCGTTATTGATCTGTTCCTGTCCGTGTTGTGCGAGTTAGCAGGTGTGAATACGGATCCGGCCGACATTGTTCCTGGCGAAGGCTGTTTTACCATCTCTGGAGTCATTACCGACTTTATAGCCGGACTGCTCTACTCGGCCGACAGTATTGTTAACCTGAATATTAAAGACAAAGACGACGACCCAATCCTGACCCAATTCTTAGGGTTAGATTATTATCTGACCGATGGCGAAGCAGGAATGGAGGCCGGTAATCAGATCTATTTTACGGCCGCATTCAAAACCAATCTCTATAACCTTGCCCCAAGCGATGCCGGAGCCATTTCAACTGATTTCTTCAGTGAAAGTTGGCTGAAAAATTCCACCTTTGTCTATCATCTAGGCCCAGAAAGCGACCCGCCCAATGTCGGTTTAGGCCAGCAAAACCTGGATTGGAAAACTAATTTTTGGTACACCCAGCACTACACCATCTATTACCCTCCCCTGCTGGAGGCTTTTGAGAAGTCGCTTGACCTCTATAAAGGCTTTAAATTAGATAATATTGAATCGGCCCCCTATACATTAACGGAAGGGATGAACCAAAGCATCCCCTTATTCCTGGACACCAGTTTTGTTGTTCCAGCATATGAATGTTGGGTCGGCAGTTGCGATCACCAACAAATTGATAACCAGTCAACTCAATCTTTCAAGGATGCTTTCATCTTTGATATTTATCCGGCTACGTTGGACAGCTTTTACGCCTGGAATTGGGATGAACATTTTGAACAGAGCAACGCAGACGGGGATATCTGGTACGCCAAGGACCATGATGGCGATGGATTATTAGCCCAGGCCGCAGGGGGGAATGATCCCAATGACAGCATCACCGAATGCGGCGGCTTATGCTGGGACACTGATGGGGATGGCCTCTCTGATGCTTATGAGTTAAAGGCAAATGCAGCCGGTGATCAAAACGGCGGCTCGGCTATAGACGCGGAGAATGCTGACACCGACAGCGACGGCCTGACCGATTATGAGGAACTTCTCTGGTCATCGAACCCAACAAAAGTTGACAGCGATGGCGACGGTCTGACTGATCTGGAAGAGATTGAAGGCTGGAACTTCACTTACGCCCCTGGCAAGATAACCAGAGCCACCTCCAACCCTCTTGACCCTGATACAGACGCCGACGGCCTGGATGATTTGACAGAGAAGAACCTTTATGACAGTGATCCGGTCGCTTTTCCATATCACCCCCGTGTCGCCAACCCCAACCCGCTGACCATCTACTTGAGCAGTGATGATATTGACGGCGTTATCCAGCCAGGTGAGACAATGGTCTATACGGCCACCGTTAGCAATGACCTGGCTGCTAACCTATATACGAAAGGGACATTAGCGGTGGATATACCGGCCGTTCTTGGCAGCAGCAGCCAACAGACCTCCTTCAATTTGTTCCGGGGCCAGTCCATTTCAACTGCTGCCAACCTGACGGCATCAGGCGGCAGCCAGACCGTCTCAATTAACAACACGGCCGCTGCTGAACTGCAAGCATCGCAGGGCCAGAGCGCCCCACCGCTGGGCACATTGACAAATAGTAAAGCGTTCGATGTGGTTATTGATGGCGACGCGCCAACGGCCGTTTTGACCAGCCCGGCCTATGTCGTCCCCGGCGGCTTCCGCACCTTTGGCGGCTCTGCTTCCGACCCGACCTCTCATGTCGCTTTTGTGGAAGTGCAGATAAACGGTGGCCCCTGGCAGTTGGCAGAAGGCGCGGAAGCCTGGGCCTACACCTGGCAAGTACCTGACTTTGGGGGCAATTTTACTCTGAACGTCCGGGCCACCGATGTGGTTGGTAATGTTCAGTCATCGCCCAGCGTCTACTTCATTACCATTGATGATACGCCCCCCAGTGTCAATGCGAACAGCATTTTCAATGGCAATCCTTTCGTCGCTATTCATCGCAACCCGGCCGACAACTGGGTCGTCCCATTATTTGGCAGCGTAAACGATACCCAGGCCGGTGTGCGCCAGGTTGAGGTATCACTCTCGCCCAATGGTCAAGGATGGAAAACGGCCGACCTTGAACCAGGAACCAATAATTGGCAGATCGATTATGCCCTCAACAGCTTCGACGACAAGAATGCCACGATTGTCCAGGCAACAGACCAATATACCGTTACGATCCGGGCCGTTGACCTAGCTCTGGACAGCGGCAATGTCATTACTGTTGAGGTTCCGATTCGGGTGGACACAACACCGCCTATTGTCAGCCTTGACGGATTGGGCATTGAGGGGAGCCAGGTTGTCACAACCAGCACGGTGGAATTGACCACCATTCTCACCCAAAGCATTAAGATTGGCGGCATGGTGACGGATACCGGGCCGATTGCCGCTGGCGTCTCCCAAATGGAGATTGCTTTTACCCCGATTGAAGTCGTCCAATCTTTGGATAAGGCAGTTTTACTACTGCCCCTTGACGAGCCGCCAACAGCAACCAGCTTTTTAGACCGCTCCGGCCTGGGTCACAATGGCACCTGCTTTGTAACCCTGAACGGCAACCGCTGCCCGGCAAGTGGGCAGGACGGCCGTTTCGGTTCGGCCGCCGCTTTCGATAACAGCGTCCTGAATGAAGAACAGTTCATCGAATTTACCAGCCTGAATGTGCCTGAGAGCGATTACAGCAGCCTGCTGTGGTTCAAAACCACCTGCGCTGACTGTGGCCTCTTCTCGGCCGATGCCGGTATCCTGGCCGCTCAGGGACACGACCGGGACCTTTATCTCTCCGGCGGCAATGTTTGTGCCACCGTCTCCGGCAGTGGGTTAGAAACTATCTGCTCGTCCGGCGTCAATTATGCCAACGATGCGTGGCATATGGTTGTTCAGATAATCGGCGGCAGCGGCCATCAGTTATATGTAGATGGCGAATTGGCGGCGGTCGGTATTCAAACCATCTCCACTTTCACGGGTCAGGATGGGATTAATGTTGGTTTCGCACCGGCGGCTGCCACCGATTTCTTCAATGGTCTGATTGATGAAGTTAAGATACTAAATCAATCGCTCGATGCTGCCACCGTGCGCGGTCTGTTCCGCTCCTGGACTTCCTTTGCCCCAGATGCCCCAGGCGCAATTGCCTCCTCCTGGACCTATACTGTTCCGGCGGGCCTGGAAGGACTGTACCAGATTGACCTGACGGCAGCCGACGTCCAGGGCAACCGCAACGATAACCCCAATACCTGGCCTAAATGGCGCGGTGAGATAGATACCCTGGCTCCTCGTGTCGCTATGACCGTCACCTATTCCGGTTCCGGCAGCAGCGCCCAAACCCATTACGAAGGACTGGTGCAGGACGCCAACCTGTCTGTCAATCGCTATGATTTTCCCTGCCAATTAGAGCCTTCTGATTATCACATTGATCCAGAAAGCGGCCGTCTAACGGCCCTGACACCTTCCTGTACCATCAACGGCTGGCAGAAGGCGCCGGTTTTCTTACGCGCTTGCGACAACTTCGGTCGCTGCGCCGCCGCTTATCCTAGCCAGGAATATCTCTTCTGGACAGCGATGAATTGGGTACGGCCGTCTGACGGAATCATCAAACGAGCGCCGCTGGCGGGAGACAGTACCACCCCCGACGATATTCAAACATTGTTGGGGGGACGAGAACGGCCGTTTGGCATTACCGTTGATGAAGATACCGGCCAACTGTATTGGGCCGAGATGGGCAGCGGGACCAACACTGGCGCGATATGGCAGGCCAATCCGGACGGAACCAACGCCGAGGCGCTCATCACCGGGCTGCCCGTTCCAGATGTCGTGAATTATGCCGCCCCACCCGGCCGAAATTTGCAGCGAATGGGGCTGGCGCTGGACAGCGGCGCCAATCAAATGTACTGGACTCAAACTGCAACCGGCGAAATCTGGCGGGCAAATCTGGACGGCAGCGGCGCGACGATGCTGGTTGATGTCTGGTCTATTGCCCCCAACAATCCGGCGCTGTACTGGCTGACCCTGGACCTGACCAACGGTACAATCTATTGGCTGCAAGGCGGCAATGCCAGTGTCTATGCCTATCAAATTTGGATGGCTAATCTGGATGGTTCCAACCCCACCCAAATCTATAATGATCCTGATGCCACCTTCCTCGATGGCCTGGCAGTTAACCCCGAAACGGGCAGACTATATTGGACTGAAGCGGATCGAGATGACAGCAACCGGGGAGCCATAAGGAGCGCTAATTTGGACGGGTCAAACCCTGTGGCGCTACTAACAGACCTGGATAAAACAGAATCTATCGCCCTGTTGCCCGACAGTAACGAGATGATATGGGTGGCCGGTTCTAGTTCAACGCTCCTAGAAAATGGTTATTATCAATTCACCGGCCAACATTTCCGGCTGGCAAATCAAAATGGCAGCGCCGACCAACGACTTTATCCAGATGAACTCCTTTTCCCCGGATCTAACTGCGGCACTTTTGGCTACTGTGTTTATAACTATCAGGCAATAGAAGGCGGCAGCCAACAAGGAATTGCCATTGCCGAGATACCTGGCGGTTCTATTGAAACAACCGACCTGGCCTTGAGTATGGACTTGGCTGAAGACCTGGCCTTTGTTGGCAGCGTCTTGACCTATACCCTGACTGTCGAAAATCTCGGCCCATTAGATGCTTATGACAGCCGGATAACCTTTGACCTACCGCCCTTTACAACTTTCAACAACGGCCCCGGCTGTGTAGAAGACAGCGGAACAGCGACCTGCGCTATGGGAACCCTCTTGGAGGGGCAGGAAACAACGTTAACGATTGTATTGAATGTTTCTGGCGGCGCGAACGGCCGTCTGGAGAACAGCGCCATTGTCTCTACCAGCATCGGCGACCACATACAGGGTAATAATACGGCCGAAGCACGAGCTTACTACGCCCCACCCCAGCCATCCCCCCAGGCAGGCGACGTTCGCCATATTTACGCCGCCTACAATGCCAATTACGGCAGCGGCAGCGATGACCGAATTGATTTATTGGTCGGCAACGGCGGCTTTTTAGAGCGCACGACAGTTGTTTCTCCAGCCGGTTCCGTCCGGGGACTGGCTGTGAACGTTCCCGCAGGAGAAATATATTGGACCGATGTCAGCAGCGGAACGCTGTGGCGGGCCAATCTGGACGGCAGCAATCAGACTCAAATTCTGACAGGTTTGAATGCCCCAAACGGGCTGGCGGTTGATGTCGATAACGGCTGGCTCTATTATGCCGAGAACAACCAGATCAGCCGCATGAATGTGGTCAGTCTGTTGACCGAAGTCGTGATAGCGGATGTCAACCAACCAGGGCGGCTGGCCCTTGACCCTATCCGCCAGCTATTGTTCTGGCAGCAAGGCCCTTCAATCTCCCAGATCGATCTCGTTACCGGTGAGATAAGTCCTGTCATCAGCAAGATAGGACAAATGGAAAGTATGGCTGTTGACCCTTATGGCGGTCAGTTATATTGGAATAAGTACAACTATTACGGCGAGATTTGGCAGGCCAATCTGTCAGGCTCCGAACAAACTCTCTACGAGAGCGGTATCCGAACGCCGACTATTCTGACTTACGATTTACTGGGCGATGATTTGCTCTGGTTTGATTATATTGCCACCGGCGGGCCTGACTTCCGGCTGCAAAGTGGCAGTGCTGTCCTTGAAAACAACTTCAAAAATCCCAAAGCTTTAGCGATTGGCTACCAGATTCCAGTTCCTGAACCACCGATTATCACCTCAATGCCGATTACAACGGCCGTTACCAACGAATATTACCGGTACCAACCCGTTTCTGAAGGTACACAGCCATTAAGCTGGAGCCTCGATTCCGGCACACCGGCAGGTGTAACTGTTAACCCCAATTTCGGGACGGTCGAATGGATGCCGAGCGCAGCCGGTCCTTACACCATTAATCTGCGCGTCACTAACGCAGGCGGAACCGATTTGCAAAGCTACACTCTGCAAGTCAATAATCCGCCATCCCCGAAGATCACTTCTACCCCTGATATGAAGGGCGAAATCGGCCAACCCTATCAATACCGGGCTGGCGCTTCCGGGGCGGAGCCGATTAGCTGGAGTATAACCGGGCCGGCAGGCATGTCCATTGGCTCCGACAACGGCCTTGTCACCTGGACGCCGGGCATCACCGGCACCTTTCCGGTCACGATTGAGGCAGCGAACGTTGGTGGGACGGCCGTTCAAACTTACACTGTCCTGGTTTATGCCTTCGACCCTGAAAACCAGCTTTACTGGAACAGCGGCTCTTACCTCCAGCGGGCGGACTTGACCCAGAAAGATACGATTGTTGTAGACATCGCCTTGTGGTCCAGCCTGGGCCAGATAGAAATGGACCAGTTGAACAGCCAGTTATATTGGGTTGAATACGATGACGACTATGAACCTGGTTTCCACGACATTAACCGCAGCGATCCCGATGGGACAAATCATGTAAGCGTCCTATCCGGTCTACACGGCGCCTATGGGTTGGCAATAGACCCCTATCATGGTTCGTTATATTGGACGGATTATATCGCTGGCGGTCTGCGCCAGGCCGGTTTAGATGGCTCGAACCCGATTACGCTGACATCTGGTCTGCGAAACCCACGTGGGTTGGAGATTGATTATGGAAACGGCCGTCTCTACTGGCTCAGTGGCGACGCTGGATTGACCCAAGATGTCTACCTGATGAGCGCCAACCTGGACGGCAGCGATGTCTTGACGGTAACAGCCGCCATGACCAACACCACTGACTTTGCCATTGATTCCGGGGACGGAACCATCTTCTGGGCCACCGGAAGTGACCCCAACA
Organism: Promineifilaceae bacterium (SeqCode); assembly: GCA_049281335.1. Classification (GTDB taxonomy): domain Bacteria; phylum Chloroflexota; class Anaerolineae; order Promineifilales; family Promineifilaceae; genus JAKEFB01. The sequence continues at coordinate 23,264 of JBAPRX010000509.1, forward strand.
TGACCATTCACCGGGCCAACCTGGCTCCCAATGGCAGCGCCTTGAGTAATATCGTTGACCTCTATACCGGCATCGAATCTGTCTTTGGCATATTCGTTGACCTGGACACGAATCTGATTTATTGGACTGACGCGGCCAAGAATGACGTGTGGCAAGGAGATACCGAGGGGCTGGCATCGGCCGTCAACTTGGGAATCGATCCCAACGGCAACTTACTTTTCCCACGCCAGTTAGCGGGTGTCTACAATTATAGTGAAGATTTTCCTGCGCCTGCCGGGGCTGTTCTCTCGCCCACCAATGGCAGCACCCTGGCAACCAGTTCGCCGGTGACCATTACCGGCGTCTTTACCGCCCCGGCTTCGGTCCAACAGATGTCCTTTGAGCAGTTTATTGGCGGCAGTTACACCCCAATCTATAGCCAAACATGGCAGGCAGGCGAAGTAACGGCCGAAACCTGGCAAACAGCCTGGCTCTCGCCAACGGAAGGGTTTTCGGCCGTCGGCACTCACCAATTCCGACTCCTGGTTCAAGATTGGGCCGGACGAAGCATCACCGTTCCTTACACCTTGACCCTTGAGACGCCGCCCTCCGACCTTGTCCTGCCGCCTAATATTACAACTACCCTTTATGCTGAATTTCTATCTCCCCCGCCTGGGCTGTCCTTAACCGCACCAGAGCCAATTACTCTGACAGCAGCAGCGGTGGCCCCCAATTACCTGGCAGCCATCGAAATCTATGACCTTGACGACCAGAACGCCGCAATCTTTAGCGACAGTTGGCCGGAAGGCGAAGCGATCACGACAACCCTGGATGGTGGTTGGCAGCCACCGGCCATTGCTGGCAGCTACCGTTTTCGGCTGACGGCAACCGATTGGCAAAGCAATACCATTGTGGTTACCCAAACCGTCACCGTTGACATGCCACCCGGCCAATTGGATGAGCCGCCAGGCTACGATGGCCCCATCCTCGATTCCTCGATTGCCAACCCGGCCGACGACACGACCCTGACTAATTTATCGGCCACTACGATAGAAGGCGGCGCCTACGCCCTGGAGTCCTTACAAGCCTTAACGGTTACTGTGAACGACCTGCCCATCTACAGCGATTCCTGGATCGATGGCGCGGAAACGGATGTTTCCTGGTCGTTCCCCTGGGTACCGCCCAGTGAAGGCGTTTATCTTTTTGAAAGCCAGGCGGCCGATTGGAGCGGCCGTGTTCAAACCGACACCCACCCGGTCACCGTCACTGTCAGCACGACCCCACCAGCGATTGACGTCAATATCACCGTCCTGACAACCACCCACCGTATAAACCCGGCATTAATTGAGATAACGGGAACAGCTACGGCCGAAACTGAAGCTACAGTAACAATTGAGATCGACGGCGGGCCACTCCGTCCGGTCATCTTGAAAAATGGCGTCTGGCGCTATCTCTGGCCGGTGGCGGGCGACAGCCAACTCCACACTATCACCGTCCGCATCACAGACGCCGCTGGCCGAACGGATGAGGCCAGCGAAACCGTGATCGTGGATGTCGTTCCGCCTGAACGAGTCACGCTAACATTGGGCTATCTGGATGGCCTGGAAACCAGACCCATTACTCCCGGCTTAACCATCTATCAGGCCGCGCCAACTCTGGTCATTGACTGGACAGCCAGCAGCGACGGGGCCGGATTGGCCGGATATCGGATTGGCTGGAGTAATAATCCCAGCCCATCATTGAGCGAGTTAACCCAATACGTACCAGCCGATCCGCGCCATCACGAACAGGTTGTGGGCGATCTCCAGACACTATATGCCCATCTTGTCACCATTGACGTCAATGGCAACCGCAACTGGCAAACAGCCGGTCCAATTTACATTGACGCGCCTGAAACGCCGGACTTGCTCAGTAACCTTTCCTATCAAGGTTGGCTGGACAGCGGCGCAACCCAACTTGGCACCGACAATGACCTTGCCGCTCATGTCTCTGAGACAGCCTCGCCGAGTGGCAGCCAACGCTTCTTCCTTAGCTGGCAATCAGACGCCCTACGAATGGCCTGGGACGGCGCCAACTGGAACAACGATGGCGACCTCTTTATCTACCTTGACACAAAAACCGGCGGGGCGACCGAACTGTATAATCCGTATACCACAACGACCACCATTACTCTGCCATCTGAGAACGGCAGCCAGTTAACGGCCGATTACCTCATCCAGGTCGAAGGCAACGAAAATGTCACCCTGCTAAAATGGGACGGCAGCGGCTGGCAGGTTGAGCAGGTCATTTCAGATACCAACTATGTCTTGAACGGCCGTCACTTGGACCTGCTGCTGCCTTTCTCCTGGGTAGAGCTTACCCCTGGTACAGCCCTCAAACTGGTTGCTGTCGCTTCCGAAGAGGACAACCTGCGTCTTTGGGCCGCTATGCCGGATAAAAACCCGCTTAACAGCGAACAGGTTATTAACCCCCTGGCTGACGGGCGAGAATTGAACAGCTATGCTTTAACCCAATACTATTATTGGCCCGCCCTCAGTGATGGCTTGCAGCCCAATGCTGGACAATATGCCGATACTGATTTGCAGTTTTCGATTACGTCGGATGTTGGAAGTACGGCCGTTTCCTATTTGGGCAGTGATTTACTGGATCTGCTCATGCCGGGAATGCAGCTAGATGCCGATCTGGACGGCACGGCCGATGTCCCCCTCCCCTTTAATGCCCAACCCTTCCCCCTTTACGATGGTCAGATGGTGACCTATACCATCCACTTCGCCAATGATGGTCAGGAGACGGCCACCAATGTACAGATGACGGCCGAAGCATTCGGGGCGCTCCACTTTGGCGGCGGCACAAACACGACAGTAGTCAACATCGGCAACGTTGGGGCCGGTATCAGCGGTACGGTTACGTTTAACGCCTGGGTTGACGCTTCCCTGGACAGCGACGCAGGTGAAATTACGGCCGTCTTCTCCGACGACGTCCATGGCGAGTTTGAGTGGGTCTGGTTCCTTCACCGGGTAGACAGCGCGGCTCCAACCGAACTTACCATTGACGCGCCAATGACCTTTGTTCAACCCATTACCCAAAGTGTTCACGGCGTCGTTTCCGATACATCTGGCATAGAAGCCATTACCCTGGAAATCCGAACCCAGCCAGGTGGGGCGGTCACTGAAATCAACTGCCCCGATGGCAACAATGATGGCCTATGGCAATGTCTCTGGCAGCCCGGCCCGTTGGACGGCCTGACCAACATCGAACTCCGCGCCCAGGCGACGGACCTCTTTGGCAATGTCGGCCCCTGGACACCCTGGAAGAATCTACTGGTTGATAATACTGCGCCGGTGATAGCCTTGAACAGCGATGTAGAGTCGGCTCTGGCCGATGGCTTCCTG
>JBAPRX010000510.1:0-15698 GCA_049281335.1 Promineifilaceae bacterium (SeqCode)
CCACTGGTACAGTGTAACGTGGTTCCTCCACCCACCAACGCATCGCCGCGAAAGCGACCAGACTGACAACGGCGCTGACAACGAAGAGCAAATTAAAGTTGATACCCGCCAGTGCCGCCCCCACCAACGGTGTCAGAGCGCCGGTAATTCCGGTTGCCGTGCTGGTCAAGCCAATATAAGTCGGCCGTTTTTCCGGCGGACAAAACTCCAACACAACCAAAATCCCGGAAACAACCGCCGCCCCCAACTTAAATCCCAGCAAACCAAAAACAACATAATACCACTCTGGGGTCGGAGCCAGCACCGCCATCAGAAAAGCCGCCACCACAATCAATCCGCTCATCTCCAGCGATAATTTATGGCCGAACTTATCCGCCAGGAAACCAAAAAGGAGGTTGCCTGCTGTTTGCCCCACCAAATAAGCGGCCGTATATCCCGCCACCACACTATCCGCAACCTCCCACCGGTGAATGGCCGCCACCGTCACAAAACCAACCCCCATATTTGCCCCCGTCAGCAGCAGCCGCGCCGTCAGAAAATGGCGAAAGTTATGGTCATTGCGTAATATCCGCCGCAAACTAGACCAATATTCCCGTGTACTTTGCCGGGGTACTGTCTCCTTCCGCACCGGTTCGCGGGTCAAAGCCAGGAAAAACCAGCTTGCCAGGATCGCAACGGCCGCAATCGAAAAAATAATCACGAAATTATCCGGGAACGGATACGAATCCAACAACCGGGCGCTAAAACCCGCCGACAACGCCCCTGCGCCCGCCCCTACAAACATAGTTGTCCCAAGAAAACGGCCGCGCCGCTCGACAGGAAAACAGCGGGCAATTAAATCCTGCCAGGAGGTCGCAACCAATCCCGCCCCCAGTCCATGCGACAAATACCCAATGAAAAATATCACCAGCGCCAGCCCCGGCGACTTCCCGGCCACCAACGCCGCAGCTATCAGCAAAAAAATCGGGAACCGTTCCAGAAAAAGTCCCAAATTCACCACCATCGGCTTCTTCCTGGGCAGCCGTTCCACCAGATTGGCAGTGAAAAGCTGCGGCAAGTACCAGCCTCCCTCCGCAATAACCGCCGCCAGCCCAATAGCTAAAGTGCTGTCCGTTAATTTGCTGATAAAGAGCGGGATGATCGTTGCGGCCGAAATGAAGCTCGCCCCAAACCAGAAGCTTGCCCCATCCAACATATTAACGCCAAAATTCCACCGGTATTGGCGGTGCATCTCGGCCGTAATTTCTTCATCAGTTTTTTCTGGAACCGGCAGATCAACCCGCAGCAGCCAGCGCAAGAGTGGATACAACAAAGGAAGTCGCAGCATATGGGTCTGTATGGTAGCATTTCAAATTAACGGTGCAAGAGGCAAGTTGCAAGTGAGCAAGTGAGCAAGAGGATACAGGGGCAAGGGGCAGGTAAGCAAGCGAACAGGGGACGGGGGTTGCGTGGAGTCAATTGTCCTTTAAAATTTGCCGGTTGCTAATTTATTGAATGGAGTTATGGATGAAGAAGTTTATTGTTGTTTTTATCAGCCTGATAATGATGGTGCTGCTGCTAAGTGGTTGTAATCAGAAGGGCAACGCCGATCAGGAAGCAGCGGCCGAGTTCGTCAGCCCCCTCGTCGGCGATCCTATCGCCGGAGACACCCTCTTCCACACCACCTGCTTCGCCTGTCACGGTGACGATGCAACCGGCTTGCCCGGTCAGGGCAAAGACCTGACCACCAGCACCTTCGTTCGCGGCCTGACCGACCAGGAGTTGGTGGAATTTGTGACAAACGGCCGAAGAATCACCGACCCCCTCAACACCACCGGCGTTGACATGCCCCCCAAAGGTGGCAATCCCGCCTTCACCGAACAAGACCTATACGACATCGTCGCCTACATCCGCAGCCTCGAAAAATAACCCCCGACCCCCGTGAACAAAGCGTGATTATTTTGATAAAAATTATCGATTACCAAAAATCGCCCCTCCCGACCTATTTTAAGACAGCAGGCAAATAGATAGTCTCAACAACCGGTGGAATAACAGGCATACAGGCAGCCTCCTCAATCACCTCGCCACTGCCAAACGTATCCACCAAAAGCCAGGTCGCTGCAATAACGTCGTTGGTTCCCTCTGCCAAAGTCGTCGCATAACGGCCGTCTATCGCCATCACCGCCTCAACCCCCGCCACCGAAACCACGCCATCCACAATCGTGATAGCCGTCCCCCGCTCAATCCCAAAGGTAACAACATCAGAATGAGCATAAATATGGCTCACCAAACGGCCGTAAAGATAATCATACAAAAATCGCGGCTCAATCACCACCCCCGGTAAAATATTCAGCCCCGGTGCAACCTCAATATGGCCCACCAAAAAACTATCACTGGACTCAATCTCCAATGTCTGCGAATTCGGGGTTGGCTCGGCGCTCATCCAGCTTCCCGCCGCCGCAGCCGCCGCATTGTCCAACAACAGCGGCATACCGCCCTCCCACCGCTCCCGCAGCAGCAAATCAATACCCACCCCCTGGAGCAGTGCCACCTGTGCCGCCATCGTCACCTGATCCCGCCCCGTAAGAAAGACAGCCCCGGCACCATTGATCTTCGCCGCCAACGAATCAAGATTGGTATTATTAGTCAGCGTTGCCGTCTGCACCGCCGTAACCCCCAACGTCGTCAGTGTAGAGGCCCAATTTTGGGCCGCCGTCGTCGCCTGTGAATTATTCGGATAACCCGCCGCCAACACCAGAGTCGGGCTGAGGGCACTTTGGGCCTGGGCCGCAAACTGTTGGCTGACCTCCCCCATCTGCGTCGTCCCCAGGTCGCCGGTCAGAAACAGAGGGCCAGCCTCCTCCGCCCCACACATCGGCGCAAAATCACGGCCGTCTAAATCAGGAACCGTCGGATCAGGCACACCATTGAGAATCGGCCGATGCTGCACCAGATCATAGCCATACGGCCCCTCCGGCAGCACGTGCAAAGCCACATCATGGATAGAAAGAATCTGCCGAGGCCCATTGTATGCAGCCCCCGCAGCCGCGCCATACGTCTCCTGGTCTACCACCAAAGCCGCATACCAGCCGCCCACACTCGAAACCGTCACCCCGTCCTCAACAACCGCACCCGTCCCCCAATCCACGCCAAGGCCCACATGGTGTTCCGGCAGCCGTTCCGTAGCCTGGAGCAGCCGTGCCAAACGGCCGCGTTCCAACACATGCTGCTCAATAACGGCCGAATCCAACCCAAAACGCAGCCCCCGTGTAATCGTATCCGTTGGCCCATACCACAAATCCACCGCCCCTAGTTCTAGTCCATGCCAGGCATAATTATTGCCTGTATACCCCGCAATCATATAACGCGACTGCACCGCCGCCCCAGCGCTGTTCCCCCCAATTGCCGCCCCCGCCAGATATAAATTCTCCAGCGCGTCTTCTAACAGCGTTTCGGCCGTTACTTCCATTCCCACAAGCTGATCGCCGCCGGGAATAAAAATCCCATCCACCCCCGCATCCAACATTGCCACCAAAAGCGGATCTTGAGCGTCGCTCCGAATCTGGATATTCGGAACCGTCGAAACACAGGTCATTGGCCCGCTCACCAGCTCATCGCAGGCCGCCTCCACCTCGTCGCTGCGAGAAAGGGCAAGATTATAATTCGCTTGCCGTTCCTGCGGTGTGATGTTATAAGCATTAGAGGCATAAGTCACCGGCAGCAGCCGAATCTGCACCACGCCGTCTGAGTCATGAGCAATGGCCTGGGCTGCAAACAACGCCAGCGTCTCTGGCTCATACCCGGCCCCAATTGGAACCAGCCGCCGCGCTGCCTCCCGTTCGGCCGTTAAATGCCCGGCGGCAAGCAAGAGCAAGACGGCCGAAAAAGTCAATAAAATGGTGGATGAAATGAAGGCATGTCGTCGCATATTTAATGGGTTCCTTGCGTTTCGTGAAAAATGGTACAATTAAGCGAACAATACAATTTTTACAGGATCCGGTAGGTATTGAATGCTTACTTCAAGTTTGAATATAAGTAGTGATTGGGATAAAGTCAACGCCATGGCTCAGAAAATTCTGATAGTCGAAGATGAAGTCTCTTTACTAGAGTCCCTGGCTTACACCCTGAACAGACAGGGATATAACGTCTTAGAAGCCGAAGGCGGCTATCAGGCGCTCAAAGTCGCTCGGCAAGAAAAACCGGATTTACTCATTCTGGACATCATGCTCCCCGGTATAGACGGCTTCGAGGTCTGTCGCATTTTGCGTCAGGAAATGACCCAACCAATTTTAATGCTGACTGCCCGTGATGATGAAGTAGATAAGGTGGTGGGTCTGGAAATGGGGGCCGACGATTATCTGACCAAACCCTTTAGCATGAGAGAGTTGCTGGCGCGAGTAAAAGCCCTCCTGCGCCGCGACCGGCTCATTCGGGAAGAAATAGCCGCCAATCACGAAGAGGCCCCCGCCGTCACTGCCGGCAAGCAGTCACTCAACTTCAACGATTTGAGAATTGATATGGTTCGCCGGGAAGTCAGTCTCAATTCAGAAGTTGTCCGCCTCAAACCAAAAGAATACGACCTGCTCGTCTTCCTGGCCCGTAACCAGGGCATTGCCCTATCCAGGGATCTGATATTGGAACGGGTCTGGGGGTGGGAATATGATGGAGGCAGCCGCACCGTTGACGTTCATGTCCGCTGGCTTCGGGAAAAAATAGAGCCAAATCCCGCCAAAGCCACCCGCATCATCACCGTTCGGGGAATCGGCTATCGGTTTGAGGGGTAAAGGCAGTTAACAGTAAAAGGAATGCGGTAGTCAGTCGTCAGTACGTAGTCCCAGGGAGAGTCGGTTATGAATTTGTGTAATTAGTGAAATTCGTTGCCGCTTTTCTTGCAAAAACCTTTGTCACGTCCTTAATTCGGATTCAACTGCACGACCATTGCCCCCCACGTCAAACCCGCCCCAAAAGAGACAAAGATACCGGTGTCGCCACGGTGAATACGGCCGTTTTCCAAACTCTCAGCCAGCGCCAACGGAATCGAAGCCGCCGACGTATTCCCGTAACGGTTAATATTGACAACAAAGCGGCTCATCGGCAGCCCCATATCCCTGGCCGCCGCCTGAATAATCCGCAGGTTAGCCTGATGGGGGATAATCCAATCCACATCATCCAGCGTCATCCCAGCCTTATCCAACGCCTCAGAGCAAGCACGGCCGACCACTCTTGATGCAAACTTGAATACCTGACGGCCGTTCATATAAAGCAGGTGGCGTTTATTTTCCAGCACCTCTTCGCTGAAAGGTTCCACCGTTCCCCCGGCCCGCAGCATAATATGCTCCGCCTGGCTGCCATCTGAGCCAAGAACAAAGCCCTGCAAGCCACACGGCCGGTCCGTTGCCTGTACAATCACCGCCCCCGCCGCATCTCCGAAGAGAACACACGTTGAGCGGTCTTCCCAATTGGTGAACCGGCTCAACAACTCCACCCCAATCACCAAAATCGTCCGATAAGCCCCGGACGCAATAAACTGATAAGCCGTGCTGAGGGCATAGACAAAGCCGGTGCAGCCCGTCTCCACCACGAAGGCCGGTACATTCGTCGCCCCAATGGCATGCTGCACCTGGCTGGAAACCGGCGGCGTAAAGTAATCGGGCGAGGAGTTCGCAACAATGATCAAATCGAGGTCGGTCGCTGCCAGTCCTGACTGCTGCAACGCTTTTTCGGCCGCTTTGACCGACATCATCGAGGTCGTTTCATCCGGGGCGGCAATATGGCGTTCGTGAATACCGCTCCGCTGGACGATCCACTCGTTGCTGGTATCAACTATTTTCTCCAGATCAAAATTCGTCAAGACCTTATCAGGAACATAAGCCCCCCACCCGATAATTTGACCATCTATATTTTCCATCTTCCTTCCTCCCAGGAGTGTGCTGCAATAATTATAACCCAAACGGCCGAAAGCGTTATGAATTCCAGGGATTAGCTGTTGGTGATTATTTCTTATCGAAGTTGTTAGCCCCTTTTACCCTGGATACAATTCCAACAAAACACAAAACTTGTCACTAAGGATTATCCATATGCAACTGACACGCCGCTCCAAATCAATCATATTAATCGGGCTTCTGCTCATTCTGCTCACCGCCTGCAACCAGGACGAACCGGAAGAAGCTACCCCGACGGCCGAAACGGCCGCAACGCCGGTCGTTAACGAATCAAACATTCAATACCTTCCCCTTGTAGACGACGCCCTAGGACTCTCCCTCCAATATCCAGACGGATGGGTGACCCAATCCTCCCTGGGTGGTGCAACCATTGCCACCAGCCAGGATGTAATAGATGCCGAATCGTTGGCCGATATAGGCGAAGAAGCCTTCGTTGTCGTCATTCCCGGCGAAATTGACTATTTCAATTTCCAGACTGCCCAGCAGTTTTCGGAAGATGACGTCCTACAAGCCCTGGCAACCTACAAGGCCTTGTTAGAAAAAGAAGGGAGTGAGTTTGTCGCCGTAGAACCACCGGTAGCGTTCGCCAGCGAAAATCAGAAGATGGCCCGGATGATCGTGCGCTCAGTTGAAGATGGCGAACCATTAATCACTGAGATGGCCGTTGTCATGGGCAATGGCTATATGGCGCTTATTTCGGCCGCTTCGCTTGAAGGTACCGCCCCCGCCATGCGGCCAATTTTCGATCACATCATCGAATCTGTCGAGGTCCGTCCCCCTGGTGGTGTCACAACCGACAATCAATAGAAAGAAAGACCTTCCTTCTGCCTATTTCTCTTCTTGAGTCAACTTCCACACCCGCAGCACCTCCGCCACGCTCCAGGCCTGTGAAATACTGCCGCGTGGCGTAAAAGGTGGGTCGCCGTCAAAAATTTCGCCAATACTGCCCAACCCATAGCTGTTAATATGGTGCAGCAGCGGCCCAAGAAAGGCCCGCGCCTGCTTCCGGTCATTGTAAACCCGCAGGTGGGCTGTCACAAACGGCCCCATTAACCAGGCCCAAACCGTCCCCTGGTGATAGGCGCTGTCACGCTGCTGGATATTGCCGCCATAACTACCCACATACCCCCGTTCCTCAGGGGCCAGCGACCGAAGGCCATGCGAAGTCAGCAGTTCACGGGCGCAAATATCAACCACCGCTTTTTGTTGTTCCGGTGTCAGCGGACTGTGCGGCAGCGAGACGGCAAATAACTGGTTCGGCCGTAATCGGGCATCGTCGCCATCCGGCGAGTCAATAACATCAAAGCAGTAACCGGCCTCCTCATTCCAAAATCGGCCGAAACTCGCCTCCACCCGGTCCGCCATCTCCTTATATTCCTTACCATTCTCTTCCGCAATCACCGCAAACGCTTCCATCGTCCGCAGGGCATTGTACCAGAGGGCATTAATCTCGATTGGCTTTCCAATGCGCGGTGTCACTACCCAGTCCCCAATCTTGGCGTCCATCCAGGTAAGCTGCTGCCCCTCCTGTCCCGCGTAGAGCAGCCCATCTTTCGAGTCAACATGAATCTGATAGCGCGTCCCCTGTTTATGCTGGGCCACAATATCGGCCAACACCGAAAAAAGCTGGCGCACAAAATTATCATCCCCGGTCATAGCATGGTAGGCTCGCATCGCCTCAAAATACCACAGAGCGGCATCTACCGTATTGTATTCCGGTTCGGCGTCAATATCTGGAAAGCGGTTAGGCAGCATGCCCCCGCTGACATAAAAGGCAAAGGTTCGCAAGATTCCGGCTGCAATCGCAGCCCGCCCGGTAATCAAGGTCAGGCCGCACAGTGAAATCATCGTGTCCCGCCCCCAATCCACAAACCAATGATAACCGGCAATGATCGAACGGCCGCCCGGATTATTCTTGAACGGCCGTTTCACCACAAACTGATTGGCCGTCAGAACAAGCTGCTGGACGGCCGTATTCTCGTCCAGGTTCTTCATTCCTGATTTCTGTAATGCCAGTTCCCGCTCCCAATGGTTTTGGTAAACGGCCGTTCCGTCCAGCTTTGGTGTCGCATCAATAGACGCCACAAAAGTGACCGCCTCCCCAGGCCGGAGAGAGACTTCATACACCCCACCCATCAGGTTGTCTTCCATCGCGCTAAAGCCCCGGTTCGCCTCTCGAATCAGGAAATAACGGTAATACCACTCATTTGCGGCCGTCGCCGTCGCCTTGTCACTCAACAGGTAATAAGGAATTGCACCATCATACGCGATAATCTTTAGTCCATTATCAACCGGATCAGTTGTCATCGTCCAATCACCACCGTGAGTCTCATTATGGTAGTGGCGGTAATTGAAAAAGGCTTTGGCAGACAGCGTCATCGGTTCAAAGGCGCGAACCAACCGGTATTGAATGTAGGTCGTATTCGCCCCTTGCTCCATCCAGATTCGCTTCTCCAAAAGGGCATCTGCCACTGCAAACTGCCAGACTGGTGTAGTCCCCTCTAGGTAAAACTGCTCGATATACAGGTGGCCGTTCGTATCCCCTGGTTGGCCGACCCAATTGTTAGTATAGAGTTTGAACTTCTGGTCAGCATATTCCACCGTCTCATCGAGCTTGGTCACAAGCAAAGTCCGGTCGGTAGGCGGCCGTAATGCAGCCAACAGCAAACCATGATAACGGCGCGTCAACGTTCCGGCGATGGTACCGGAAGCAAAGCCACCGATGCCATTCGTTACCAGCCACTCACGTTTTTCCGCGCTCGCTAACTCATTACAAATATCGCGTCCAAATGCAATCACATTAATACCTCCTGGTCATAACAGCCCTCCCCTTTTATTATACCCAAGATTTAACGAATCTCCCCACCTTAATAACAGACTGTTAAACCATCACTCTATATTATACACTCGTCCTGGTTGACCTTTTGTTACTATGCAAGATAACACAATCCCATTACAGCCATCTTGATTAACATTCCGGTACCCACACAAACTTAATTCCCATTAATATTGGTTGCATGAGAATTGAAAGATGATATACTTGTAAATGGCTCCCCCCCAGAGGTGTTCCGCTAACCGCCCGGTTAGCGGGCACCTCACTTTTTTTATATACCCACCTCTACAACACCACCTTCATTCCTCGGTTCATAGGACCATTCTCTGTATTTTCCTCATTGGACTTGGTACGTGGACATGATATACTCATCCCATTCCAAACAACCACCGAAATGGAAAGATGAAAGATGATGCCCTTGCCAAGTTTTATTGACGCCAGTAAACCAAACGCCGGGCGAATCTACGATTATCTTCTTGGGGGTAGTCACAATTTTGATGTAGATAGAATCGTCGGAGAGCGCGTCAGGCAGGTTGTCCCTTTTTTACCAAAAGCAATGCGGCTGCAACGATGGTGCCTGCAAGACCTGGCCGCCGAATTAACAAGCGTCCGTCAATATGATGTCATCATTGATTTTGCCTCCGGGCTGCCAACCAGCGACCACATTCACCACGTGGTTCGACCCGGATCCACCGTCATTTACTCCGATTATGATCCCGTTGTTGTCGAATATGCCCACGAACTCCTGGCCGGAGCCGAAAACACCTACTATTTCCTGGCCGATGCCAGTCAGCCAGAAGAGCTGCTTAACCGCCAGGAAGTATTAGCGTTGGTGGGTGATAGCAGGAATGTTGCTATTATTTTTTGGGGGATTAGTGGTTTCTTAACCGACGAGGAACTCCGCAGCACATTAGAATATCTATACCAATGGAGTGGGCCAAATGCCTGCTTATGCTTCAATGCACATGGGGCAGACATCAATGCATCGGCGCCAAGCATCGTTCAACTCGCAAAAATCTATGAACAGATGGGGTCTAAAATTTTTATTCGAACCCTTCAAGTATACCAATCCTTATTGCAACCCTGGCAGCCGGATGAGAAAGGCTTTTGCAGCCTGTTAGAATGGCATGGCATGAACGAAGAAGAGATGACAGAAGATGACAGGCAAAGTTGGGGGTTAAGCGGGGGTGGCTATGGTGTTTATCTGGTAAAATGATGCGGTTGGAAGACGATCCATGATTGACCAAAATATCAGACCATCCTCAATTGATGTTGGGCCTGGATTAGAATCGCTCGCAGGCCAGTTACAGAACCGCTATCTGAAAATCTTGCGCCAGACCCTCTTCACCAACCGCGCAGAAGTGCGTCCTTCGATGCTTCGGAAAATCGCCGCTCACGAAACCCAGGCTTTGTTGGAGTTCTTCTTCCAACCTTCTCCACAAAAAGTAGCCGCCAGAGGCATCCAACACGCCCAAACAGGTCTGAGTGAAGAAACGATCCTGGCACTGGCCCAAACCAGCCGCCAATTTATAATCGAAAACTTGGGCGAAACGGCCGTTGTCACCGCAATGAACACGGCCGACGCTTACTACCACGCTTTACTCAAAGGATTCCTGCAAGGACGCGAACGCATTATCCTCGACGAACAAGAGCGAATGCGCGGTGCGCTCCAGAAGACCCTCCGCCGCTATTCCGTCCAAATGGCGGTCACTGCCGGTATCGCCGGGGCAACCGCTTCCATTTTGGACATGGACCTCTTACTAAACTTGGCCGTCGAATTAATCTGGCGACAGTTTAGCCTCCTCTATGTCGGCCTCTTCTTACTAGACAAAAACAGCAGCCTCATTCGCCTAAAAGCGGGTATGGGTACCTTTGGGGAGGAAATGTTAGCCCCCGATTACACCCTTGATCCCCAGGGAAACTCCTTGATAAGCCTCAGTGTTGAATCGGGAAATACCCACGTCGTCCTGGACATAGAGAAAGAGGCTGCAACCGATGACACACTCATCCGGGGGACAAAGTCCCAGGCCGTTATCCCCCTCCTGGTTCGGGGTGATTGTATTGGCGCGATGAGCCTTCACAGCCATTTTGTCAACGCCTTCACCGACCTGGAACTGGTTGCCTTCAAAATCCTGGCCGAACAACTTGCCAGCGTCATTAGCAATGCCCGCCTCTTTGCAGAACTGCGCCAATCCGAAGAAAAGTACCGCACCATTCTGGAAAACATTGAAGAAGGGTACTACGAGATGGATTTGAACGGCCGTTTTACCTTCAGCAGCGATTCCGTCAGCCACATCTTAGAACGAACCCACAAACAAATTATCGGCGTCCCTTACCAGAATTTCTTTGATACCGCCCATGTTGATCGCGTCACTCAGGCGTTTCAACTGGTTCAACGCACCGGCCGCTCTATAAAAAGCGTGGAGTCGAGGATATACCGGACCAACGAAGTCGGCCGTTTTGTAGAACTATCTATGATCCTGATCCTGAATCCCAACGACGAACCGATTGGCGTCCGAGGAACCATTCGGGACATCACAGAACGAAAACAGGCCGAACAGTTTCGTATCGAGCGCAAAGTGCTGGAAAGGAGCAACCGGGAACTCGAACAGTTTGCATATGTCGCTTCCCATGACCTTCAGGAACCCCTCAACAAAATCCGGCTCTTTGGAGACAGGCTCATCACCAAGAGCAGCATCAAATTAGACAAAACCGGCCAGGACTATCTGGAACGCATGATGAAGTCCACCGCTCGAATGCAAACACTCATTGATAACCTGTTGGCGCTCTCCCAGGTTGCCACCAGAGGTCGGCCGTTTCAACCAACCGACTTATCCGAAATCCTGGAAGAAGTCATCTCCGACCTCGAAACTCGCGTCAGAGTAACAGAAGGGAGTATCCTGGCAGAATCTTTGCCAACAATAGATGCCGACCCCATTCAAATGCACCAGTTGTTCCAAAATCTCATCAGCAACGGCCTGAAATTCCATCGCCCAGATGCACCGCCTGTGATAAAACTAACAGCCAAAAGGCCAGTAAGCAGGCGTGGGCAAAAACACATTTTTGGGGAAGAATACTGTCAAATATTCGTAACAGATAATGGTATCGGCTTTGACGAAAAGTTTTCAGCCCGGATTTTCCAGCCATTTCAACGGCTCCATAGCCAAAATGCTTACGAAGGAACCGGCATGGGGTTGGCAATTTGCCAGCGAATTGTCGAACGTCACGGCGGCCGTATTACCGTGAAAAGCAGCCCAAACATGGGTACAACCTTTGCCATCACCCTGCCTGTCAAACAGGCTGAGAACGAATTGGAAGCAGGAATTAAACCGTGAAAGAGTCCCCCCTAGAAGTATTGCTCATAGACGACGACGAAGATTACTTTGTTCTGATCGAAGATTTGCTATCCGAAATCAACAAACAGGAATATGCCTTGAGTTGGGTTCCCAATTTCCAGTCAGGGTTAAGCGCGTTATGCCGGAATGCCACTGTTGAAAAACCATTCGATGTCTGCCTGCTAGACTACAATCTGGGTGGGCCGTCTGGTCTGGAACTGCTCCGAAAGGTAGTTGAAACAGGCTGCAAGACACCAATAATCATGTTAACCGCCCAGGGGGACCACGACATTGATGTGGAAGCAATGAAAATCGGAGCGGCCGATTACCTCTCCAAAAGAAAAACCGATTCCGACATCCTGGAGCGCGTCATTCGTTATTCCATAGATCGCGCCAAGACATTAGAAACCTTGCGGGAAAACGAAAAAACAATTGCCGACCTCTACCAGCAAGAACAAGAGCGCAGCAAAGAACTGGCCCATGCCTATGTAGATTTGCGTCAGGTCGAAACCATGCGAGACGACCTGACCCGCATGATCATCCACGATATGCGAAGCCCCCTGACCGTCATCGGCAACAGCCTGGACATGATCAAACAGGCCGAAAAGAACGAGATCATGGCAAAAAGTGTGCCTGTTCTGTTAGACGGAGCGCGTTCGGCCGTAAAACGAATTGTTGGCATGATTGAAGATTTACTTCATGTGAGCAAATTTGAGGCCGGGGAAATGCGGCCGATGTTCAGGATCATCGCCACCAGGAATCTGCTCCAGCGCAAAGAAGAAACGTTCCTGGACCTGGCCGAAAAAGAACACAAGAACTTCACCCTCAACATAGCAGACGAACTGCCAAACATTACCGCTGACGAAGACTTGATCGAACGGGTGCTGGACAATCTGGTCAACAATGCGTTCAAATACACCGAAGACAACGGCCATATTCAGCTAACCGCCAGCGTTCGGGGCAAATCCCTCCTCATCAAGATAGAGGACGACGGTCAGGGCATCCCGCCCGAATACCATCACCGAATCTTCGACAAATTCGTCCAGGTCACTTCCTCCGAAGGAGAGCCTCTTCGCAAAGGAACCGGCCTGGGATTGGCATTCTGTCGGCTGGCAATCGAAGCGCATGGTGGGGAAATCTGGGTAGAATCAGAACCGGAAAAAGGCAGCGTTTTCTACTTTACCCTGCCCCTTGCTCCTGCGCTCACCCCTAAACAAACTAAGGCGGTTGCCAATCGTTAGCTACTGGCTGTAAATATCGGCCGCAATCTCCGTAACCATCTCCAGGCTGGGTGCGCGCACGACCAGCGTTTCGCCCCCCACCTGATACAGACACACATAATCAATAGAGTGCCAGCAGGTCGCGCCATCCGGTTGAGACAGCCGCTGCGTTCCAAACCGCAGGTCGGCATAATCGCCATAACCGGTCACAAACTGGTTGCTGTCTACCAGCGTATCCCAGACATTCCGCAAAACCAGGACGATTTCATCCGATTCCTCATTCCAATAGACTGTGAAGCGATCCCCGCCCCACCCTGTCGCGGCCGTTTCAACCTCATCAAAACGCAGCCGTTGGCCTAGATATTCGCGCAGGTAAAATTCGCCCAATACAGCTTCTTCCACCTGCTGCCACCCTGCCCCTAGCGTCCTGTCCAGCAAAGGAAGCGACACCTCTACCGGTGCATCCCCGGAAAAATAGCGGTCTGGATGAATAATCTGCTCGGTGGACTGGGGAACATTCTCCCAGGCATTGTTCAAGCCCTGCCAACCATTCCGGTTAAAGATCGTTGCTGCAAAATCATAGCCTGTCGTATAAGCAAAGGAAAATGAATTCGACAAAACTAGGGGGTAATAATCCGTACTTTCTTCCGGCCGAATGTTCACCAGCACATTGAAGATGTCAATAATATCATTCTGCGTCAGGTAACCATAATCCACATAAAGCTCCTGGACCAGAGTGGCCTCCCCTTCCGCCAATGCCCGTACCGCCATTCCCGATTCATACCCTTGATTCGCATCGGTCAACAAATCGAGTTGAAAATGTTGATCCTGTAAAGCGTGCATAAACTCGTGGGCATAATACAACTTTTCCAGCGGATCAATCTCATCATCATTACTCAAGACGACAAACTCTTCCGTTTGTGGATCATAAAAACCGGCAATATTCTCACCCAGGTAACGATAGGTCAGGTTATATAAATCAAAACTTCTTTGGGTAAAATCAAAAGCATACAAGACCAGGACATCCCGATGGGCTTCCTCCTGGGTATAGAAGAAACCGGCCGCCAAACGCTGGCGCAGTTCGCTTTCCGTCAATAGATTCGGTTCGACCGATTTCAAAGGAGCCAACCCCCTCATTTCTGTCACATTCGCTTCGATCTCTGCGAAAATCGGCGCATATTCGGCCAACAACTGCCGGTCAACCACCTTCACCGTGATTGGCTCGGTAGAAATCGTTGCCCCCTCCCGGCTTGTCAGCGTCGCAATGACGTGGTGGAACCCGGCATGGTTTGGCGTCCAGGGCTGGTTCACCTCCATAGACGTCTGTTCAACTGCCTGGAATGTTCCGATCCCCTGGCCGTTTGACGTCAGGCTGATTGAACGGATGCCAACTGGATGGCTGGCAGAAACAACCAGATTAACCGACTGGCCCAGGTCAAGCACAACGCCATCTGCCGGTGAGGACAGGACGATTGTCGCAGGTTCCGGTGTGGCTGTTGGCGTCGGCGGTGGAACGGCTATCTCCGTCTGGGCCATTGCCACATCGGCCGTTGGCAGTCGCGTCGGCACATCATTCCCACTGCCGCAACTTGTCAGCAGCAAAACGGCCGTTCCCAGCAATATAAGGCAGAAAATCCGCCTAAAAGTTCCTCTCTCATCCCTATTCCCCATCCTGGTTTCTGGCACCAACATTCTATTCCCTCCCGGAAACAAATATAAATGAATCCAATCTATTAACGACCCTTAGAATTATAGCCGATGGGCTAAGAAAGGAACCAGTTACTTTTGTAATATGTTCCGTTATAATGGGGTGACCTCGAACCACCAGGATTTTTAAGGCGTTATCAACTGTGCAGTCTTAGAGGTGGCAGTCACTTCAAAATGGTTACTATTGTCACACTACCTCTATGCAAAGTGACTGTCATCTGAATAGTTACCATGAATCATCATAAAATCTATGTCATCATGGGGGTATCCGGCTCCGGCAAGACCACCATCGGCCGTCTTCTTGCCGCCAAACTCAACTGTCCCTTTTATGATGGCGACGATTTCCACCCGGCCGAAAATGTCGCCAAAATGGCTGCCGGTATCCCCCTCAACGACAATGACCGCGATCCCTGGCTGGACCGCCTCCACAGCCTCATCTGCCAGCACCTCCAGGCAGGAGAAACGGCCGTTCTCGCCTGTTCCGCTCTCAAAAAAAGTTACCGCGACCATCTCCGAAAAGGGTGCGGCGAAGATGTCTGCTTCATTCACCTCAACGGCCGTTTTGACCTCATCTGGCAGCGCATGGAAACCAGGACCGACCACTACATGAAACCCGAAATGCTCCGCAGCCAGTTCAGCGCCCTAGAACCCCCCACCCCAACCGAAGCCCTCATCAGCAACA
>JBAPRX010000511.1:0-2797 GCA_049281335.1 Promineifilaceae bacterium (SeqCode)
AAAACAAGATCAATCTTTTCAGCAACGAGACGATTCAGAGCATCTTCAAGCGACTGGCTGTGAACCAGACGAAACTCCTGAGTGCCAACCAGTCGAATTAACTCTTCCATCATTTGGGCATGAGAAACTTGATCCTCAACCAATAGGACTCTCATTAGTTCATTCCCAATCATAAAGATTTTCCGCTCTGAATACTTGCTTATCTCTTGACAGGATAATACAAGAAACTAGAGTTGTCCTTAAATAAATGGGCCGACTTCAATTTTGCACGAATAAAAAGTGACAGGACAACTTCAGCCTATATAATACGCATACTTGATAAATTAACAAAACAATTGTGGGATGAAAATGGCAAAGAGAATAATATTAAGGGTTTCCCTCCTCATTTTTATCGCGGTGGCATGTCGCCAACCAGACGCCACACCGACTGCAACACTGGCTCTACCAACGGCCGAACCAACAGAAAACGTAACGGCCAACAACACTCCCGCTGCGACTTCAACCCTGCCTCCCACCTCTACTATTGTGGCAGCAGCAGCGACCTTTACCCCAATTCCAACCAGCACCCAGCCGCCCAACACACCGACTGTTGAAGCCCAGCCGGTCTGGTTATTGGCTCCCGAAGATTTTGGGGATAACCGCAATCGCTTGACAGGCGAATTGGTCGCGGACCCCGCCGTTCTACTAAGACGGCCGATTGCCGTGAAAATCTCCAATTCACCGCCAATCTACGTTCGGCCGCAGTCCGGTCTAAGCCAGGCCGATATTGTCTTTGAGCATGTCACCGAGGGGCCAATCACCCGTTTCACCGCCATTATTTACAGCCAGACCCCGGAAAAGATGGGGCCGATCCGCAGCGCCCGCCTCATAGATGTGGAATTACCCGCCATGTACGACGCCGCCCTCGCCTACTCCGGCAGCAGCATCGGCGTCTCCAGCAAATTATTCGGCTCCGACTTTCGATCCCGCATTCTTCGCTCAAACGAACCAGGCTACTATCGAACAGGAGAAGACAAACCATACGAACACACCCTCTATGGCATTCCAGAAAGCTTCTGGGAATCCTTAGAGAAGCTTGGAGAAAACCACGCTCCCGAATTCTCAGCCCAAATGGCCTTTAGCTCCGAGCCACCAGAGGGGGGCCAAAGCGCCAGCGCCGTACAGATTCGATTCCGTCAATTTGGCACGGTGGATTGGAAATATGATGAAGAAACAAACCGCTGGTGGCGATGGGCTGACGACGAAGAGCATATTGACGCCAATACCGGCGAACAGATTAGCTCTGCGAATGTGGTCCTCGTTTACGCCATTCACCAACAAGATGTTTCCATATGCGAATATCAAGTCGGGAACACCTGTCAGGCTTTTTCAACCGAAATTCAGATTTGGGGGGAAGGCGACGCAGTCATTTTGCGAGACGGCCGACAATACGAAGCAACCTGGAAGCGTGAAAATCGCTCCGACATGCTGACCTTCTGGGACGACGACGGCAATCAGATTCCACTGCAAATTGGAAACACCTGGTTCCAGATCATCCCCTACCACTATACCGACCCGGTAACAATTTCAGATTAAGGAAACGATGGCAGAACGACATGTTATCACTGGAGCATTTGGATATTCTGGAAAGTATATCGCTCAACGACTCCTGGATTTAGGCTATCAAGTTGATACGATTACCAATTCCCCAGACCGGGCAAATCCATTTGAAGGTCAGGTCAAAGCATATCCATTTAACTTTGACGAGCCGGAGAAGCTGGTAGAAACGCTGCAAGGCACGGCCGTTCTTTACAACACCTATTGGGTGCGCTTCAACCACAAAGAGTTCAAACATGCCGATGCAGTAGCAAATACCTTAACCATGTTCGAGGCCGCTAAAAAAGCCGGTGTGGAGCGAGTAGTACACGTCAGCATAACCAATCCCTCCGAAGATTCAGACCTGGAATATTTCAGTGGCAAGGCCCGGTTAGAGCGCGGGCTGATGGAGTCGGGCCTATCCTATGCCATCCTACGGCCGACTGTCCTCTTCGGAAAAGAAGACATCCTCGTCAATAACATTGCCTGGACATTGCGGAAGCTGCCCATCTTCGGCGTCTTCGGCGACGGCAAGTACCGGCTTCAGCCCATTTACGTAGACGATCTGGCAAAGCTGGCTGTAGAACAAGGACAAAGTCGGGAGAATGTCATCATTGACGCTATTGGGCCGGAGACATTCACCTATCGAGAGTTGGTCGAGAAAATCGGGGCCATTATCGGCAAGAAACGGCCGGTTATCGGGGTGCCGCCTTCATTGGGTTATCTGGTTGGATCCATTATCGGCCGTCTTGTCGGCGACGTCCTCATTACCCAGGACGAAGTCGAGGGGCTGATGGCTGATTTACTCTACACACCCTCTCCCCCCACAGGCGAAACAAAGCTAACCGATTGGGCCACAGAACATGCGGCCGAGTTAGGGCACAAATACGCCAGTGAACTGGCCCGACGCCGCAATCGCCAGGAAGCCTATGGCAATCTCTAACCACTAAAATTACCCATCCTCCTGCTGATGTAGAGCGATTTGGTATATCGCTCTTATTCAATAAGACGCTCGATACGCCAGTGTCCCCTTGCACTAGCCGCTGTCCCACCGAGCCAGCCCAACGTTAATACGCCACAAGAAAACCAGGACTAAACTGAATGAAATAACGGCCGTCCTCCTCCACAAAAGGTTGAGGCAGCACTCGTGCGGAGTCAAAAGCCTCAGCCTTCGTTAATGTCAACATGCGAGAGCCAGTCTGGAGCGTATAAGGATGATTCC
>JBAPRX010000512.1:0-30713 GCA_049281335.1 Promineifilaceae bacterium (SeqCode)
GATACCGCTTGCTGCAATGGCGTTTCACCCATTTGACCCGTTAATTCCCATTCTCCAATGAGTAAATTCAGGAATTCTGCTGAGCTATTCACCGTTATTAACGCTCCTCAAATAACAGCTTTTCTACCCAATATGAAAACTTTGGTGTAGTTCGGGGACGTTGACGTCGGTGTAGCCCTGGCCCCGAAGCCCATCGGCCAGCGCCAGCGAGGAATCCTCTTCGCCGTGAACGATGAAGGTGCGCTGCGGCCGTTTGTGGAAGTGGGCGGCCCAGTCCAGCAGTTCGCTGCGGTCGGCGTGGGCGCTCAGGCCGTTGATGGTTTCTACCTGTGCCCGGAGGGTGTACTCTTCGCCAAATATTTTGACCTTCGGCTGCTTCTCGACGATGCGACGGCCGAGTGTCTGGGGGGCTTGCCAGCCGACAATGAGGATGGTGTTGCGGGGGTCTTCGACGTTGTTCTTGAGGTGGTGCAAAATTCGGCCGGCTTCGGCCATGCCGCTGGCGCTGATAATAACGGCCGGTTCGCGCAGGAAATTTAGCTCTTTCGATTGGGCAGTGGAGCGAGTGTAACGCATCATATCGAAGCCGAAGGGGTCGCCGTGCCGGTCGTCGGCCAGGAATGCGAACACTTCTTCGTCATAGGCTTCAGGATGAAGGCGGTAGATGCCGGTGGCGTCAATGGCCATGGGGCTGTCTACGTAAACGGGGAGATTGGGGGGAATGTCGCGGGATTCCACAAGCTGGTGGAGGGTGTAGACCAGTTCCTGGGTACGGCCGACAGCGAAGGACGGTACAATAACCTTACCACCTCGTTTATAGGTCTCGTTGACGACACGCTCCAGCTTTTCTTTGGCTGCTTCCGTCGGTTCATGTTCCCGGTTGCCGTAGGTGCTTTCGATAAGCAGGACATCGGCCTCATCAATGAAGGTCGGATCCCGCAAAATGACTCGATTCGGCCGTCCCAGATCGCCGCTGAAAACGAGACGGATGTCTCGTTTTTCTTCCTGGTCTTCAATGTCCAAAGCGACAATGGCCGAGCCTAAGATATGACCGGCATCGTAGAAGGTAAGCTTAACGCCGGGCATAACGTTGTACGGCCGTTCATAGCCAATCCCAATAAAGTTCTTGAGGCTTTCAACCGCATCGTCCATCGTGTAATAGGGTTCCAGGGGTGGTTCCCCTTTCCTGGCCCGCTTCTTGTTGAGGTATTCGATGTCGTACTGCTGGATTTTGGCGCTGTCGCGCAGCATCAGGGAGCAAAGGTCGCGGGTGGCGTAGGTACAGATGATGTCACCCTGGAAGCCGCTCTTGACCAGGTTGGGGATGTTGCCGCTGTGGTCAATGTGGGCATGGGAGAGAATGAGGGTGTCAACATCGGCCGTGTTGAAAGGTAGGTGCTGGTTACGTTCGTAGCTTTCTTTCCGGCTGCCTTGATAGAGGCCGCAGTCGAGTAATATTTTACGGCCGTTGATGGTAAGGAGATGTTGGGAGCCGGTGACAGTCCGTACTGCACCGTGAAATTGGATCTTCATTTCGTTCTTCCTCTTGTAAAGTTATCTCACGCAAAGGCGCAAAGACCGCAAAGGGTTGATGTTTTCATTGGTGGTGGGAAACGGTGAAACTATAGAGTCTTCTCAAAGAAGTAGCCACGAATTAACAGGAATGAATTTCGGTGGCTTTGGGTAAGTATTTCAGCTTTTTCTCAAGATGTCCAGAATTTCGGGGCCGTAGGTTTGGAGCTGCCAGGGGGCGAGGACGGCCGTTTCCTTCAGTTCTGCCATTGTTTTGGGGTTGGCATAGGCCAGGTTCCATAGTTTTTGGCGGCTTAGAATGACATCTGATTCGACGCCTCTGGCTCTTGCCCGACCTTTTCGCCAGGAGTGAAGGTGTTCGTAGCGATTTGAAACCTCTTCTGGCGTGCGGTTCGTGTTTCGTCGGGGACGCGGGGGCGCGGGCTTGTTCTTGTTTTCCCGGACCAGGCGTAATATTTGCTGGCCGTATCGTTTGATCTGGCCGGAGGTCATGCCGTGAATGGGTTCCAACTCTTGGACTGACTCAGGGACATTTTGAGCAAGCTGCAACATTGTCTTGTCGCCAAAGACCTTGAAAAGCGGCCGATTTTGACGCTGGGCTTCTTCGTCCCGATAGATGTTGATCGCTTTCAGAATGGCTTTTTGATAGTCGTTGAGATCGTAAACACCGTTGATGGACCAGAAGCTGTCCGGATCGAACTCTTTGATGGATGGTTCGACCTGGGTTTGTTCTTCAAAGATTTCCTGGGCTTCGATGGAACGACCAGCCGCTTCCAGTTCGCTGGCCAGGTCATCCCGAAGGCGGTGGAGGTAGTGGGTGTCCATCTGGGCATAGGTAAGCTGGGAGTCGGAAAGCGGCCGACGACACCAGTTTGCTTTCTGGTATTTCTTGTTGAGCCGGACGCCGTACTGTTCTTCCAGCAAATTAGCCAGCCCGACCCGTTTGTAGCCCAGAATCCGGGCGGCCCACATGGTGTCAAAAAGGTTTTCCATTTTCCAACCGAATTCTCTTTTCATTAAGATCAGGTCGTATTCGGCAGCATGGAATATCTTTTCGACGGCCGGATTTTGCAGAAGCGCACCAAATGGTTGGAGGTTTAATCCGGCAAGGGGGTCAATAATAAAATCTTGCTCTGGTATTGATATTTGGATGAGACAAACTTGCTCCTGGTAAGCGTAAAGGCTGTTCGCTTCCAGGTCAATTGCCAGGCTAGATTGTTGTTGAAGGGCCTCTATACAATTTTCCCAGCTATTTTGCTCACGAACGAATTGGGCGGATGGTATCGACGAACTCACATAGTACCTCTAAATTTTTTTGCACGTTGGATTCATTTTACCAGCCATCTGCCAGTTCAGCCATTTTGAGGGGTGGTGTGATAAAATCAATGTCTATGTCTGGTCTTGCTGTGGAGATAAAGCGGGTAAAAGTTAAGGATTTACTAACGATTACCCGAATGGCTTATGCCAATATGAATGGGGTTGACTCTCAGTTTACGGAACTGGTGAGCAATCCGCTCGGCCATTACGGGGGGTATTTCTTTTTTCCCTTTTATTTTGGGCTGACGGGAGATGGGTACAAGGCGGTTCATGAGGGCAAGATTGTGGGCTGTGCTTATCTGTATCTGAATAATAATAGTGGGTATGTTTTTAATGTCAATGTCAACCGCGCTTACCGGCGTCAGGGGATCGGCCGTCAGCTCATGAACTTTCTCGAATCGGTTACAAAAGATCAAAATCGCCATTTTATGGCGTTGCAGGTTGAAAACAGCAATTTACCGGCAAAGCGATTGTACCGGGAGTTGGGCTACCGTACTTTTCACCCGCATTTTTTGCGCCTTGATGTTTCGAGCAGGATGCCGCTGGCGGTGGAATCGGCCGTTGCTTTGGAGCCATTGAATCGCGGCTGGGGCCGTCGCTTTTTTAATCGTTATCAAACGATTGAGCGGCGGGAAGGGGATAGCTGGGCGGCGAAAGTATTGGCAGATTATCAAAGCAATGAAACGGATGGCAGCCGATTTTGGCGTTGTGTGGTCGGGGGCGAAGAAGCAGGGGCGGCCCAACAGCAGAAAGTGAACGGCGGGCTTGGGTTGAGTCTGGCGCTGAAACCTGAATTTTGGGGACATATTGGTGAAAGCGGGCTGGTGAAGCAGTTGATGGATGAATCCCTTCAAGACCAACCGTACCTGGACTTATATTTTAACAGCAGCGGCCATTACCGAGCGGCCGTTTCGATGTTTAAGCAGTTGGGTTTTAAGGAGATGGTACAGCCGAGGTTGTTGATGATTAAGGAGATTGGCGGTGAGGGACACCGCTTGTGATTGGCGGTGAGGGACACCGCTTGTGATTGGGTTATTGGGTTTTGTACCATTTCCAGAAGGCGGTGACACCTTCTTCGACGGAGACTTTGGGTTGGTAGCCGAGTAGTTCCTGGGCTTTGGTGATGTCGGCGTATGTTTTGGTGACGTCAGCGGCCAGCCTGGGTTTTGTGATGAAGTTTGCTTTTTTTCCGGCCAGTGATTCTAACAGTTGAATGAAGTCGTTGAGCAAAACGGGCTGTCCCCGGCCGATGTTGAAAATCTGGTAGCCTAACGGCCGATCGACGGCGGCAACAACCCCATCGGTAATATCCTCTACGTAAGTCCAATCCCGGTACATCTGGCCCCCATCGTAGAGGGGAATCTGAGTGCCTTTGGTGATGCTTTCGGCAACGAGATAGGCCATCATGTCGGGACGGCCGTTGGGGCCGTAGACGGTGAAGAAGCGAATGGCGGTGAAGTTGAGGTCAAAGAGGTGGTGGTAGGTAAAGCCCAGGATTTCGGCCGCTCGTTTAGCGGCGGCGTATGGCTGTAAGGGGCGGTCACAGGGGTCTGTTTCGACGAAGGGGATTTGTTTGGTGTTGCCGTATACGGAGGACGTTGAAGCAAGGATGAAGTTGCCAACGCCGGTGTTCCTGGCCCCGTCCATTAGATGCTGGGTTCCGTTGTAGTCTACCTCGATGTATATTTCGGGGTATTTCACGGCGTTGCGGACACCGGCCAGAGCGGCAAGGTGGGCCACTGCGTCAAACTGCTCTGCTTCAAAGAGGGCCAACATTCGAGCGCGATCCCGAATATCTGCCTCTATCATTCTGAAATTGGGATAGGCATTGAGCCGCTTTTCATTGGCTCGCTTTTTCCGGGGATCGTAGTAGTCGTTGAAGTTATCCAGGCCAACAACGTCATCACCACGCCGGGCCAGTTTTTCTGCAAGATTGCTGCCGATAAAACCGGCTGCACCCGTGACTAGTAGTTTCATTGATTCTCCGTCAGTGGCTCCGGTACGCGAATGTCTTGAACCATCAACTGCAACGTGCGACGGCCGCGCCATTCATTGACGCCAAGCATATATGCCAGGTCTACTTTATCCGGTAAATTATTGGCCCAGGCTCCCTGCCGAAAAGCGATACAACGCAGCTTAATCCGCCCTTCGTCGTCGCCAACTTCTAATTGGAGATGGGCGCCATCCTGTCCCACCGCCCGGTGGTTGTATACCCGAACATTGCGGCTCATGAAGATTGGCTTGTCGTTGGCTTCACCGGTTGGTTCCAGCTCTTCCAGCACGTTTTGCAAGGCCCAATCTACATCCATCAAATCAATCTCGGCATCAATGGTCAAGGTTGGGTAGAGGTCTTTGCCTGCCAGTTCAGTGGCGGCGATCTCGATCATGCGTTCTCTGAATTCGGGAAGATTTTCGTTGTTAATGGTAAAACCGGCCGCCTGGGCATGGCCGCCATGCCGAACCAGTAAATCCTGTACCTGATCCAGGGCGTTGGTGATGTGAAATTCGGGGATGGAACGGCAGGAGCCTCGGCTTTCGGTCTCGCCCTGCTCCACGATGATGCTAGGACGATAATATTTTTCCGTCAGACGACCGGCGACCAGCCCAACAACCCCAGGCGCAAAATCCGGATCGGCCGCAAAGAGCAAGGGGGATTCAGGGTCAATCTGGGCTTCGGCTTCTTTGGTTAGCTTGGCGGTAAGCTGCTGCCTATCCTGGTTGAGATCGTTTAACTCAACTGCCTGCTCGTGAGCCTCCAGGTGAACTAATGGGAAGTTGTTGAGGGCCAGCAGTTTGGCAGCCTGATGGGCATGGGCCAGCCGTCCGGCGGCATTGATGCGTGGGCCAAGCGCAAAGGCAATGGATTCGGCCGAGATGCTGCCCGGTTTCAGCCCGGAGACTCTGGCCAGAGCAGCCAGACCGGGCCGCTGACAGCTATTTATCACTTTCAGCCCATCCATCACGAGCTTGCGGTTTTCCCCTTGCAGCGGTGCCAGATCGGCCACTGTTCCAACAGCAACCAGGTCTAAGAAGTCTGTCTCATCAAACTCGGCCCGATCTGGAAATGCCACCCGCAAAGCCTGGGCCATCTTGTAAGCGATGCCAACACCGGCCAACATCTCTTCGGGATAGGTGGAATCGGTACGTTTGGGGTTGATAACGGCCAATGCCGGGGGTATCCGACGGCCGAGGCTGTGGTGGTCGGTGATGATCATGTCCAGGCCAATCTTGTTGGCGTGTTCCACCTCCCTGATGGAGCGGATGCCGCAGTCAACGCTGATAACCAGATTGGCGTTTCTATCTTTTTTCAGCATAGTCAGAACTTTCTCGTTCAGACCGTACCCATCTTCAAAGCGATCAGGGATGTGAGGCTGGGCTTGTTCACGGCTTAACCCCAAACCACGCAAGGCCTGAGTTAACAAGACGGTTGAGGTGACGCCATCGGCGTCAAAGTCGCCGTAGACAACGATGATCTCATCCTGTTCTATGGCCTGTCTGATACGGGCCATGGCTTTATCCATATCCGGCAGCAGGAAGGGATCGGTGCTTTCCAGGTATCTGCCCTCTATGAATGCCTGGATATGACTGCTATCTTGCAATCCACGATTGTAGAGTACCTGTTGGAGAACAGGATGGTACTGGCCTAAGGTTTGTTTGATTTCGTGAGGAACGGCCGGTTTGACCTGCCAGCGATTGTTACGTAAGTTTTCCGGGCGAATCATTCTCGTTTTCTGCGATCATGCGTTCAGTTTCAAGATACATGCCGAGGCGCTGAAAGATGTTAAGCGCTTCCTTCCACCTTATTTGTCCCTGTGCTCGATTGCCATTTGCCATCTCATAGGTGGCCCAGGCTTTCAAGGCACGGGCGCGTTCGCTTTCTGCGCCTATTTCGGCAAATATGCGAACACTTTCAGCAAAACAGATAGTCGGGCTTTTTAACTTTTCTTCCAGCTCCTCCAGACTAAGTGAGTCGATGGTAACAGTACCATCATTCGCCGGAAATGTAAAATCGGGATGGGCTGCGAGGTTGCCTAATGTGAACCAGGCGGAACCGGTAAATTCCTGACGGCCGGTTTGGAGGGCCAGCGTCAGAGATTGGTAGGCGGCGCGAAAAGCTTCTTCCGTGCGGCCCTGTCCCAGATAAGCTTCGGCCAGGTAGCGGAAGGTGTTGGACAAACTACCCCGGTTGGCTGTCACTGCCAGGTCAATGGCGTCGTTCAGTTTCTTCTCGGCCGATTCGTATTTTTCCAGCCCCAGTTCGGCGCTGGCCATACCGGTCAGGGTGATGAGTTCGGATTGACGGTTTCCAATTTCCCGGTGAATTTCGATTGCTTCCGCAAAGAGCTTTTCGGCCGTTTCATAGTCGCCGCGATGGGTGGCGTTCACGGCCAGATTGTGGAGCATCACCCCTTCTTTCTCGCGGTCGGCAAGTTCGCGGTAGAGGCTCAGAGCCTGTTCCTGAAATTCGGCGGCGGTGCTGTAATGTCCGCGAAGGCGGCTAACGGACCCCATGAGATTGAGGCTCATTGCTGTCTCGCGCCGGGCAACCGGCCCCAACTGGCGGCTAAGGTCCAGGCTTTGACGGCCGAGGGCATATGCTTCTTCCAGATCACCTAACCGGAAATGTTCCCACCCTTTGCGATAGAGCGCCCGCGCCAGTTCAACCTGGCCCGGTTCGCCCGCTCCCCTGGTCAGGGTTTCGGCATGACGGGCGCTTTCCAATGCAGCCTGGGGATCGCCCTGTTTATCTTGTATTTCTGAGATATGGCTCCAGGCACGGGCCTGGGAGATGGCATTTCCGGCAGCTTCGGCTGCATCCCGCATTCTGGTAAAGGCTTCAAGGGCTTCCATTTGGAGGGCTTGTGCCTGACGCATATGGCCCAACCCTTCATACAACTCGATGGTTGTTTCGCTGGGCGTATGTTCTGGCATCAGCGTCAAAGCCCGTTCGTACCAGTTGAGGGCAATCTGGTAGGCGTGTAGGCTTCGGGCCTGTTTTCCGGCAATGAGACTGTATTCAAAGGCTTTGTTATTGTCACCCGATTCTGCGTAATGGTGGGCTAAATCTTTGCTGACCGATTTTATTGCATCTGAATATACCTTTTCTAAGGTACTGGCAACCCGACGGTGCAGGACGCGCTTACGCAAGGGGTTTAAGTCGCCATAGATGACTTCCTGAATTTCTCCATGATTAAAGGCCAGGACGTTGCTGTTTTCGCCTTCATGAATGAGTCCTCTTTCCAGGAGAATATCGAGGTTTTCCAGCAGTTGTTCCTCGGATTGGCCGGCAACGGCTTGCAAATTTTCAAAAGTGAATTGTTGTCCTAAGACGGCCGCCAAGCGTAACAGGTCCTGGGGGCTGGATGCCAAGCGGGAGACCCGGCGCAAGATAAGGTCGTGCGCTCGCTTGGGAAGCTGGACATCTATCACGGGAGCAAAGTGCCATTTCCCTTCCCGCAAAGCGGCCGTTCCCTGGTCAACCAGGTCTTTGGCGGCCTCTTCTGCATAGAATGGGTTGCCACCGGTTCGCTTGTAAATGGCGGCGACCCAATCCGGGGGTACTTCCTGACCCCAAAATCCACTGAGTAACTGGCCGACGCCCCGCTGCTCCAGCCGGTCTAACTGCATGTGGTGGTAGGCGGGATAACGGCTCAGGCTACGCCGCATTTCGTTTAGGGGATGTTCCGGGTCTAGTTCATTATCCCGATAGGTCCCGACGATGAAAAGTGGGGCCGTATCAACGTTGCGAACTAAGAAGTGGAATACCTGAAGGCTGGCGGTGTCGGCCCAATGCAAATCGTCGAGCAGCAGGAACCAGGGACGGCTGGCGGTGGCCCGATAAATGAACTGCGCCAGCCCGTGCATGAGGCGCAGTCGTTCGTGGTCTGTTGTCAGGGGGGCCAGCGGCGGCAAATCTGGAATCAGATCGTATAGTTCGGGCAGGAGGGTGGCAACGACAGCGGCCGAGTCTGCTAACTGCAGCCGCAGGGTAGTGGTGGGGGTTCGGGCGATGTAGTCACGGCCGGCTTCAATAAAGGGGTAATAAGGGGAACGCCCTTCGGCCTCACTGCACTGTCCGGTCAGCACGATGGCATTATGTATCTGGGCGGCTACTTCTTGGGCCAGCCGCGTTTTGCCTATTCCGGCCTCTCCGGCAATGAGAACGACCTGTCCCTGACCACGACTGGCGATGTCCCATAAGTTCAAAAGCCGGTTTATCTGGGTGTCTCGGCCAATGATCCGGGGGCGGGGGCGCAGGTTGGTGGTTTCGCCGTCTTTGTCATCGGAAACGGCCGAGATGCTGGAAGCGTACTGGGTGTTTTCCAAAACTCGCATCACCTGGGTGGCTGTTGCGTATCGCCGCTCTGGTTCTTTTACCAGCAGCTTGAGAATGAGGTGTTCGAGGGACCGGGAAATCTTGGGGTTGATCTGGCGCGGTGGCAGGGGTTGTTGGGAAAGGTGTTGTTCTAGCAGATCGGCCGGGTCTTTGGCGGAGAACGGCCGTTTCCCCGTTAGCAGTTCGTAGAAAATGACGCCAAAGGCGTATAAATCGGTCCGGGCTTCCAGCGGTTGGCCCAATATTTGTTCCGGGGCCAGATATTCAGCGCCTCCCATCAGCAGGGGGGATTCGGTCAGCCGCCGACCTTGTTCAATCCAGCGCAGGCCGAAGTCGGTTAATTTGATTGTTTCGGAGACGAGGATGTTTTCCGGTTTGAGATTGCCATGTACGACGCCCCGGCTGTGGGTGTATTCCAGCGCCTGTAATATCTCCAGGGCGATCTTGAGAGCGGGAAATGGCTCGTCCTGGTCTAACAACTGGCGTAAGGTTTTGCCGGGGACATATTCTGTCACCAGATAGGCCAGCCCTTTCTCTTCGTTGTAATCAAAAACGGCCGCGACATTGGGGGCATTAAGCTGTGCCATTCGCTGCGCTTCGGTGCGAAACCGTTCTAGCGCCTGACGGCTGAAGGCTGGTGAAAAGACTTTGATAATAACCGGGCGGTCTAACCGGGTATCGGTCGCTTTTAGCACTGTTCCGATTTCACTCTTGGCAACTCTCGATTCGATCTTGTAGCGGCCTTTTAACAGTTGGCCCGGCAAATGAAGCGCCTGTCGCGCATCGAAAGCTGAAAGCGCCGCCGGTAAATTGGGATAGATAGCAAAGAAATCGCTGTAATCGGCCAGATCAATAATCTTTTGGACATGGGCTGACGGGCCAGCTAACACCGGCCCTTCATTGCCCCAATCCTGGTGCAAGTTAATAAGCGTTCGCAACCCGGCAATACTTAATCGGGTCGTTGCCTCTAAGTCTACGATCAAGGTTGGCCTTAGATCGGCCTCTATGGTTGTGAATTCGTCGAGCTGCGATTGGAGATCGGCGACGACTCTTTCGTCAATTTCCCCAATCAAGCGTAAGATGGCGACCTGCCTATCTGGTAAACGTTGCAGACTACAGGCATTTCCGGGGGTCAGGTTAATCTCCAGCCCTTCATACCCAAGCAGAACTTCTAGTTTTGTTTCTTTTTCTTGTTCGGATAAATAATCAATAGTTTTCTTTAATATCTTTTCCAGTTCCGGATCGCTGTTGCTTGGATCATGGTGAAACAAAACCAGGCGCTTAACTCCTGCTCGACCGGCCATGTCGGCTCCAATTAGTGCGGAACTGTGACCCCAATCTTCCTTCAGGAAGGATTCTCGAAGGGAAAATTGGGCGTCGAAGATAAGTACATCGGCCCCGGCGAAGAAGTTTAGATAAGGCTGCAAATGTATGTCGTCAAGCCGTTTGTACTCGGCGTCGCTGGCGTATACTAAAACTGCCCCCTGGTATTCAAAGCGGAAGGCATACGCCCGCCCCGGATGAGGCAGTTCGACTGTTGTCACATTCAAATCACCCAGCGAGAGGCTTTTTCCTGGCATCAACTGAATAAATTGGAAAGTGGCCTTCATATAATCCAACGTCACGGGGAAGGTGGTTGATTTCATCTGTTCCACGAGGGTCGCAGGAACAGATTCGTGAATGTGATATATATTGAGGTAGTTGCCGGGGATGTAAGCGGGCAAGAAGAAGGGAAGCCCCTGGATATGATCCCAGTGTGTGTGGCTCAGAAAGAGGTGAATGGTGGCTTTCCCCTGCCCCGCCGCACCTTTCATCAGCTCTTGACCGAGCAGCCGAAGGCCAGAACCGGCATCTACGATAATGACATCTTCCCCGGCGGTAATTTCTACACAGGCGGTGTTGCCGCCAACGGTACCGCGTTCAATGGGGGAAAGCGAGTCCACATATGCCCGGACCATGATAGGATCGCTCAAGTCTACACCCTCCGCACCTCGGAGAGCGTTTATAATCTTATCTCGCACCGAAGTAGGGGATATCGGTGTTGGAATTGAGCCTCGTGCGCCCCAGATTCTTATTTTCATTCAAGCTGCTTGCCAGTGTTTAGCATCCAGGCAAAACGGTAATGAGTCGGTGGTATCCGGCGTTATATACAATTCGTAATCGAGTCCATTATAAAAGGAGTATGCGGTTGCCTTGCCTCGTGTTCGACGATGTGGGAAAAGTTTCCTCTTCTTTGTTTAATGCTTTTTCCCAAGTTGAACCGTAAAAGTATAACACGGTTTTGTTAAACTTGTTGTTACAAATTATCGATCATGCTTATACTCAAGGAAGTTATTTGGAACGAAATGGTGTTATCAGGAATCAAATGAATCA
This sequence comes from Promineifilaceae bacterium (SeqCode), assembly GCA_049281335.1. Taxonomy (GTDB): domain Bacteria; phylum Chloroflexota; class Anaerolineae; order Promineifilales; family Promineifilaceae; genus JAKEFB01. The sequence continues at coordinate 11,561 of JBAPRX010000512.1, forward strand.
AGTTGATAAGTTGTTAGAAGATTTCCCGGAGGAGTCGCGCCAGGTGCTGCGGGCGGTCTGGGAAGCGTTACCGGTTCAGCAGCAGCAAGACCTCATTGGGCTGCTGCCTGTACTGCCCAACCAGCCGGGCAAGCTGCAAAAGCTGTTTGAGCTTTCTCGCGATCAGTTGGCGATGTCGTTCGGGACAAAACATGATGTGGTTATTGTCGGCCCGGCGAATGTGGGTAAATCTACGCTTTATAACCAATTGATACGGTCAAAGGAAGATGCTGCGGCCGTTTCTCCGGTTCCGGGGACGACACGAGAGAACCAATCGGCCGATGCCGGGCCGTTCGTCATTGTGGATACGCCGGGGGCTGATGCGGTTGGAGAAGTGGGCCAGTCGGAACGAGAAAAGGCACTGGCTGCTGCGGCCGAAGCTGATTTTCTGGTTATTATGTTTGATGCTGTGCAAGGTATCAAGCTGAGTGAAGAGGAGCTTTTTGAGAGCTTGCTGGCTCTGGGCAAGCCGTTCATTGTTGTTCTCAATAAGGTTGACCTGGTGGGCAAGGAAGTGGACAAGGTTCTTGCCCAAGCTGCCACCAATCTCAAGCTCTCGGAAGATGCCATTATTCCCCTGGTTGCGACGCGGGCTAAGAATATCGAGCAGGTCGTTCTGGCTATTGTTAAGGCTGAACCTTCACTGGTCGCTGCTTTGGGGCAGGGATTACCGGCTTATCGCTGGCAGTTGGCCTGGCGGCTGATTACGGGGGCGGCTTCCACGTCCGGGTTAATCGCTTTGACGCCGCTGCCCTTTTTAGATTTTATTCCCCTGGCCGGGGTGCAGATTTCTCTCATTTTGGGGATTGCTCGTATCTATAATTATGAGATGAATTTGCGCCGCTGGTGGGAGGTTGTCAGCGTTTTAGGAGTGGGCTTTTTGGGCCGGACTTTGTTCTATGAGGTGATTAAGCTGGGCGGGCCGCCTGCCTGGGTTGTGAGTGCGTCTGTGGCGGGGGGGACGACGGTGGCGCTGGGTTATGCCGCGATTTTGTGGTTTGAACGGGGGGAAAAGCTCTCCAGAGAGGGAGCGAAACGGGTGACGAAGATTGTGTCGGATTATCTGGTGGAATCGTTGAAGGGGTTTGGGAAGCGGAAGCCGGGACGAAAGACGCTGTCGGAACGGATTCGGGAGGCGTTGGAGAAGTCGCCGATGTCAGGAGGAATGGCGCAACTGGAAGAACAACAAGGCAATGATTAATTTTTTGAATTTGTGAGCGGCGCTTTCAGCGCTGTGAATTATTAACCGGTGCCGGCTCGGTGGGACACCGGTCAGAACAGGAGTGAGTAGTGCTTTCAGGGCTGTTATGAACCCACGTCAGGAAGCGTTGATGTAGGTGACAAGAATTTGGACGACGTTGAGGAAGTGAGCGTCGTAGGTCACGAGTTCGGCGCTGTGTTCCATTGCAGCGGCAGCTATCCAGAGATCGTTGGTGGGGATGGGACGGCCGTTTTGCCGTAAATAGGCATAGATGTGGGCGTAGCGTTCGGCCGTTTCCATTGTAACCGGTACGAGAGAGACACGGGGACTTCTTTGAAATTCTTCCAGTTCGCTGCGGTTTTTTTGGCGGCGACTCCCGGCCTCAAATCCAGCTAACAGCTCCCCCAGCACAATGGTGGGTATCAGTATCTTTTCCGCTTGACGTAACGCCTGGATAGCGTCCCGGTGGCCCCTTTTGAAGGCCGCGTAGGCGGAGGTGTCCAGCATGAGGGGAGTCATTGCCATAATTGTTCGTCAATGGTTCGCTGCTGGTTCAACGCTTCTTCAAAGGCGTCCGCCTCCTGGCGCGACCAGGTTCCGGCGAGATGGTCTAGATCATCAAATAGGTGTTGGTAACGGCCGTTGCCGTTGCTGATGCCCATCGCTTCTTTGAGCAGCGTCAAGACGACGCGGTTCATACTGGTTCCGCGCCGGTCTGCTTCCCTCTTTAGCGCATTATGCAAATCTTCGTTTACACCGCGAACGGTTAACTGCTTCATGTTACTCCTCTCCTTCCATATCAGAAAGTTCCCACGTTTCCATTAGGAGGAATCACTGAAAAGTACAATCTGCCTACATTAATGACATTATAATGTAGGCAGATTGTGCTGTCAACATTAACCAGTTAGGCACAATATAAACAATGGACTAAAATTTATTTCAGTTGGCGCCCTAATCTCCAAGATGAAAAAGATAATCATATCATTGAGTTAGCCATTGCTGGCGGCGCAAGGGAAATTATCACTCAAAATATTAGAGACTTGATTAGCGGGGAATTGAGATTTTCAGAATTGGAAATCCTTACCCCTGAAATGTTTGTGAAGGAAGCAAAATGGGAACAATAACTGTACGGTTATCAAATGAAGCGCACCAACGGATCAAAGAACTAGCTAGTTCAAGGAACATTAGCCTAAACAAATTATATGAAGAATTTACGGTTATGGCTTTAGCTGAATTTGATGCTGAAAATCGTTTTACGGCGCTGGCAAGCAAAGGAAATAAACAACGAGGAAAGGAACTGTTAAAGAAGCTGCAAGAATATTATGGAGACGCAAACGGCCGTTCTTCATAAAATCACGGAGTCAACGAGTACCGATCTCGACTTGTATGAGCTTGTGGTTTCTAGCTGACAGTGAGGATTTTGTCTACGGCGGCGGAGAGTTGGGCCAGGTTGCGAACCTGGTAGACGTCGTCGCAGATGGGGGCGTAGTCGAGCATGTCGCTGTCGCCTGATCCCCACTGGCCCCGTTGTTCAGGATTGAACCAGAGCAGCCGTCTGGCACGCTGCTGGAGCTTCTTCATCAGGTCAATGCGGGGGGAGTTGTAGTTGTTTCGGCCGTCACCCAAAATGATGACCGTTGTCTTTCCAGTCACAGAATCCAAAAAATCTTTGAAAAAGGTGTCGAGGCTGTTTCCTAAATCGGTGGCATAGTAGCCGGGTGGAATGGCGTACAATACTTCGGATACGGCATTGGCCGCCCGATTGCCGGAAAGGGTGATGCTAATTTCTTCCATGTCGGCGTTGAAGGCAAAGCTGCGGGCTTTGGCAACCTGATCTTGCAATTCATAGATCAGGCGCAGCATAAATTCGGCCACCGGCCGCATCGAAGTTGAGACATCACAAATAAGCACCAGATTGGGCTTGAGCTTCTTCTTCTTGAATTTGAGTTCAAATGGCACACCGGCAAAGCGTTGGTTAGCGCGGATGGTGTTCTTGGGATCGAATTTGCCTTCTTTGCCTCGCTTGCGTCGCAAGGCAGCCCGACTGCGAAGCTGGGTCACTAAACGGCCGACTTCTTTGCGAAGAATCTCGGCTTCACTTTCGCTCAGGTTTTGGAAGGATTTGTGCATCAGGTCGGAGCCGTGAATTTCACTCGGCCGTTCGGCTCTGTCCTGGGCAATTTGCAGGCCGACTTGTTGGGCCATCTGCTCAGCCAGCGCTTCTCGATTGGCTTCTACAACGCCCAAAAGCTTTTCTATCGCTTCCTGGCTCATGCCCATCTCTTGGAGCTTTTGGATCAGTTGTTGAAGCTGTTCTTCCAGGTGTTGAAAGCCCATCTGGCGCAGCATCCGGCGAGTCACCCAACGCGCCTCTCCGGGGTCATCCGACCACTGCGCCCCGGCGCGGCGAGCCAGATCTTCCAGTTCCTCTTTCGTTGGCCCTTCCCCACTGGTCAGCCAGTCCATCAACCGCTGTAAGTTGCCGGACAAGGCTGATAGGGCTGCCTTGAGCATCTCCTGCTCGTCGGCGTTCATATCTTCCATTGCACTTTGCAGTGGTGGGCCGCCGCTGCCGAAATAGAGTGGGAAAAGCTCATTAAAGACAGGGAAATCGTCCGCTTCTTTGATCAAGGTAGCCCGCAGCGACTTCCGAAAGCGTTCTTTTTCGGTGATGCCCAGGAGCTTGACGGCTTGCATGGCGTCTACCGACTCGGCCATTGAGACGCGGACGCCTGCCGCACGCAGTCCGCGAACGAAATCAATGATTCTATCTTCCATAGCCACCACCTCCTCGACCGCGACGACTACTGCCACCCTCTCCACCCATCATACGTTTGGCTCGCTGTACATCGGCCTCGTATTTGAGCAAAACGGTGAGGGTGTTCCGCATGGTATCTTCGTCAATGGAGGTGGCATTGAGGGTCACTAAGGCTCGCGCCCAGTCCAGCGTTTCGCTGATGCTGGGGACTTTTCGCAGGTCCATGTGGCGAAGCTGCTGGACAACCTCGACGGCCTGACGGGCCAGGTCGGGGTTCAGGTTTGGCACTTTGAGGTGGACGATGTCCAGTTCGGCCTCAAGCGTGGGATAATCTACAAATAGGTATAAACAGCGTCGTTTAAGGGCTTCGCTTAGTTCGCGGGTGTTGTTGCTGGTCAGGAGAACCATGGGTTGGTGAACGGCCGAAATCGTTCCCAATTCAGGGACACTGACCTGAAAATCACTCAAGACTTCCAGGAGGAAGGCTTCGAACTCGACATCAGCCCGGTCAATTTCGTCAATCAGGAGGACAACCGGCTCCGGCGACATCAACGCCGTCAGAAGAGGGCGCGGTAAGAGAAACTTCTGGGAGAAGAAAACGTCTTCTTCCTGAGAGAGTCGTTCAACGGCTTCGGCAAGATTTTGGGAGCTTGAAAGAGTTTCGCGCAAGGTGTCTCGCAGGAGCTGGGTATAGAGCATTTGCTTGGCATATTCCCACTCGTAGAGGGCTTTGCTTTCGTCTAACCCTTCGTAGCATTGGAGGCGCACCAGAGGACGCCCGGTGGAGGCAGCCCAGGCTTTAGCGAGTTCCGTCTTGCCAACACCGGCAGGGCCTTCGGTCAGGACGGGCTTACACAACGATTGAGCCAGGTACACAACTGTACTGATCTCTTCGGAAGCAATGTACTGCTGCTCACTCAGACCTTGACGAACTTCATTGATATCCCTAAACATATTTTGTCTCCATGTTAACTTGCCTGAAACCGCTCGGTCGTTCTAAAGCGTTCTAACGTCTTACACTTTCCTAAGGGCGCACCTGTGAAACGAACACCACAAAAGCCTAAATGTTTACCTTGTTTCTATCGCTTACTCGTCTGATTGTAAAACGGATTGGCAGAATCGTAAAGTAGAAGAATGGTTAGGTTAAAGGTTATTCACAATCAAAAAAACGGGGAGGGTGTCGTGAGCAAGAAGATTGGACACAGAGATACACAGAGGGGCAGAGAGCGACTGAGGTTTTTTTGTTCTAGTTGATATGGACCATCACAATAAAATGGGGGGTTATTGCGGCGGGGTGGTTGTATCGGCCGTGTTGAGGCTGTGGAACAACAGGAGCAGATACTCCTCACGGGAGACGCCAAATTGGGGCAGACGAACGAGACATTCTTGCAGAATTAGTTCGTTCGGGGCGGGAAGGGGCCATTCCAACGCCTCTTGGACCAGAGGAACCAACTTGGAAATCCCTTCGTCGTGCTGGCTCGTGCTGAAGGCACGGACACATTCGGCGATTAAATCTGGCGAGGCGGATAGTTTTTTGCTCAATGAGAGGATGATTTGGGATGCGGCCGTATCTAAATCGGCCCGCGTCTGGCGCAGCATTTGAATATATTTGTTTTCACTGCCGAGCAGACGGGCCAGGGCTAAAGCTAACTCTGCGCGGGCCATTGGTTGTGTCTCCTGGTACAGGAGCGATAACAGGATCGGGGTTACGGCCGTGTCTTGCAGTTGGCCTAAAGAGGCGGCATAGGCGACTTTTAAGCCATGGTCCTTTTCCTGCCGGAGCCGCTTTCGCAGCAGGTCAATGACCGATTTGTCGCCCAGCGTTGCCAGTGAACGGGCGCTGTGGGCGCGAATGGAGCGATAATCGGAGTCCAGTCCTTTTTGTAGGGAGGACTGTCCCCCTTCCGCCCCCATGCGCCCCAAGGCCCAGGCTGCCATTACACTCAGAGCCGGGTCGGTTCCGTGCAAAATTTCGGCCAGGGCATTGGTTAGTCGTTCATCCGGCCGACTACGGCCGATGGCGGTAATGGCTTCAAAACGGACATTAAAGCGTGGATCGTGGAGAGATTCCAGCAGTTCCTCAATTGTTAATAGACTTTTGGCCTGTCCCAGTTTTTCTGTGGACAACACCACCGCCTGTTCATCTTTGGCGAAGTGGTAACGAATCATTGACTCGACGGCTATAAAGGGGTTGCCACGAAACAGGATACCGGCAAACTCGCCCATACCGACTTCGTTGTCCACCTGAACCTGCCGCAGCACGACAAAACCCACCAACGGCAGTACCAGCCCCATCAGGAAGAGCGGGGTGTAGGCATCAATTTCAATGGAGAGAAACTCGCCGGAAAGATTGCGGGAACCTTCCAAAAGCCACCCGCCGACGATCTGGCTTACGCCGCCCACTACCCCGATCCAGGCGTAGTACAGGGCCATATAGTCGGCTTTTTTCTCGGCGGGAACCACACTAACGAAGAGCAACCTGGCCGACCCAATGGCCCAACCCATCCCGGCCATCCCTTGTAAGAAGGCGATCCCCAACGCGACATATAAACTAAGGGCGCTCTGACGGGGCATGATCAGCCACAAAACGGGCAGCAACATATAGACCAGAATGCCGGATAACATCACCGGGGTGCTGCCAAAGCGGTCGGCCGCCCATCCCCAAAGGTATACCAGGAGCAGGCCGCCGATGAGGCTGCCGTTTTGGAGCAAGACAACCTGGCTGTCGCTCAATCCGACCTTTTCTTGCATGAAGAGGGGTAAGAAGGTGGTCATTGGCGCTGTCGCCAGCGTCATCAGAGCAATGCCAATGAGGAATCTGCGAAAATTTTTGTCTATAAGCGCTTCGTGTATGGCCCGCCGTTGTTTTTCTTCAACGAAAATGGTTGGTGCGCCGCCGGGGATGTGTGAGTAGCCCCAAAATCCAACCAGGCCGAAAAAGATGCCGATTCCAATGAGCAGAATGTAGCCGGACAGGTCATCCGAACGGTCGAGAACAAATCCAGCTACCGCCACGGCTGCCAGACCGGCAACGGTTGTGAAGACGTTGGAAACGGCCGAATATTTGCCACGTACATGATTCGGGACAAATTCCTGGCTCCAGGGATATTTCCCGGTTTCGGCCGCTGCCCGACATAGGGCAAAGCCGCCGACGATAACCACGACATAGAGCATGGTGATATTTTCCCCAAAGCGAGCCATGACCAGGGGAACGAACAATAAAAATACGGTTATGGCTTTCCTTATACCCCAGAACGTCAGGAAGGTGCGTTTGTAGCCAAAGCGGGCCACCCTGGGGGCGATGAAGGGGGCAATGAGTCCGGCGAAAGGAAAGAGGGAAAGCATGAAGCCGATTTGCCCTTTGCTTAATCCCAGAGCGCTCAAGAACAGGATGAAGACGGAGCCAAAGAAGGTGAATTGGGCGAAGATGGTGTTGGCCGAATCGGCCAGGGTGTTCCAGCGCAGGCCGCGCATTTTTTCGATGGTGGTGGGCGGGTTGGTGGTCATAAGGGGTTGCGTTTAGGAATTATTAAATGGTTGGTGATTTGGTAACTAGGTAATTGACGGTAAAGGACACGGCTGGTAATTGAGTAATTGACGGCTCCATTTACCGAAGGAAAAGCTGATTTATAAATGATCTTTCACTATGTACCTGTATTTGAATTATAGGCTAGATAGGTTTGGGTGTTGACGTGTTTGAAACCGATCTGTTGGTAAAGGCGGATGGCGCGTTCGTTTTGCTGCCAGGCGCCAATTCGTACCCGTTTTGCCCCTTTGGCGGCCAGTTGTTGGATGGCGGCTATCAGAAATGGTACGCCTAACCCTTTGCCTCGATAGGCGGGGAGGAGTCCGAATGGTTCTATCTCGCCCACGTCTGGCTCTGGCATTCGGAGCCAGGCAAAACCGGCCGTTTTCTCGCCATCCAGAAGGAAGAGGAGATTGGCCGGGTCAGGAAGTTCGGCCGTTACTTCCTCGGCGCTGGTGTAGGGCTGGTACCAGGGCAGCCCACGAAAGGCGGCATCATACAATTTGCGAAAGCTGCGAACGGCTTCTGCCTTGTGATAGGTCGCCAACCGGAAAGCGGGCGAGAAGGAAACGGCCGAGAACTGGCCGGGATTTTCCAGTAATAACTGCCACTCTATATGCTCAACGACAAATTGACGGCTTAACAGGAAACGGGCTGCCGGGCTGGAAAGAGAATAAACGGCATGCGAAAGCTGGAATTTGCCTCTCTCCATGAAGGAGGCCAGGATTGCATTAAGCAAGTGGGTTCCAAAGCCCTGCCGCCGTTTGTCGGGATCAATGCAGCCTTGCAGGTGGAAAATCGCCTCCAGGCCCGGTACGGGGGTGACGCAGCCATAACCAACCGGCCCACTCTCGTCGGAGATGGTCCAGACCTGTCCCTGTACATCTATGACTTCGGCCAGATAGCGGAAAAAGGTGTGCGGCCGTATTCGCTCGGCTGGAAATGATTTGTTATGAATCCAGGCCAGCGCGTCACCGTCTTTTGGGTGGTATGGTTGAACGGTTTTAGCTGTCACCAACGCCAAAACGCCTGTCCTTCATGCGCTCTTTGTAACTTTCATAATCAGGCACCTGTCGGGAGTATGTCTGGGTCATGAGGGGCGAGGAGATGATGAAGTCGGCCGAAGCCAGGGTAGTGGCGATGGGAATATTCCAGACGGCCCCGATTCGCAGCAAGGCTTTTACGTCCGGGTCGTGGGGTTGGGCTTCAAGCGGATCCCAGAGGAAGATAAGCAGATCGATCTCCGTCTCCGCTATCTTCGCCCCCAGTTGGAGGTCACCTCCCAATGGGCCGCTTTGAAGCCTGTTAATCTTCAATCCCAGTTCTGCCTCCAGAACGAAGCCAGTTGTGCCTGTGGCGTAGAGGACGTGTTCAGACAAGGTTCCCAGATTGAACCTGGCCCAGGTGACGAGGTCGTCTTTTTTATTATCGTGGGCGACAAGAGCGATCCGCTTTTGCTGCGCCATTAAGACTTTCTTCGTTAACATGAGTGGGTATTGTATGTCTTTTGCTCAATTGGGGCATATCGTTTAAGATCGGGTTTCTATGTATCCGATACTCGGCCGTTATGGTCCTTTTTTCCTTTACAGCTATACCGTTGTAATAGGAGTTGGATTGGCAGCCGGGATTGGATTATCAGCCTGGTTCATAAAAAAGAAAGAGGATGGACAGCACCCTGCCCCTTATCCCGGCTGGCTGGATGGGCTGTTGGTCAGTCTGCTGGTGGCTCTGGTCGGAGGCCGGATTGGTTTTGTCTGGGCTAATTGGGACTACTTTCGGGAAGTGCCTGAAGAAATGGCGCTGGTCTGGCAGGGTGGTCTCAGTTATCATGGGGCAATTGTCTCTGGCCTGCTGACGCTTTGGCTGTGGTCATGGTGGCAGAGAAGGCGTAGCCGGGCAGGAGATTCTTCGAACGGAGATTCTTCGAACTCGGTCTCTTTTACAAGTTATGCGGCGCTGTTGGCTCCGGGTTTTGTTCTGGCCCATCTATTTGGCTGGGCGGCCTGCTGGCTGGCGGGCTGTGCTTTTGGGCGTGAGACGACGATTGGTTGGCTAACGGCCGATTTGCCGGACAGCTTTGGCGTTTTCGCCGTCCGCTACCAGAGTCAACTGCTTGGTTTGGGATTAACGGCCGTTGTCTTTGTTCTTGCGCTCGTGTTGAGACGGCGGCTGCCTGAAGGGCCGTATTGGTGGTTGATTTTTGGTTTGATGAGCGCCGCCTATGGTGTTGTGACGCTGTTTCGGGGCGATTCCATGCCGTTGGTTGGTACGTTTCGAGTGGATACGGTTTTGAGCGCAGGGCTGGTTGTGGTCAGCATTGTTGGGTGTCTATTATTTATAGTGGCGCAATCAGGAAATCGGCTACAGCTTAAGGGAAGAGATTCATAGGCGATTTGAGGTGACAGGCACTTAAAACGAAGGTCTTTGCATAAAACTTATGGAGACAAGTGCCTGTCACCTGGATAACAAATAGATGAAAGTAAAAATAGGACTGGCCCAGATTACGCCGAAACTTGGCGACATAGAGGCAAATCTGGCTTTGCATTTGCAGCAGATTGAAAAAGCGGCCGATCAAGGCGTTGAGCTTCTCATCTTTCCCGAACTTTCGCTGACGGGCTACCGGCTGCGGGATTTGACCTTTAGCGTGGCGATCAAGCCAACGATACAAGACCCGGTGTTCGGCCGTTTGCTGGAAGCGAGCCGTGATCTGGACCTGGTTGTGGGCTTTGTGGAGGCAGACAAGCGGCAAAAATTTCACATTGCCGCCGCTTATCTGTCCGGCGGCGAACTGGTCTACCTGCATCGAAAGGTCTACCTGCCCACCTACGGCATGTTTGATGAGGGGCGATATTTTGCCTGGGGCAACTCGCTGCGCTCCTTTGACACCCGTTTCGGCCGAGTTGGTATTTTGATTTGCGAAGATTTCTGGCACATCAGCCCACCCTATCTGCTGTGGTTGGATGGGGCAGATATTCTTATTTTTACGTCTGCTTCCCCCGGCAGAGGCGTTGCCACCGAACAGAAGATCGGCAGCGCCAAATGGGTGGAACATATAAATCAGGCTTACGCCAGTATCTTTACTAACTTTGTCGTTCACTGTAACCGCACCGGCTTTGAGGATGGCGTTAATTTTTGGGGCGGTTCGACGGTCTACGACCCTGAAGGGATTTTAATCGCGCAAGGCCCCTATTATGAAGAGGCGTTGGTCACGGCGCGGCTGGACTTGAACCAGATTCGCCGGACACGCACCCGCCTCCCCTTGCTAAGAGATGAACGAGTGGCATTAACCATCCGGGAGATGGAGAGAATTGTTGATAATTGGAGATAGAGAATGCAAATTGCAATCAGCACCGGCTCGCTGAGCCAGGAGACGCCTGAAGCACTGGAGAAAGCGGCCGCTTTGGGCTTTCGGTACATCGAAGTGAATCTACAAACGGCCGAATTTGATTATGGCTACCGGCGCAAACCCAATGCCCGTTTTTACCGCCAACTTAAAAAACAGATTGATGAACTGGGGCTGGTTGTCTGGTCTGTGACGGCTCCCCAACTAACCCCGGAACAGATGTTTTCGGCCCGCGCCCGGAAAGAGATCCTTTTGAATGGGATCGGTGCAGCCGGGCTGCTTGGCTCTCAGGTCTATGTGACTGCGCCACCTGATCTTTTCCAGAGTGAAGACACGATGCTGGATTATTTACAGGGTGGCGATGCCCCGCCGGTTATTCAAGGGTTTGATGAGTCCTGGGCGCAGGCAGTTAACCGCCGGATGGCTCTGACGCTCCGCAATTATGATTACTGGATGGGTGCGCCGTTGGTTAATCAGGCTGAACGGCTGCTAAAGGTAACGGATGACCTGGCTATCGGCTGTGCGTTGGACATCCGCATGGCCCAACATCGCAACCCACTAGCAACCTGGATAGATTCTCTCAGCGACCGGATGGCGGTTGGCTATGTGTATGATCTGGGCGAAGACGGCCGACCGCAGATTCCAACCAGCGACGAATGGGCCGGCTGGCTGGCCCCCTTCAAGAAGACCCGCCTCAAATGTCTGGTGATTTCGGCCGGGAAAGGGCAGAGTGATGCAGAGATTATTGGCGGGCGGACGATGGTCGAGGAGATATTGAGCAGCGAATGAGCGAACAAGAAGAAACATACCAGCCTTCGGAAATGGCGGAGCTAGACCTGGCTTCTCTGGCAGAGGAAACGCTGCCGGAAGGACACCGGTCGGGCTTTGTGGCGGTGATCGGCCGTCCGAACGTTGGCAAAAGCACGTTGATGAATGCCATTTTGAAGCAAAAGGTGGCAATTGTCTCTCCCAGGCCTCAAACAACTCGCACCAACCAACTGGGCATCTTAACGGAACCGGATTACCAGATTGTCTTTGTGGATACGCCCGGCTTAATCTCCCCGCGCCACAAGCTGGATGAGTTCATGGTGGGCGTGGCGGAAGAAGCGTTGAAAGACGCGGAGGTTGTTTTATGGATGGTGGATGGCAGCGAGCCGCCCGGCGCGGGGGACAAAGCCATTGCCGAGACGTTGACCAAGCTGCCCAAACGAAGCCGTCTGGTGTTGGCAATTAATAAGGCGGACCTGGTTGCGCCGGAGGATGTTTTGCCGCGCACCGAAGCCTACCGCGCCCTGGCCCCGGATGCCGATTGGATCTTTTTCTCCGCTCTTGATGAGGCAAGCGTCCAGGCGCTGCTGCAACTGTTGATTGATGCCCTGCCGGAAGGGCCGCGTTACTATCCGGCTGACCAGACAACGGATACATTTATTCGAGATATTGCGGCCGAATTGATCCGGGAGCAGATTTTCCTGCAAATGCGAGAGGAACTGCCTTATGGGACGGCCGTTCAGGTCAATGAATACAAGCTGCGGGAGAACGGCATCACTTATATTGCTGCCACGATATTTGTTGAGCGCGATAATCACAAAAAGATAATCATCGGCAATAAAGGCAAACAACTGCGGGACATCGGGGCGGGCGCCCGCAAGGAGATAGAAACCCTCGTTCAAGGCAAAGTTTATTTGGAACTGTGGGTGAAGGTGGAACCGCAGTGGCGGCGCAGTGACCAGTCCCTCAAACGGTTCGGTTATACCCAGCCAACTAAATGACGGCCCTCGTGATGGATTGATTCATTTTAGAAATATCTCACGCAAAGGGTTAAAACTTAATTAGGAAGCATAACGTATAGGGGGGCGCGGGGTTTGATCCTGCTGATGGGAATGGGGTTTGCCATTATAATTATCAATTCGTGATAGATAACTATCTGCCTGTAATGTTTGATGGGTCGAATTGGGAAGATTCGACGGACAGGAGACTTAAATAATGTCCTATGATGATGTCAATCAGGGAATGAACCGGCGTGGATTTCTGAAGGCAGCGGCGCTGACGGCCGTTGCTGCAACGGCCACCGGAACGGGAGCGGCTTTGTTGATAGACAAAGGCAAGCCGCCAACCATCACTTCGGTTCAGGCTCCCCCTTTACCGACCACCCCGGTGACAACGGTTCAGACGAGCCAAAATGCTTCTGATTTGCTGGCGCGGCTGGCAGCAGCCCAGGCCGAGAATGTCCGGCTGCAATCAGAGTTGGGTGCGGCACAGCGGCAGCTTGCCTCTTACCAGCCAACAACAGACCCCGGCAGCGATCCGGCTGCCGAGGCTTACCAGCTTCAACTGGAAGAAGCGAATGCCCAAATCAGTTCCCTTAACGGTCAGGTTGGAATTTTGGGTGGTCTGGTGGCGCTGTACGAACAGGTGGAAGGGGTTGACCTGGGGGCTGTGGCGAGTAATGGGATTGCGTCGGTGAGTGGCGTTCTGGATGAACTGCTCCAGAATGTGCCTTCGGTTGAGGAAGGGCTGCAGGCCGGGGAACAGGCGTTGTCTGAATTTGAAGCGCAGGTTCCGTTGGTGGATAACGGCCGACGCTGGCTTGCTGAACATATTGAGCGGGTCAATGCTTATTATGCGGCCATTGAAGCGGCGTTGCAGGAGGCAGTTGAAGCGGTCGGCTCTTTCCTCCAGATGCTCAACCAATGGTTCCAGGATGTCCTGAAATGGCTTCCTTTTGGGATCGGCGACAAGGCGGCCAGTATTATGGATGCCATGACGAACTTATTAGCGGAAACACCCAACACCATCAGCGGCGTTCGCACCAATGTCGTTCAACCGCTGAACGGTTGGTTTGAGCTTGATGAGGGAGAGACGCATTTGCACCGCAATCTGATTAAGCCGGTTCGTGAGGGGGTTTTGAGCCGGGCGTCAGCGGCGATGAGCCAGACTCACTCCGTCAATGATATGTATCAGACGCAGTTGGTGCAGCCGATTCAGGCGAATATTGAGCAGAAGAATGCGATTCGGGAGCAGATTGCTGCTTATAGGCAGGAGCACCAAATATAAAACAAAGCGTAATGTCTGAAGTGTGAGTCATACACTTCAGGCATTACGCTTGACGAGCGGAATCGCGTCGTTGAGGGAGTTGAGGACGTAGTGAGCGAAGGGGAAGTCGGCCGAATTGGTGTGACCGTTGGGAACGGCCGCCAGCGTCATTCCAGCAGCAACGGCTGCCCGCCCGCCGGGAACGGAGTCTTCCAGGGCCAGACAGTGTTCGGGGGCGATATTGAGGCGCGAGGCGGCCAGCAGATAAATGTCAGGAGCCGGTTTCCCATGCGAGACTTCATTTCCGGCGGCAACGGCCTGACAGCTTTCTGCCAGTCCCAGTTGGGCCAGGACATCAAAAGCATATTGGCGACGGCTGGAGGTGGCAACGGCCCAGGGCATCTGTTGAGCGTTCAGGAAATCAGTCAAGGCGTGCAGCCCCGGCATCACGGGCAGCCCGGCAGCCCGCAGGCGAACCATCACGGCCTCTTTTCGGTCGGCCAGTTCTGTCGGCGTTATGGGCAGTCCAAAGGTGTCCGCCACCAGCGCCGCACTGTCTTCCAACCGCAGTCCAACCATGCGTTCATAGGTCTGCGTGTCTAGCTCCTTCCCGTATGAGGCCAATATAATTTCCCAACCGCGCCTGGCAACCGGCTCGGAATCTACCATCAGGCCATCCATATCAAAGACGATGGCTTGAAATTTATCCATGTTCAGGCAGGGGGTAGTTTTTCGATCTGACCAACGCCGTGCAAAATAAATTCCGGCATGCGGGTCCAGGTGTTTTCTAATATTTTGTGGAAGGTGGTTTTTAGAACAATATGGCCGGTTTTTTCGTCCCGTCCTTCTATAAAGTCGGTGGGAATGTAATAGTCATCTCCGACCTCAAAGTTCTGGACGTGCAGGTAGCTGGCGTAAAATTTTAATTCGGGATTCACCCCTTCTAACCGGTGGTAAAGGGCATTGGCGACACCGAGTTCTTTCTCATCGGCCGTCCAAATCTCTTCCAGTTTATTTATGGTGAAATCCATGAATAGTTCTCCTTGTTAGTAAGTGACCGTCCGCAAATAAAGGCGCTTAATGCACTGAGGAATCGTGCGGGCGGTTTAGGCGTAAGCGGCCACTTGATTGAATGATTAATTGTTGGCCGCTTACTAAGTGGTTTGTTTTTACCCGGTAGCTGTAAAGCTTAACATCAATCGCTCGACTTCATTGTAGATTCATATAAATGTTGTAGATAGGCGTTATCCAGCGCAATGGTCAGAATGCTGGCGGCCGAAACGACGAAGTCCAGGTCTACGGCGGTAAAGAGGGCGTTTTTCTTGTTAAACAGCCGCAGCACGCAAACAGAACGGCCGTGAACGGCCATAGGAACGCCGATGAGCGATTTGGTTATCTGACCCGGTAGTTGATCTGTCTCAGGTGCAAAGCGAACGTCACTCTGGACGTCATTGATGACACAAGGTTCTCCACCGTTGAGTACGTGGGCCATAATTCCTCGGCCGTTATTCATGGCAGCTTGAGATAAATGATCGTCACTGAGCGTTTCGATCCCGGCAACGGCGAGTTCCCCAACATTTTGTTCAGGTAGAAAAATGTCACTCCTATCCACCTGGAGAATACGTGTTAACCCATCCAGGGTCTTTTCCACTATCTCGCTCAACGCCATCGAAGCGTTGATCATTCGGGCGATCTCTCCCAACAAGTCAATACGGCTCTCAACCTCATTTTTTGCCTGGCGCATTTTGCCAAGCTTGATATGAACGGTAGCCCTCATCAGGAGGTCATCCACATTGAAGGGTTTGATAACGTAATCATCAGCCCCCATTTTCAGGAGTTGGATGCGCTTTTGGACGGTGGCGGCGGCCGAAAGAATGATTATAGGGATTTTTTCAAGCTGGGGGGTTGCTCGAAGCAGTCGGTAAAGTTCCTCCCCACTGGTGTCAGGTAGCAATAAATCGAGTAAAATCAGGTCAAAGGGAACCTCATGCTCCAGGTCTAATCCATTTAACATCTCATTTAATTCGGTTCCCGATTGAGCAGCTAATACCTGATAGCCATCGCCAACAAATGCCATTTTTACAAGGTCAACTATCATTCGGTCATCATCAATGATGAGAACATTGCCCTTGCCTTTATTTGTCGTTTGCATCAAAAATGAACCTCAAGGTTTTGCGGCCGTCTTGAATAATCAAAGAAAATTACCAGTCAAGAATAGTAGATGATATAGTTATAAAGACGACTGAGCCTTTAACTGGAAAATTTGTGTTGTTTGATAAGTTGAAAAATGTACTTTGGAGAAAAACTTTACTCCTGCTTCTTGCTGATGAATTATACTGCATCGCTTCTGGAAAGTTGAACATTATTTCATTCCATATGAATATATGCTCCTCTTATTCATTATACGACAAGTGATTCAATATGTCTCGCCCAACGTCTAATAAATTATCAAACCTGCTGGAACAAATTGAGCAGGCTAAACTCGAATGGGAAGCGACAGTAGATTCCCTGGCACAATTGGTTTGTTTGCTGGATCGAAACGGTTTTATCCTCCGCGCAAACCGGACTGTTGAACGTTGGGAACTCAAACCGGTAACAAAAGTTGCCGGGTTATCCATTCACGAACTATTACATGGGAAGTGTCCCCATACTTCCTGTTATTGGGAGCCGTTTTGGAAACGAGCCTGGAACAATTTACTTAATAACGAGATAACGGATTTTGAATTTAAAGACAGTATCCTGAATCGCCATATTCGCATCCAATTGCAGCCTGTTAAAGTAGTTGGGAGTACCAACTCCGAGCAGAAGCTTTCTGAGACAGCATTAGCCGGGGTGAGCTTCGCGTCCCTGGTAATTGATGATATTACCGACCAAAAACAGGTTGAAGAGGCCATGATTCGCACGCAGAAATTAGAGAGTCTTGGAATTATGGCCGGGGGTATTGCCCATGATTTTAACAACCTGTTGACCGGCATCCTGACGGAATGTACCCTGGCATTGATGAAGCTGCCGGAAAATGTACCGGCCCGCAGCAACATTGAAAAGGCGATGCAAACCGGGGAACGAGCGGCCGATGTCACCAGGCAGCTTTTGGCCTATTCTGGCAGGGGCAATTTTCAACTGGAGCTTATCAACCTCAATACGCTCATCCGCGACAATATGGCCTTTCTGACCGTTTCTGTTTCTTCAAATGTGGAGTTGGAGGCTGTTTTAGGGGATAACATTCTGCCTGTTCGGGCTGATGCGGGACAGATTCAACAAATTATTTTGAATCTGATTCTCAACGCCAGCGAGGCTTATAATGAAAGGCCAGGCATGGTTGAAATAAAGACGGATATGGTGACGATTGAGACAAGCTTTGAATCCCGTTACGGGCAGACGCTGCCTGCCGGGGAGTATGTTTGTTTGAAGGTCACGGATTTTGGTATGGGCATAGCGGAGCAGATTTTGCCACAGGTGTTTGATCCCTTTTTCACGACGAAATTTACAGGCCGAGGGTTGGGATTAGCGGCCGTCTTGGGTATCGTTCGCGCCCATCACGGAGATATTCAGGTAAAAAGCAACAAGGAAGAGGGAACGGTTTTCTCGGTCATTTTCCCGGTGGCATAGGCAAGCGTAGGTTTAAGGTTGTCAAAGCCTACGAGACGTTCAAATCAAAGAGAAATTTAGGGGGTTGGGGTCACGCGGCTGGAAAGGTCGCCTGTTGGCGTGGCAGGGGGAGGCTGGGTTGCAGTCGGTTTTTTGGTTGAAGTTGCGGGAGGCGGCCCCTGCGTTGACTGCGGTGGGTTTGTTGGCGCGGCCGACGGTAGGGCTGTTGGAATTGGGAGCGTGGCTGTTGATAAGGGCGGGGGTGGAATGGGGGTGCGCGTGGGGGTCACACTTGGGGTCAGGGTTGCCCGTAAGGTTGGCTGCCCTTCGACTGTTCCTTCAGAGCCAGCATCCTGGCTGGTTTCCGTTGAACTGGCGGCCGTTTCCAGAATAGCGGCTGTTGCCGGAGAGCCAGGTGTGTGGGTTGGCAGCGGCGTCTCCTGTATGGTGGTCACTGTTGCGGTTGGAGTCGGGGTTGGGGACGGTTTCAAATTATCGCCAAACAAGAAATAGGCCCCAACTGCCAGGGCAACTAAGAGGAAGACCCCCAAAACAATGAGAATGAGAATCGGCAGTTTCCAGCTTCGGGCCTTCTTTGGCGTTGGTTGGGCCACCACCGGCTCTGTCGCAGCCGCTGCTGTTGTGGCAGCGGCAGGTTTGGCGCGAGAGATCGTTTTCGGAGCGGCCGTGATCAAGGTTGGCTCTACAACCGCAGCCTCAGGTGCGTGTTCGATTAATGTGGTTGCAACAGGCACACTATCTTTACCGGGAACCTGAAGCAGGACAACGGTGATATTGTCCCGTCCGCCTGCCTGATTTGCCTTGTCAATGAGTTCGGCCGTTGCGGTGGGTAAATCGTTGAAATGATTGGTCAGTGAGTCCAGCACTGCTTCATCGCTGATCATGTCTGTCAGGCCGTCGCTGCAAATCAAAATGGTATCGCCCGGATTGAGAGGCATGCCCTGGTTGGCGTGGGCTTCATCGGCCGACTGCCCCGGAATCAGAGCCAGACGATGATCTACTTCCAACTGTAACTTCCCTCCTAAATGTCGCTTAATGACATTTCGGTTGGGATGGACTTTGGCCTGTTCGCGGGTTAGCAGACCGGCTTCAATGGCCTCCTGCGCCCAGGTATGGTCAATGGATACTTGCTGGAGACGGCCGTCGCGCAGGAAATAAATGCGGCTGTCGCCCACATGGGAGGTATAGAGATGGTTGTCCACGACAGCCACCATTGCGATGGTAGTGCTCATGCCCCGGTATTCCGGGTTTTCCTGGCTGGCATTATAGACTGCTTCATTTGCTGCCAGAATTGCCTGTTCCAGATGGCCGCTGACGTTATTAATCGAATCCTGTTCGTTAAAGTAAGCTTCGACCGTTTCAATCGTTATACGGCTGGCTATCTCCCCGGCAATTTGGCCCCCGACACCATCCGCAACGACGCCCAGATGTAATATCTGGTTTTCGTCCATCTTCCAGGCGAAGATGCCATAGTTATCTTCATTGTGCTTGCCCGACATGCCCTCGTGGGTTCCGCCGAAGACCTTTAGCGTCGTTATTTGTGATAGTTTTTCCATGAAGGTTAGCTCAATATGTTAATTTTAACTTCAATAGATTGGTTCATTGTGCAAAATAAGACCAATCTTTATTCAGATGGAATATAGA
>JBAPRX010000513.1:0-5446 GCA_049281335.1 Promineifilaceae bacterium (SeqCode)
GGCTGCCAACGGCCGCTTTTCTGGTGGCAGTGGCGCTGCCCTGGACAACGATCCGGCCCGCTTACCAATACCCGGAACCACTGGCTGCTGTCCCGGTGGAAGCTGCCTTTGGCCCCTTTTCTTTCCGGGATGGAGGTGGGGAGATACAACTTGTCGGCGTTGAGGTGGCCCCTGAACAAAGTACGGAACCGGGCGGCGACAGTCCGATTGAAGTGGTATTGTATTGGAAGGCTGTCGAGCCAGTTTCCAAAGATTATTTGAGTGCGGTTAATTTACTCGGCCGTAATAACGTCTCTGTCGGTCAGGTCAATCGTTATCCGGCAATGGGGATGATACCGACCAGCCAATGGGAACCGGGTCAGATATGGCGGGATGTCTATCATGTCTATGCCAATGGCGATGCGGAAGCGCCTGCCCGGCTCCGAATTCTAGTCGCCTTATATGATGCCGAGCAGGAGAAGGATATTCCGGCTGTGGGGCCGGATGGAACGGCGACGGCATTGTTGATTGTTGGCGAAGCGCGGCTGGCTGTCAGAGAAACGGCCGAACCGGAGATAGCCCAGCCGCTTGAGGTTCCCCTGGCCGATCAGATTACTTTTCTGGGGTATGTGTTATCGCCTGCTTCCCCTGGTGCTGAAGAGATAGCAACCATTGACCTTTACTGGCGGGCAGACGGCCGTCCTTCTCAGGACTATACGGTCTTTATCCATCTGGTAGATGCTGCCGGAAACCAGATCGCCGGGGCGGACGGGCCGCCGCTGAATGGGGATTTTCCCACCGGCTGGTGGCGAGAAGGAGATGTGATCCAGGACAGCCATCTGATGCAAATTTCGGCCGAAACGGCCCCAGGCGAGTACACAATTTTGATCGGCCTATATGATCCCCAAACCGGACAGCGATCCCCCCGGCTTGATGGGCGGGGGGATGTTATTCAACTGCCGGTGACGATTGGACGGTAGTTACAAAAAGCCTACCTGACTTTCCCCTCTAAGAAATTTTGGTATAAACCTACTACGATTACCGTTCACTTTTGACTGTTTACTTTTAACTGCCTACTTTTTACTGAACAATGTCCCGACAAAAACGAAACCCCGTCTACTCAACCGACTCTGCTGTCATGAAACGCTGCCCGCGCTGTGGCAGCTATCCCTGCCGTTGCCCCAAGCCCAAGAGCTTGCCGCCCAATGAACAGGAAGCTCATATCCGGCGGGAAAAGAAGGGGCGGGGCGGCAAGACGGTGACGGTGATTATGAATCTTCAACTGACGTCGGAAGATGCCAAGAAGCTGTCGAAACAGTTGAAGCGGGCCTGCGGAGCCGGTGGGGCGGTGAAAGAGGACTCGATTGAGATTCAGGGGGATAACCGGGATCGGGTCGCGGAGATTTTGCAGCAGTTGGGCTACAAAACGAAGTTTGTCGGCGGTTGATCAACCATCGGGGGCGATGGAGAAGCGGACGGCGTTGTCGGGCCAGCTTTCGCCTGTGGCGGTTTCGGCCGTCCAGCGTTCACCACTGTTACGGTCGTAGAGGCCAACTAACACCTGCAACCCTTCGCCGCTGATGGGAATGTAGCGTTGATCTTCGGCCGTTAATCCGGCGGGCCACTGACCGAGCGGGAAGGAGCCTGCCAGGGGATCGCCATCGGCCTGAAGCAGCAGTTGGCCGCTGGCGTCTATGACATGGACGAAGACGGTCAGGCTCTCCGGTGGGGGTTCTGTGACGTGCCAGGTCAGGCGGACGGCCGTTCCATCCCCCGACGGAGCCGTTTTGGTCGCTTCCAGAATGATTTGCCCTTGATTGAAGGTGGCAACGGGAGCAATGGCCGATTCTTCCACACCCAGGATGCCAACGGGACGCAAGTTGATGGCCTGGGGCTGGTAATCGGCGACAAAAACGGCGGCATCATTGGTGGCTAGAGACGGCCAATCGGCTGCCTGGCCGCTGACGCCGTAAAAGTAGGGCATTTCGGGCCGGATGGCTTCATTACGGAAGAGAGCTATGTCGGCCGGTTGGCCGGTTGTCACGCTGGCAAGGGTATGGGGTTGGGCATAATCGGGCCAGAACTGCACCCCTTCGTGGCCGACGGCGTAGGTGGCTGTGCCGGGGGTGATCCAGGAGGGTAGATTGATGAAGACGGCCGTCTGATCCTGCTGGTTGGCCTGGGAAGCTATCTCGACGACCTCATTGTAGACGTTGCCCAATGTCTGGTGAATGGTCATCCGTTCCTGGATGAAACGGCCGTTTTGAACCAGGACAATGAGCAAAAAAACGGCCGTTAGGAGGCGAAACCACCCTAATTGAACAAAGTCCCGAACGCTCGTTCGGTCGTTTTTGACAATGGTGACGATGACATCGGTCCAGAGCCAGGCTGCCCCCACACTGGCAAGCATCAGCAGGCGCGGGCCGTTAATGACATAGTCGAAACTCAAGAACAAGACCGCCGGAAGCATCGTCACGGCGTACCACAACCAGGGCAGCAAAGCACGCCGCCCCGCCCTGGTAATGACCAATATTCCGGCTGCGCTCCCCAAAGCCACCGCGCTTAACACCCCGGCTGCTGCCAGGTCATTCATCCCGTGCTGGTGCAGCCATCCTCCTAGTTGTGTCAGTGGATAAGCCAGACCTTGCAGGAAATAGAGGACATTTTGCAGCATTGCCTCCCCGCCCCGAATAGTAACCGTGCCGCTCACTGCCTTCGGAGCCAGCCACCACACTGGCAGCCACAGCAGCGCCGGTAAGCTCCATAAGGCCACACGGCCGGTCGTCCGTCGCCATGCCTCCCGCTGTGCCGGCTCAGTCAATTCAACCAGAGCCACCAGCGGGCCGACCAGCACCCCATTCTCGTGGGCAAAGGGGGCCAGCGCGGCTGCTGCCAGACTTAGAACGTACCACAATCGGCCGTCTCCCTCTCGGCCGTGCCAATAACCCACCAGCGCCAGCAAGATCAGGCTCGTGACCAACAGGTGCGACATTGAACCTATCCAGGGTACGGCCTGATAGCTAAAAGGAAATAACAGAAACAGGGTCGCGCTTAAAAAACCTCCCGCCATAGTCCGCCGACCTCCTATCTCCAACCGCCAAAACAGCCAGCCAACCATAAATCCATTGACTGTGTGCAGCAGCAGGTTTAAGGCGTGCTGGAGGAAGGGGCTGTGATGTCCCACCACCAGGTACATGATCTTCCAGATCGTGAACGAAAGGGGACGATAGTAAGCGAGCGAACCGGCCGTCTGCCACATTTCCCTCAGTGAATAGGCATCTACGTATGGCAGGTGGACAAAGTCGTCAAAGAAGAAGGGCAGTCTCAGGGCGTCGCCGTAAGCGAGAGCCACCAGCAGGACGCACCAGGCCGCCAGCCCTAAACTACCCCATCGCTGCCACAACCCCCTCTCGCGCTCTGTCCCATTAACCATCGGGCCACTCAAAGGTCAGCAGGATAGCGACGTCATCGGGCAAAGTGTTGCCGTCTTTGTCGGCGACGGGCTGGCGAACGGCCGATGCCTGATCATAGATGCCAACGCCGACTCGATAGGTTCCGGGCGGGGCGTCGGGCGGAATGGTCAGGGTGCGATGGTCTTGCATTGTTCGGCCCGGTTCCCAGAGCCAGAAGGGGAGCATTCCCAATAAGGGATAGCCATCAGCCTGGGTGATAAGGCTGCCATCCGGGCCGTAGAGATGAACGAAGACGGTCAGATTGTCGTTGGCGGCTTCATTTACCTGCCAGTTTAGGTCAAGGTTCAGAGTGTCGCCTTGCAGGGCGTATTGGGCCAGTTCGAGGGCGATATCGTCCTGAAAATGGAAGGCGTCAGGGCTGATAGTGACGCTGTTGGTTCGACCGGCCAATTGTAAGGTGACGGCTTCGGGGGTGTATTGGGCCAGATAGATGGTATCGGCCGTTGTTGCTGCTTCATACAGTCCTTCCCATTCCAGTGTTGGGCCTAACATACCATAGAAATAGGGCTGCTGGGTACGGACGTTGTGGAATTGAACGGCCGAAACGGGGTGGTCGCTGTCGTTTTCGGCGTAGATAGTGTCGTCAATGCTGATGAAGAAAGGGATGTATTGGACGCCATTGTTGCCGAGGGCGTAAAAGCGTTGGGGCGGCGTGACCCAGGAGGGCATGTTGACAACCAAAAGCGGCCGATCTACTGGAATCTCTCTGGCAATCTCTCCTAACTGCGGCACGGTATCGCCCACAATCTGGTAATGGTCTAACAATACCTGGACGAAATGGATATTTTGGCCGAGGACAACCAGGACAATCAGGACGACAACGGCCGTTCGGAGCCAGCGATAACGGCCGATCATCCCGGCCAACCCCACAAAGACTCCGGCCCACAGCCAGACCATTGCCGGGCCGGAGGGGTAGAAGAGGCGGGGGCCGTTGACGTAGTAGTTGAAGGTCAGGGTCAGCCAGCCGGGGAGCTGGAGGCAAAGGAAGATCAGCAGGCTGGCGACCAGCAACGCCCATTGGCGACGACGGGCGAGAATGATGACGGCAATGATGAGGACGGGAATGGAGACGAGCGCGACGGCAGCTAAATCGCTGATGCCGGTCAGGTTCATTAGCGGCAGGGAGAGGGGCGCGGCGGGGTAGGTGAGTCCCTGGAGCAGGTAATAGGAGATTTGGTAGAGCCGTTCCAGGGTTGGGGGGCCAAATTCGTAGGCGCTCTTGGGGACGACCAGCCAGATTGCCAGGAAGATTAGATTCAGCCCCAGCCCCAGCAACGGGCCGCCCATCCAGATCGTTTTCTGGCGCTTTTGGAGCCAGAAGGCGGCTTCAATGGCAAAGAGCAGGCCGCCGTTGACCAGCCCGTATTCGATTTCAAAGGGGGAGAGGAAACAGAAGAAGAGGGCCAGGATGATGAGGCCGACTTTACCCCGTTTTCGTCCTTCCCAATAGGTGAGGAGCATGAACAACTGCAACAGATTGTTGACGGGGTAGAAGAAGACGTTGATCCAGGGGACGGCCTGGTAGGTATAGGGCAGGGCGGCGAAGAGAACGGCCGATAATCCGGCCGTCCAGTAACGGCGGACGCTGCGATCCAGGCGGAAGGCGATGGCGGCGACGAGAGCAACGTTGAGGCTGTGCATGCTGATATTCAGGAAGCGCAGCCAGGTGGCGTCGTGCCTGCCCAGCAGGATGTACCAGATTTTGAGGAACATTTCCCCCAGCGGGCGGTAGGCGGGAACGCCAACGGCCGTAATGAAAGGCTCCAGGGGGCTGGTGAAGCCGGAGAGCCAACGTATGTGGCCGAAGTCGTCCTCGTAGAAGGGGAGGTTGAGGGTGTTAGCGTAGAGATAGATGGTCAGCCAGAGGCCGAGAGTGACGCCAATGATGAGTGGCAGACGGCTGGCCGAAGGCAAGGCAGGCGAGGCTATCTTGGACGGCCGTCTAAATGTAATTTGTTGCAGCATTGGTTTAAGTGAGTCGCAAAGGTTTTATC
>JBAPRX010000514.1:0-2347 GCA_049281335.1 Promineifilaceae bacterium (SeqCode)
CTGCTGGCCGATTTTGGGGCCAGTGACGCGGCCGTTTTGGATGTGATTTTCGGCCGTGCCAGGCCGGAGGGGAAATTGCCGTTTGAGCTGCCATCCTCGATGACGGCCGTTCGCAACCAGAAGGAAGACCTGCCTCACGACTCCGAAAATCCCCTATATCCTTTCGGCTTCGGCCTATCCTACCCATAAAGGAGAAGGCTTTGTGTTCATTCCTGTTCATTCGTGGCTGATACCCAATGGCAATTAAACCTATCATTATCGTTGGCGCAGGCTTCGCCGGGCTGACAGCCGCTTTGGAACTTCACCGAGCCGGGCAGCCGGTTATTGTGTTGGAGGCGCGTTCGCGGGTCGGGGGGCGGGTCTATACCTTGCGTGACTTTGATAACGGCCGTTGTGCCGAGGCGGGCGGCGAGTTAATTGATGCCAACCATCGCCGAGTGTTGGCGATGGCGGCGCAGTTTGGGCTGCCGCTTGAAACTGTTCCGGGGATGGATGCCTGGTTTAGCTGGCTGGCCCTGGATGGGCGGCTTGGGGCGGATGATGATGTCTCTGTTTGGGGTGTCCGGCTGGATGAGGAAGTTGCCAAGATCGAGCAGGCGCTGGCTGAGTTGGGAGAACGGGTGAGCGACCCGACCAATCCACAGCAGGCAGTCAACGCGGCCGAATTAGACCGGATGCCGGTGATGGCGTGGTTAGAGAGCCTTGACGTTCATCCACTGGCTAAGAAAGGCTTCGCCGCTCGACTGCGGGCTGAATTCCTGGTGGAACCGGCGGGCCATTCCACCCTCGATCTGGCGCGTTGGGGCAAGATGGTTCCGGCGCAGGAGGAGGCAACCTACCACATCCGGGGCGGCAACGACCGGCTGGCCCAGGCGATTGCCGGGGAACTGCCCGACCTGCGATTGGACAGCCGGGTAACGGCCGTTCGTCAGGAAAAGGCGGGGGTTCAGGTCAGTTATGCGTCGGACGGCCGTTCCATTGAGCTGGCGGCGGAGGAGGTTGTACTGGCTGTTCCGCCTGGGCCAATGCGGGAGATTCAGTTTGATCCGCCACTGCCACCCGCCTACCGTGAGATGTTGGCTGCGCTGCGATTGGGGCCGGTGACGAAGGTGATTTTGGAATATAAGCGGCCGTTCTGGGATGAGGCCAGTTGGAGCGGCTTGCTGCTGACCGATTTGCCCATGAACTGTATCTGGCTGACGGCTGGCGGGCAGGCGGGCGAGGGCGGCATGTTGACCGTTTATACGGGGGGAAAACCGGCAGCCGACTATTCAGCGATGAGCGACGAAGATCGGGTGGCGACGGTGCTGGCCCAGGTAGAGAGCCTCTTTCCCGGTTCGTCTGTCTATCTGAAGAGCAGCCGGACGATGGCCTGGCTTAATGAACCGTTGACTCAAGGCGGGTATCTGTATTTTCCGCCCGGTTCTGTCACGGCTTATTGGAACGCCTTGCGGCAGCCGTTCGGCCGACTTCATTTTGCTGGAGAGCATACGGCCGTTTACCAGGGGTATATGGAGGGGGCAATCGAGAGCGGCCAGCGAGCGGCGGCTGAAATTTTGGCCTGATTAGCGCAGGAAAAGAAGGCCGACGGCCAGCAGAGGAATGAATGTCCCTGGAATAAAAACGATCATTTCAATGCTTATGATTAAGCCTCTTTTCCACAGAGCGCTGCCCTGGTCAGCCTGCCAACTGCCGCTGACGAGATTTTCGCTAACCTGGCTGTTTAGCGCCCTGGATAACCACCCGCCCAGCCGGGGACGCAGCCAGCTAAACAAAAAGATCAACCAGCCCAGGTAAAGGGCGATACCGGCCACAATTGGTACAAATTGGGTTGTTTCAGAGGAGGCGACGGTTCCGCCGCTTCGAGCCGTCATAAACATGCCGAACCCAACTATTCCCAATACGACCACGAAAACAACTATAAGCAAGATGAAGATAGATTTGCCGGTCATTTGGCCTGGTTTTTTCTGCGGGGCGGTTCGGGCGGGGGGAATAGCTCGTTTCCATTCCTGGGAGCCGGTCAGAAAGGCGGAGAACGCCAAAATCACGTCGGCCGTTTCAACAGCATTAAGTTGGTCATATCGTTTCTGACTGCTGCTGTCCTTGCCGGTCATGATGAACCCGTTTGATCGGCTGCCTACCGCCTGGATAAAGGCTTGTCGGCCGTTACTTAGCGTCAAAATGGATCCTACATCAGTCATGCTCAAAATTGCCCGTTCGATTGTGTCCCGACCGGGTTGGTTGGAAATGATACGGCCGTTTAATTCAAGTTGCATGTCATTGCCTCCTTATGTCTGACTTATCTACGGTTGCATAAGGTCATTCTATTGGGCAATCGTCCGTATAC
>JBAPRX010000515.1:0-2817 GCA_049281335.1 Promineifilaceae bacterium (SeqCode)
AGGCTAGCCAACATCACGCTAAAAAATGCGCTAAAAGTGAGGAGCGGGCCGATGACCGATAAGTAATCAGCCCACCATCCATAGTTGTTGTAAGTCAGTTGCCAAATCACCCAATTTGACAGGGGAAAGAAGGTCATGATGGCTACAGCGATAAATCGGGACAGGTAATAGTAGGCGACCTTGATTCCCGGCTTATTAAGCCAGGTTGGTTGCAGACTTTCAATCAGGAAGATCGTTTCCCCCCGTTGCTCCATGGCTGCCGCCAGCCAAGTTAGCCAGCCGTCGGTTTGAGCCCGGCTGTATTGCTGACCCGCCATCCGCCGATCGTACATACGGTCGAGGTAACTCTCAAACACCTGCCGTTCGCGCTGACCGCTGCCCATACCTGCGTTGACCGCAGTTTCGGCGCTGTCTTGATAGGTCAGGGACATGATGCTGAGCATCAGGGGGGTTCGGGCCATTTCCCGCATCTCGGCGTCAATTGCAAGTTTCTGGCGCAGGGCTTCCAGACGGCCGCCCGCCGCCGCGAGATAGTTGTCGATCTGGGCATCGCTCAACGGTTGGAGCAGGACAGCATTTTCCAACTTGAGTTTGACGGCCAGTTCTTCGTATTCTGACACCCGGCTGCATACGACTAAGGGAACCAGCCCGTGGGCCTGACGGTACTCGTTGATGGCCTGCACGCAATCGTCGCGGCGGTCAATATTGACCTCGTCCAGCCCATCAAGCAAGGGTAGTAGTTGGTCATCGGCCAGCCATTGCCGGCCGATTTTCCTGGGAATCAGATATTTCTCGTTGAGTTCGATTTCCAACCAGTTGATTAAGGGACCGCTTCGCCAGGAGGAGAGGTTGAAGACAACCGGAATCAGGTGGCGGTCGCCTGCCTCAGCCCGCTGGACGAGAGTCCGGGCCAGATCGAGCATCATCGTGGTTTTACCGGAGCCGGGTTCCCCCAGAATTAACAGAGCCTGGCCGTTGTCGTCGAATACGTCTGCCATTGAGAGGCCGCCGGGCAGCGCATAGCGTTCCTCACCCGGCCGCTGTATGACCAGCCCCCAGGGGTAATCAACTTCACCAGGGCGCAGTTCCATACCCAGTTCGAGCAAGGCCGCGCCATGAAGAGAATTTTCCAGAACGCCTTCGACCCAAAAGGATTTAACTTTGTCGAGCAGGATGCGGAGTGGTCGCCGGTCAACTGGTTTCTGTCGCTCTGTGGTAACGGGTTTTGTTGCTGAGGGTGTTTGCGGCCCGGCCGGGACGGGGTCGAGGTCGCCGCTGCGGATCGCTTCAATAAGGGTCTGGGTTTCGGACGAGACTTCCAGCCCCAACTCTTCCCACATCCGGGCTTTGTAGCGTTCAAATTCGGCCAGCGCCTCCCGCCTGCGTCCGGTCCGGGCCAGGGATTCCAACAGCAGCCGGATGGCCGGTTCCTGCAAATCGTCCAGTTCAAGCTGGCGGCGGGCATAGCGGCGGGTGCGGTCAAATTCGGCCCGGGCAGCATAGGTCTGGGCCAACGCTTCCAGGACCCGGAGCATCTGGCGTCGAAGTCTTTGGCGCTGGGCGGCGGTCCAACTCTCAAAATCATTGGCGTCGGCCAGATAGAAATCGGCCAGAAAATCGTCCTGGTAGAGACCGACCGCTACACTTAAGTCGGCCAGACAATCGCTGCATAATTGGGCCGGGGGGTGATTGTGAGTGCGCCACTGTTCCAGAAGCTGGTCGAAGCGGTTGACGTCAACGACCACCGCTTGAGTCTCCAGGGCAACGGCGTCGGCCTCGGTCTCCAGCCATTCTGCCAACGGGGTTCGATTCAGTTGATAGAGGCTGCGGCTGAGGCTGTTGTGGGCCCGTTTTTCGTCCGATTCGGGCCAGAGGAGCGCAGCCAAACGGTCACGGCTGTGGGGCTGCTGGGTAAGGGCCAGATAGGCGATAAGGGCGAGGGCTTTGCGTGATTTGAGGTCGATGGGCTGGTCGTTGTTGATGACCTGGATACGGCCGAAAAGCTGGACCTTGACATGGGTCATATCAGGGCCTCGTCTGGTGCTGTCTAAAGGCAGTGACGGCCGAAATATCCATTTTTATTTAAAGACGGGGAAGTTTCCCCCTAAATCGCGCAAAATCAGACTAAAATCACGCCTGAATCATACCCCCAATATAGGCTTTCTCCAACTGCTCGGCCGCCACAACAAAACACATGGTTAAAAGACCGGCAGCAGCATTTATTGGACGTCATATTTAAAAGGAGAAAAAAATGAACGCATCAAAATTTTATACCGGTATCTTGAAAACGCGAGCGATAATTATTGTCATGATGGCTGTTCTCGCCAGCTTCCTGCTCCTCATAAACAATTATGCGAGTGTGGCTGGAGCGCCAGAAGGGGATGAATTATTTGACCTTTCGCTGCCGCCTCAGGATCACCCTAATACCGGGAATTGGGACAATTATGAAATGTTGGTCGGTGATGTGAACAGAGACGGCCGTGACGACCTGATCTGGAATGAAAAGTCCCAGACAGCCAACCGAATTTACGTTGGATTGGGTAAAAGCGACGGCACCTTTGATTTATCCCTTCTATCGCAGGACCATCCGCTGCCTGGTTGGATTGGTTACAAGACGCTGACGGCCGATGTAGATGGAGACGGCCGTGACGACCTGATTTGGAACCAATTAACAGCAACTTATAACCGGATATTTGTGGCACCGGCAAAGGGGACTCCGGAGGCAATCTTTGACCTGACAAAGCCAAACCAAGAACATCCTGCTGCCGGGAATTGGAGTGGCTATGAAATTTTTGTTGGCGATGTGAACAGAGACGG
>JBAPRX010000516.1:0-1772 GCA_049281335.1 Promineifilaceae bacterium (SeqCode)
CGTGACGGCGGCGCATGAGCTGGCCCGGATGAAAAAGATGGACGCCTACATCGCGATCCGCGGGACCAACAACATCAGCGAGCTGGCCGACGTGCCGATCGATCGGATGAAGCTGATCGCGAAAAAACTGCGGCCGTTGCAGGACCAGCGGGTCCAGAAAACCA
Organism: Promineifilaceae bacterium (SeqCode); assembly: GCA_049281335.1. Lineage (GTDB taxonomy): Bacteria > Chloroflexota > Anaerolineae > Promineifilales > Promineifilaceae > JAKEFB01. Next base: position 165 of record JBAPRX010000516.1, read on the forward strand.
AGTGGGTCGTTTTGCGCTGGCCGACCCCGGCGATGGCCCAACAGGCCGGAATGAGCACCGAGGCGTTTGAGGATTTTTTCTTCAAGGTTTGCACGCTCGACTACCGGAAGTTGCAGCCCGGCATGAAAGCGCTCAAAGCGCTGATGGAAAAAACAGACCGGGTGCAAATCAAAGGCCCGGGGACGGACCTACGCTTCAGCATCAAGGAAATCGCCTCCATCATTTGCGGCGGCGACCGCAACATTCCCGATGGCGAAGTCTTCAGCTGCCCGGTGAGAGATTCCGTGCAAGGGCACGTCGCTTTCAACGCTCCGAGCATTTACCAGAGCACCCCCTTCGACAATATCCGGCTCGAATTTCGCGATGGGAAAATTATCGATGCGACAAGCAACCAAACGAAGAAACTCAACGCAATCCTCGATTCCGATCCCGGTGCGCGCTACATCGGCGAATTCTCGCTCGGCTGCAATCCCTACATCATGCATCCGATGCGGGACATTCTCTTCGACGAGAAAATCGCCGGCTCCTTCCACTTTACGCCCGGGCAGGCTTATCAGGAGGCGGACAACGGGAACCGCAGCCAGGTCCATTGGGACATGGTCAGCATCCAGCGCAAGGATTACGGCGGCGGCGAAATTTTCTTTGACGGAAAACTCGTGCGGAAAAATGGCGAGTTCTTGCCCAAGGCGCTGCGCTCTCTCAACTGGACGAGCTTCAAGTAAGAAAGCGCGGAATCCCCGACTCTAGGAATGAAGCTTTAGGCTTTCCCAGAGCCGAGTTGAGTCACCTGAATGAGGCCCAATTGACTCCCATTCATCTCAACTCGCTCGATCGCAAAGATCGGCGCCTCCTCAGTCGGATTCGTTTCTGCGCCAGGCAGCTGGAGGGAGGCATCGCGCGAGGTCGAGTTAAGCATAATTGCAGCTACTCCGAAGCAAGCCGAGAATTCTATCGCCGCGATTTGGAAGCCTGCCGTGAGGTAGACCGAAGCACCTGCCTGTAGAGGACGCGCGAGGAGCACCGAAGCAACCTTGGAGCTTGTTTCCAGCTCCAACCCAGCGACGGCGAAAGAGGACGAAGAGACCACCGCTGGTCTTTGACGATCCGAGGGCAACAGGCGAATGGCGCGGATGGCCCCATTCTCAAGCTCGATCTTTGCAATCTCAAATGTGATGTCCAAGTCGATAGGTGGCTGCGAAGCGTTACCGCTCGCCAGGCGCATCGTCACCAGCTGCGAACTCGATCTCAGCTGCAGATCGCACATCTTAAAAGCTGGCGTGAGTTGCAACGAGACAATCTCCAAGGGGAAGGTCAGTTGAACGGCGGTGCGCATTACACCGGCTGAGCTCTGAACCGGCATTGGGGGCGAAAAAGCATCTGTAGCGGGAGGTGGCGTGATCGTCATTTCTTGCATGATATTTGAATTGGTTGATTTTGGTGAGGTCGTTTCGGCTGCGATGTTTTCAGAAATAAGAGAAGCATGTTCGGCGACGGATTGAACGGCATTCCGACCACCCATCCCTTCCGCGCCAGCGAGCGCAAGCGGAACGGAGTCGGCTGTCTGAGGTTTGGGCTGGCTCGGTTCAAATGAAGCGGGCTGGGCGGGAG
>JBAPRX010000517.1:0-4841 GCA_049281335.1 Promineifilaceae bacterium (SeqCode)
ACTTTGACAGTGGGGTGGTGATTATCAACAGTCGGGGTGAGGGGTTGTTTATTGTTCGGCCGCGAGCCGGTTTTGAGATTGAAAAGAGTCAGCCGGTTGGTACGCTCGAACCTGGTGAAACGATCACATACACGATTACTGTTTCAAACACGGGGATCAAGATGGCCTCGAATGTGGTTGTGACGGATACGTTGAATGGGAATGATGTGGTGGTGTCGGGGGCGGCGGCTATTGCTCCGGGCGACGCTGCGACTTACACTTTCACGTATACTATTTCAGAGGGCGATTGTGGGAACGACCTTTCGAATATGGCTTCGGTTTCGGCCGATCTTGTGCCGGTTGTTGAACTGGATGCACCGGTTGTGACGCCGGTTAATTGTGGTGGTATGAATACCTATTATCAATATATCCCGGTCGTGCCGGTTGAATAGACGGCTTTCTCTGTAAAAAATCAGATACAGCCTCCCGCCTTCGTTGATATAGGTGGGAGGCTTTTTTATTTGGGGTGAATTGTGGGTTTTATACTTTGGGGCTGTTGTCTAGTTTATGGCAATTTGTAAACGGCCGACTATGCTTAACGTTATAACGCAATCACATTAAGGGTGTTAGACAGTTGCAGACCTTAAACATTTGTACCTTGTCAAAAGGAGATTGTCCCGGATCATGAAGGTTCATTCGCATTCATTTCGACGGTTGTTGTTTGGTATTACCTTGCTAATTATGACCAGCTTGCTCCTGGGGTGTCGTCCTGCTGACCAGCCGGAGCCGGTTCGTGAAGAGACAGAAGCGTTTGAGGGAGCGGGGGGTCAGAATATTGCGGCCGAATTTGAGGAGAATGGTGATTCGGCCGTTATGAACCCCATTCTTTTTGTTACCCAGGTCCCAATTCGTGATGATTTTGCCACGATTGGCTCGACTTTTGCCAACCAAATGCCTTCGATGCAGCAGGTTGGGCGCGGCGGGGATTTGTGGATTCGCTACCCGAATGGGGATTTGAAGAATCTGACGCAGCTTGCCGGATATGGCTCGACAGGGGAGTTTCAGGATGATGATGCAATTGCGGTACGGGATCCGGCCGTTCATTGGGATGGTAATAAGGCTGTTTTTAGCATGGTTATTGGCGCTCCTGAACAGCAGTATGAGTGGGAGGACTATTACTGGCAGCTTTATGAAGTAACAGGGCTGGGACCGAGCGACACACCGGTTATTACCAAAGTGCCGAACCAGCCGGAGAATTACAATAATATCAGTCCGGTTTATGCTTCGGACGATTCGATTATTTTCACCAGTGATCGGCCGCATAATGGGGCGGCCCATCTTTATCCTCAACTAGATGAGTATGAAGAGACGCCAACGGTTACGGGGTTGTGGAAGCTGAATCCGTCAACCGGGGCATTGTTGTTATTGAATCACGCGCCGTCGGGGGACTTCACGCCGATTGTAGACAGCTTTGGTAGAGTTGTTTTTACGCAGTGGGACCATTTGCAGCAGGACCAACAGGCTGATTCGGATGCTCATGCAAGCAGCGGGGGAGACTGTTATGGTGGTTATTATTACGGTACCTTCAACTATTCAAATGAAGGGCCAAATGCTGTTCCGCTAGATGACCGGACGGAGGTTTTCCCAGAACCAAGAAGCTGTCGAGACGATTTGCTGGACGGCACGAATCTGGTGGGGCATAGTTTTAATCATTTCTTTCCCTGGCAGGTCAGTGAGGATGGGACGGGGAGTGAGGTGTTGAACCATCTCGGCCGACATGACCTGCATGACTATATCAGTAACAGCATTAATGATGATCCGAATGTTGTAGAGTATTACGGACAGTATCCGCGATTTAACCCTAATTCGATTGAGAATATGTTCCAAATTGCGGAGGATCCAATGCAACCCGGCCGTTATTATGGGATTGAAGCGCCGGAGTTTGGGACTCACGCTGCGGGGCAGGTGATTCGGCTGGATGCGCCGCCGATGACGAATGCGGATCATATTGCGGTGGTTTATGCCACTCACCCTGATACGGCCGGAACGGATGATACGCCCAACAATTCAGGCCATTACCGCGACCCACTAGCGATGTCGGATGGGTCTGTAATTGCAGCGCATACTTTTGAGACCGGGGAGGATGCCGATAGCGGGCCATCCCTTTATGATTTCCGGCTGCGGATGTTGACGCCGGCCGGGAATGGGTATCTGGAAGCGGGCGCGGCTTTGACTTCGGGGATTAACAAGACGGTCACTTATTGGGACCCGGATGCTCAGGTGACTTATTCCGGTAATTTGTGGGAGTTGAATCCGGTTGAGGTTCGACCACGAACACGGCCGACAGCTCCACCGCAAGACCTACCCGGCCCCGAGCAGCAGATTTTCGATCAGGCCGGGGTGAGTGTGACTGTTCTTCAGGCTTATCTGCAGCAAAGCAATCTGGCTTTGTTGGTTAGCCGAAATGTAACGACACGTGATGATCTGGATTTGCAGCAGGCCTTTAATTTAAGCGTTCCTGGCGGCGTTCAGACGATTGGCGCAGCGGGGACGATTTATGATGTGGTTTATATTCAGTTTTTCCAGGGTGACTTGTTGCGGGGGATTGGTTGGGAGGGGCCGGGCGATGATCCCAGTCCTGGTCGGCGGGTGTTGGCGCAGATCTTGCATGATCCGGCCGTTCATAATCCACCAAGCCCTGGGCCAGCAGGCAGCGCGGTCATTGCACCGGATGGGTCTATGGCAGCTTTTGTTCCGGCGCAGCGGGCTTTAAGCTGGCAGCTTACTGATGGGAATGGGGATCCTGTGGTACGGGAGCGTTATTGGTTGACGTTTCAACCGGGCGAGATTCGGGTTTGTACTTCCTGTCATGGGTTGAGTGAACTTGACCAGGCGGGCCACGCTGTCCCTAATAACCCACCGCAAGCATTGTTGGATTTGCTTCAATTCTGGCAGACACAGGGTAGTTTTGACTACAACTCTTACCTGCCAACTACCCTTGATAATGAGTGAGGTATTGTTTTTACAGTGATTCTTCTACTATATGTGCAGGGAGGAACGACTGATTTTCCGTTCATATTTTTCCAGAAACAACACATTTAGACCGTTATCGGAAAATGGATGGGATATAGAATTTGGTGATCTCCGGCATTCGGAGCCTGGAGACAAAGACGTCATAGTCGCCGTTGTGTTGGGTGTCGAAGCTACCGGAGGTGGTTGGAAAGTCGGTGGAAAGTGTCTGGCCGGTTAGATAAAAAGTCCCCTGAGAATCGCTCCAGATATCTGTACTCTTATCCACATCCGTAGAGCCAAGATAGGTAACATAGTTGAAGGCGGAGCCGGTTTCATTGAGGAGCAGGGCAAACCCATCGCCTTCACCGTTGGGGGTGGAATCATAGGCAAATGGACTTGTGGGGAACCCTGTGGCGGAGATGGAATCACCTGTTACGAACAGGCTCCCATCCTGCTGCAAGAAGGCGGCTCGACCCATGTCTTCACTGTCGCCGCCAATGAAGGTGGCATATTCAAGGGACGTCGCAGTGGGGTTCATTCGGAGGGCAAAGGCGTCGGAACAGTTCATGGAGAAACAGGTGTTGCCTCCAAAGGTTGTATCCATTGAACCGGGTGTTGTGGGAAAGTCGGGGGAGCGGGTTTCGCCGACCACGTAGATTTTTCCCTGGTCATCAACGATAATATCCTCACCTCGGTCTTCATCTTCACCGCCTAAATAGGTGTTGAAATCCAGATTTGAACCATCGCTGCTTAACTTGAAGACGAAGCTGTCGAAGGGGCCGTCGAAATTGTCGTCTAAAACAGTTGTGGGAATTGGTAAGTCGTCGGAGGTTGTCCAGCCGGTGACATAGGCGTTATTTTGGTTGTCCAGGGCGATTGCGTTGGCGGTTTCTTGTCCGGTTCCTCCCATGAAGGTGCTGTATTCCAGTTGGGTTCCGTCGGCGCTCAACTTGGCGACGAATACGTCCCGCAGACCGTTGATGGAGTCATCGTAGACACCTTCGGTTGTGGGGAATTCGGGCGACCAGGTGAAGCCAGCGATGTAGACGTTGTTGTTTTCATCCAGTTGGAGGGAATAGGCGGTGTCCCACTCTGACCCGCCTAAGTAGGTGCAGTAATCGAGACCGCTGCCATCGGGCTTGATTTTGATGGCGAAAGCGTCTACGCTGCCATTGTGGGTGGTGTCGTAGCCTGGAGGATTGCCCAAGAAGTCACAAAAGTTGATTTTTTCGGTCTGCCCAACGACATAGGCGCTGCCGGTGCTGTCTACGGCGACATCGAAGGCCATGTCTTCTAGTTCCTGTTGGTCGGGTGAGGTGTTGAGGTAATACACGTAGTCCATCGCAGTCCCAGCGGGATTCAGGCGGAAGACGAACATGTCAATTTCGTGGGCCATTCCTGATTGATCCTTTTCGGGGAAGATGGTTGTTGACTGGGATTCGCCGACGACATAGATACGGCCGTTGTCGTCTACTGTAATGGCTTCGGCTTCATCCCAGAGGGAGGTCCCAACAAAGGTGCTGTAGAGAAGGCCAGGTTCTTGACCATCGTTTGGCGCGGCAGAGACTAACATAATAGAGACTGACAGGGATAGAAGCAAGAGTGTGGGGAATACGTTTTTGAGCATTTTTTGGAGCATACCATTAATGATAAGAAATCTTATGCCGTCTTCCAAATATTATGCCTCTACTTTGTCTAATTTCTTATGAGGGAGAACCGATGTCAAGTTTATCAACTCGATCAAGAAAACGGGTTTTTTTCTTGATCGAGTTGAATGAATGGCGAAAGGCCTGGAAAGAGATTGTGTTGTTTTGTCGCGGTCAAATATAATAACTGCCGGAGGAATGACT